>NZ_RFFJ01000061.1 GCF_003696235.1 Streptomyces triticirhizae
GGCGGGCGGCGCTGCGGCTCGGCGCGCTGCTGGAGCGGCGCGGCGAGACCGCCGAGGCCGGGCGTTGGTACCTGGAGGCGGCGGAGGCCGGCGAGGCGCGGGCCGCCAGCGCGCTCGGCTTCCTGCTGCGGGACTCCGGCGACGAGGCCGGCGCCGAGACATGGTGGCGGAGCGCCGCCAGGGACGGCGACGGGCCCGCCGCCAACGCGCTGGGCGCGCTGCACGCGCGGCGCGGCGAGCGGCAGGAGGCGCAGCGCTGGTACCGGGCGGCGGTCGAGGCCGGGGACATCAACGGGTCGTTCAACCTGGCCCTGTTGAGCGCGGGTCAGGGCCGCACCGCTCAGGCCGAGCAGTGGTACCGCAGGGCGGCCTACGCGGGCCACCGCGAGGCGGCCAACGCGCTCGCCGTGCTGCTGTTGCAGCGCGGCGACGCGGACGGCGCCGAGCCGTGGTTCTCCAAGGCCGCCGAGGCGGGCAGCGTGGACGCCTCGTTCAACCTGGGCATCCTGTACGCCGGGCGCGGCCAGGAGGAGGCCGCCACGCGGTGGTACCGCAGGGCGGCCGAGGCCGGGCACGCTGAGGCCGCGCTGCAACTCGCCGTCGAGCTGCTGCGGTCGGGTACCGGCGACGCCGAGCGGCGGCTCGCGGAGAAGTGGCTGCGGCAGGCCGCCGAGGGCGGCAGCGTCGAGGGCGCCTTCCGGCTGGCCGTGCTGCTGGAGCGGTACGGCGAGGCGGCGGAGCAGGGCGAGGGGCCGGCGGAGTACGAGCGCTGGTACGAGCGGGCGGCCGAGGCCGGGCACCGCCGCGCGCAGGTGCGTCTTGGCATGTGCGCGGCCGGCCGGGACGACGTGGTCACGGCGGCCCGTTGGTACCGCGAGGCCGCGGAGGCCGGCAGCCGCAACGGCGCGTTCAACCTCGGGCTGCTGCTGGCCCGCGAGGGCAGCGAGCCGGAGGCGGCGCTGTGGTGGCGCAGGGCGGCCGAGGCCGGGCACGGCCGGGCGGCGCTGCGGCTGGCGCTGCTGGCCTCGCGCCGGGGGGACCTGGCCGAGGGCGGCAGCTGGTGCACCCGGGCGATGGAGTTGGGCCCCGCCGAGGTGACCGAACGCGCGGCCCGGCTGCGCGACGCGTTGGCGCAGGAGCTGACGGCGTGACGGCCTGACGGCCTGAGCGTCTCGGGGGCGCCGGCGCGGGGCGCCGGCGCGGCCGGTGCCCCTGCCGGGGCACGAAAGTTGGGTGGCGCTTCGGGTGAGCTGAACGGAACGGGCCTCGTTCGGATGAACGGAGCCCGTTCCGTTTCGGTCGCGGTCGGCTTGGCCGGCGCGAGCCGGGTCGCTCTTTCGGGTGACGCGGGCCGGCTGCGCGGGGGGTTGGCGTCGTGGGCCGGGTTTCCGTGCTCGGCCGTGCCGGTGGGGCCCGGGTGTGGTCTGAGGACGATGCGCGCGGTTCTGGGTGGTGCCCCGTCCCGGCACGCGGGCGCGGGCACGGCCCGCCGGCTGGTCCCGCGGGTCGGCCCCCGGCCCCGGTGCTCGGCCGTGCCGGCGGGCGGCGGGATGCCGGCCGCCTGCCGCGCCGGGTGGGACGGACCGCCGTCGCGAACGCGTCCCGGAGCACCGAGTTGACTCGTCGGCGTAGCCGGCCTCGTCGCCGGTGACACGGCCGGCTGCCCGAACGCCGGCCCGGCGAGCGTGGGAACGGGGCGCCGCCCCAGGCGCTCCGCCGCCCCCACGCGCTCCGCCGGGGGGCGAGCGACCGCCGCGCGGCAGTCGCTCCGTTCAGTCCTGGCGGGCCGCCTCCGTGAAGGCGGCCAGCGCCATGCGGTGCAGGAGTTGGGCCGTCTCCTCGCGGTCGGGGAGGGCGTTGGGGCGGGACAGGCGGCGGGTGGAGTTCAGCAGGCCGAAGACCGCGTGCACGGCGGCGCGGGCCCGTTCCGGGGCCAGCGAGGGGTGCACCCCGCGCAGCGTTTCCACCCACAACTCGACGTACTGTCGCTGGAGTTGACGCACCCGGCGGCGGTCGTCCGCCGGCAGGCGGTCCAGCTCGCGGTCGTGCAGGGTGATCAGGTCCCGGTCGTCGATGGCGAAGTCGATATGCCCGGCGACCAGCGCCTCCAGCGCCGCGCTGGCCGGCTCGCCGGCCTCAGCCGCCTCGGCGACCCGCTGCTGCCCGCCGTCCCGCAGTCGGGTGGAGATGCCGACCAGCAGCTCGGTGAGCATCGCGTCCTTGCCGGCGAAGTGGCGGTAGAGCGCCGGGCCGCTGATGCCCACCGCCGCACCGATCTCGTCGACGCCCACGCCGTGGAAACCGTGCGCGGCGAAGAGCCTGGAGGCCTCCCGCAGGATCTGCTCCCGACGCGAGAGCCCTGCGGGAGGCGAGAAGGTTGATGAGCCGGACGGCTCGTGCGCGCTCATAAAGCTATTGTAGACATGGCGGTTAGCGAGCGTTAACCTGACGGGTATGCGGCAGGCACCGACGCTGAGCAGCACCGCCGATCCCGCCTCCGAGGCGTACCGCGCCAATGAGGCCGTCCACCGCGAGCGCGCCGCCCGGCTCCGCGAGACCCTGGCCGCCGCCCGGCTGGGCGGCGGCGAGCGGGCCCGCGCCCGCCATCTCGCCCGGGGCAAGTTGCTGCCCCGCGACCGGGTGGACGCGCTCCTCGACCCCGGCTCCCCGTTCCTCGAACTGGCCCCGCTGGCCGCGCACGGCCTCTACGAGGGCCAGGCCCCGGCCGCCGGGGTCATCGCCGGCATCGGCCGGGTCAGCGGTCGCGAGGTCATGGTCGTCGCCAACGACGCGACGGTGAAGGGCGGCACCTACTTCCCCCTGACGGTCAAGAAGCACCTGCGCGCCCAGGAGGTCGCGCGCGAGAACCGCCTCCCCTGCGTCTATCTGGTGGACTCCGGCGGCGCCTTCCTCCCGATGCAGGACGAGGTCTTCCCCGACCGGGACCACTTCGGCCGGATCTTCTACCACCAGGCCCGGATGTCCGCCGAGGGCATTCCGCAGATTGCCGCCGTGCTCGGTTCCTGTACGGCGGGGGGCGCCTACGTTCCCGCGATGAGCGACGAGGCGGTCATCGTGCGCGGTCAGGGCACGATCTTCCTCGGCGGGCCGCCGCTGGTGAAGGCGGCGACCGGGGAGGAGGTCACCGCCGAGGAGTTGGGCGGCGGCGAGGTGCACGCCCGCGCCTCGGGGGTGACCGACCACCTCGCGGAGGACGACGCCGACGCGCTGCGCATCGTGCGGACCATCGTCGCCACGCTGCCCGAGCGCGGCCCGTTGCCCTGGTCGGTCGAGCCGGCCGAGCCGCCCGCCCTCGACCCGGCCGGCCTCTACGGCGTGGTGCCGGCCGACCCGCGCACCCCGTACGACGTGCGCGAGGTGATCGCCCGGCTGGTGGACGGCTCGCGGTTCCAGGAGTTCAAGGCGGAGTTCGGGACGACGCTGGTCACCGGCTTCGCGCGGCTCCACGGCCACCCGGTGGGCGTGGTGGCCAACAACGGCATCCTGTTCTCCGAGTCGGCGCAGAAGGGCGCGCACTTCGTGCAGCTCTGCGACCAGCGCGGCATCCCGCTGCTCTTCCTCCAGAACATCGCGGGCTTCATGGTCGGCCGCGCGTACGAGGCGGGCGGGATCGCCAAGCACGGGGCCAAGATGGTCACCGCCGTCGCCTGCGCCCGGGTGCCCAGGCTGACCGTGGTGATCGGCGGCTCCTACGGGGCGGGCAACTACTCGATGTGCGGCCGGGCCTACTCGCCCCGCTTCCTGTGGATGTGGCCGGGCGCCAAGATCTCGGTGATGGGCGGCGAACAGGCAGCCGCCGTGCTGGCCACCGTCCGCCGGGACCAGCTGGCCGCCGCCGGCGAGGAGTGGCCGCCCGAGGACGAGGAGGCGTTCCGCGCGCCGATCAGGGAGCGGTACGAGGCGCAGGGCGACGCCTACTACGCCACCGCCCGGCTCTGGGACGACGGCGTGATCGACCCGCTGGAGACCCGCACGGTGCTGGGCCTGGCGCTGACGGCCTGCGCCCACGCCCCGCTGAGCGACGCCGGCTTCGGCGTCTTCCGGATGTAGGGGAGGGGAGCCGATGACCGCAACGGGCGGCGGGCGCACGGGCTTTGACACGGTGCTGGTGGCCAACCGGGGTGAGATCGCGGTGCGGATCATCCGCACGCTGCGCCGGATGGGCCTCACCTCGGTCGCCGTGCACAGCGACGCCGACGCCGGGGCCCGCCATGTCGCGGAGGCCGACGTGGCCGTCCGGCTGGGCCCGGCGCCGGCCGCCGAGAGCTATCTGCACGTCGAACGCCTGCTGGCGGCGGCCGAGCGGACCGGCGCCGGCGCCGTGCACCCCGGCTACGGCTTCCTCGCGGAGAACGCCGCGTTCGCCCGGGCGGTCGCCGAGGCCGGGCTGGCCTTCGTCGGCCCGCCGGCCGAGGCGATCGAGGTGATGGGCGACAAGATCCGCGCCAAACAGGCCGTCGCGGCGGCCGGCGTCCCGGTGGTGCCGGGCGGGCACGGCGAGGATCTCCTCGCGGTGGCGCGGGAGTTGGGGATGCCGGTGCTGCTCAAGCCGTCGGCCGGCGGGGGCGGCAAGGGGATGCGGCTGGTGCGCGACGCCGCGCGGCTGCCGGAGGAGATCGAGGCGGCCCGGCGCACCGCCCGTTCCGCCTTCGGCGACGACACGCTGCTCGTCGAGCGGTGGGTCGACCGCCCGCGCCACATCGAGGTGCAGGTGCTGGCCGACGGCGCCGGCCGGGTGCTGCACCTGGGGGAGCGCGAGTGCTCCCTGCAACGCCGCCACCAGAAGATCGTCGAGGAGGCGCCCAGCCCGCTGCTGGACGAGGCGACGCGGGCCGCGATGGGCCGCGCCGCCGTGCGGGCGGCCGGGGCCTGCGGCTACCGGGGCGCGGGCACGGTGGAGTTCATCGTGGCCGGGCACGGGGTCGGCGGCGAGCACTACTTCATGGAGATGAACACCAGGCTCCAGGTGGAACACCCGGTGACCGAGCTGGTCACGGGACTCGACCTGGTGGAGTGGCAGCTGCGGATCGCCGCCGGCGAGGAACTCCCGTTCGGCCAGGACGAGATCGCGTGCACCGGGCACGCGGTCGAGGCGCGGGTCTGCGCCGAGACCGCGCGGCTGACCGAGGCGGACGGCGAGCGCCGGGTGGACTTCCTGCCGTCCACGGGTCCGGTGCTGCTGGTCGAGGAGCCGGCCGGCGAGGGCGTCAGGGTGGACTCGGGCATCGCCGCCGGCACCGAGGTCGGCGCGCACTACGACCCGCTGCTGGCCAAGGTCGTGGCGCACGGCCCCGACCGGCCGACGGCGCTGCGCCGGCTGCGGGCCGCGCTGGGCCGCACGACCGTGCTGGGCGTCGAGACCAACACGGCCTTTCTGCGGGCCCTGTTGGACCACCCCCGGGTGCGCTCGGGCGACCTGCACACCGGGCTGGTCGACGCGGACGCGGCCGAGCTGCTGCCGGACGGCGTTCCCGAGGAGGTGTACGCGGCGGCCGCGCTGCTGCGCCAGGCCGCGCTGGAGCCGACGCCGGGGCCCGACGGCTGGCTCGACCCGTTCGCCGTGCCGTCCGGCTGGCGGCTCGGCGGCCGGCCCGCGCCCGTCCCGCACCGGCTGCGGGCCGCCGGCGCCGAGCCGGTGACGGTGTGGGTCGCGGAGGGCTCCGTGCGGATCGAGCATCGGTCCGGGTCCGGGTCCGGGTCCGGGGCCGGGTCCGGGTCCGGAGAGGAACGGGGAACGCCCGCCCGGCTGCTGTCCGTTGGCGAGCGCGAGGCGCGCCTGGAGTACGCGGGGCGCGTGCTGCGGGTGACGCACGCCCCCGTGCCGGGCGGCCGCTGGCTGGGGATGGACGGCGGCGCCTGGCGGCTGCTCGACCACGATCCGGTGGTCTCCCGGGGCGGCACCGCCCAGCCGGGCGCCGAGTCGCTGACCGCGCCCATGCCAGGGACCGTCACCGTCGTCAAGGCGGCCGTGGGCGACGCGGTGGCGGCCGGTCAGAGCCTGCTGGTGGTGGAGGCCATGAAGATGGAACACCCGATCGTCGCCCCGCACGCCGGCACCCTCACCGCGCTGGAGGTCGCCGCCGGCGACACCGTGGCGATGGACCAGGTCCTCGCCGTGGTCACCCCCGACCCTGGCGAGGAGCCCTGATGGCGCTCGACACGCTGCCGGCCCGGGTCCGCGTCCACGAGGTGGGCCCCAGGGACGGCCTCCAGAACGAGTCGGCGCTGGTCCCCGTCGAGGTCAAGGCCGAGCTGGTGCGCCGGCTGGTCGCCGCCGGGCTGGACACCGTCGAGGTCACCAGCTTTGTGCACCCGCGCTGGGTGCCCCAACTCGCCGACGCCGCCGAGCTGTTCCCTTTGGTCCGCGAGCTGCCGGCGCGGCTGCCCGTGCTGGTGCCCAACGAACGCGGGCTGGACCGGGCGCTGGAGCTGGGCGCCCGCGAGGTCGCCGTCTTCGCCTCGGTCACCGAGTCGTTCGCCCGGGCCAACCTCAACCGCACGGTCGAGGAGTCGCTGGCCATGTTCGCGCCCGTGGTGGAACGGGCCACCGCCGCCGGCGTTCCGGTGCGCGGCTATCTGTCGATGTGCTTCGGCGACCCGTGGGAGGGGCGGGTGCCCGTCGCGCGGGTGGTCGAGGTCGCCGGCCGGCTGGCCGAGTTGGGCTGCGGCGAGCTGAGCCTGGGCGACACCATCGGCGTCGCGACGCCCGGCCAGGTGGTCGAGGTGCTGGCCGCGCTGGACGCGGCCGGGCTGACCGCCGACCGGCTCGCCGTCCACTTCCACGACACCTACGGCCAGGCCCTCGCCAACACCCTGACCGCCCTCCAGCACGGCGTCACCACCGTCGACGCCTCCGCCGGCGGGCTCGGTGGCTGCCCGTTCGCCCGCTCCGCCACCGGCAACCTCGCCACCGAGGACCTGCTGTGGATGCTTGACGGGCTGGGCGTCGAGACCGGCGTCGACCTCGACGCCCTCGCCGCCACCAGCCGCTGGCTCGCCGAACGCCTGGGCCGACCCAGCCCCTCGCGCACGGTCACCGCGCTCGCACCGCCCTCCCCCGAGGAGAACCCCTCCCCCGAGGAGACCTGAGAAGGAGCCCCACCATGTCTCTCGACCACCGCCTCACCCCCGAACACGAGGAACTGCGCCGCACCGTCGAGGCGTTCGCGCGCGACGTGGTCGCGCCCAAGATCGGCGGGTTCTACGAGCGACACGAGTTCCCCTACGACATCGTCCGCGAGATGGGCCGAATGGGACTCTTCGGGCTGCCGTTCCCCGAGGAGTACGGCGGGATGGGCGGCGACTACCTGGCGTTGTGCCTGGCCATCGAGGAGTTGGCGCGGGTGGACTCCTCGGTGGCGATCACCCTGGAGGCCGGCGTCTCGCTGGGCGCGATGCCGATCTTCCGCTTCGGCACCGAGGAGCAGCGCCGCCGCTGGCTGCCGGCGCTCTGCTCGGGCGAGGCGCTGGGGGCGTTCGGCCTGACCGAGCCGGAGTGCGGCTCGGACGCCTCCGGCACCCGCACCACGGCCGTGCGGGACGGCGGGGAGTGGGTGATCAACGGCACCAAGAGCTTCATCACCAACTCGGGAACGGACATCACGGCGTTTGTCACGGTCACGGCGGTGACCGGCCGCAGGCCGGACGGCTCCCCGGTGATCTCGGCGATCGTCGTGCCGGCCGGCACCCCCGGCCTGTCCGTCGCGCCCGGCTACTCCAAGGTCGGGTGGAACGCCTCGGACACCCGCGAGCTGTCCTTCAACGACGTGCGGGTCCCTGAGGACCATCTGCTGGGCGAGGAGGGGCGGGGCTACGCCCAGTTCCTGAGCATCCTGGACGAGGGCCGGATCGCGATCGCCTCGCTGGCCACCGGGCTGGCCCAGGGCTGCGTCGACGAGTCGGTGCGCTACGCGCGGGAACGGATCGCCTTCGGGCGGCCGATCGGGGAGAACCAGGCCATCGAGTTCAAGCTGGCCGACATGGCGACCCGGGCGTACACCGCGCGGATCGCCTGGCGGGACGCGGCCTCCCGGCTGCTGGCCGGCGAGCCGTTCAAGACGGAGGCCGCGATGGCCAAGCTGCACGCCTCCGACATCGCCGTGACCAACGCCCGCGAGGCCACCCAGATCCACGGCGGCTACGGCTTCATGAACGAGTACCCGGTGGCCAGGATGTGGCGGGACGCCAAGATCCTGGAGATCGGCGAGGGCACCAGCGAGGTTCAGCGGATGCTGATCGCACGCCACCTCAAGGCCGCGTGAGGCCGGCTCCGCCGAACGTGAACGCACCGTGAAACGCTACGAGTTGGTTTTCCCCGGGCCGCCGACCGAGCCCGGCGAACGGTGCCCGCTGGTCGACTCGGCCGGACGGCCGGCTGCCGGCTGAACTCCGGAGTGCGGTGGCCGCAGCCCCGCCAGGGGCCGGTGGTCGATCAGCACACGGTCACTGTGCGCGCCAACTCGCTCACCCCGCACGCCCATTCGGTCATCCCCTCGACAGCGCCGCCCCGATTGTCAGGGCCGGCTGGAAGAATCGGGGCCATGGTCGCCATGGCAGAGATCAGTCAACCGTCCGGCGCTTGGTACTTCGAGGGCGATGTGCTGCGCATCGTGCCGGGCCACGGCAAGGGCGTTCATCTGCTGCGGTCCTCGCTGGGCGAGTTGGTCGTGCCGCTCACCGCCGTGGCCTCCGTCTCCCACGAGTCGGGCCGCAAGAGCGGCCGGCTGCGCCTTCGGCTGCGGCACGGCGCCGACCCGCTGGTCCAGGCGACCGGCGGCCGGCTGCCCGACGCCGCCGACCCGTACCAGCTGGAGGTGGCGCGGGACCGTTCCGGCGTCGCCGAGTACCTGGTCGAGTCGGTCCGCAACGCGCTGCTCATCGAGCAGGTCCCGAGCGAGCCCTGCGACCGCTATCTGCTGCCCGGGCCCAGCGTGCCGCTGACCCTGCACGCCTCCGACGGCGAGGTGACCTTCGACGGGGAGCAGCTGCGGATCACCTGGGGCTGGGGCGCCGAGGAGAGCAAGAAGAGCGCCGGCCCCAGGACCCTGGCCCTGCACGACCTCGCCGAGGTCCAGTGGACGCCGCCGGTGGGCTGGGAGAACGGCTTCGTCCGCTTCCTGCCCAAGGGCGTCGCCCCGGCCGCTGTGAAGCCGGCGCACGACCCCAACACCGTGGTGCTCTGGGGCCTGCGGATGGCCAAGGACGTCGCGGAGTCGGCGCTGTTGACCGCCGCCGTGCTGGCCCGGCTGCCGCACCCCTCGGCCCACTCGTCGGCGCACCCCTCGGCGCACCCCTCGGGCCAGGGCGCCGCCGGTCGGTTGGCGAAGGCGCCGGACGCGCCCGCCCTGCCGGGCGGCGAGGGCGCGTCGCCCGACCAGGACACCATCCTGCGACGGCTGCGGGAGTTGGGCGAGTTGCACCGTTCGGGCGTGCTCACCGACGAGGAGTTCGCCGCCGCCAAGAAGGCCATGATCGACCGGCTCTAAGGCGTCCATAGACCGTCCATAGACCGTCCGCAGCCCGCTCACGACACATCCCTGCCCGATATCGGGCAGGAATGTTGCGAAAGTCCTCCGCGGTCCGCAGTATCGAGGGGTGCCCGAACGTCGAACGCCCCACGAGGACCTCGTGGACCACCTGGTCCGCAGTACCCCCCTCGGGCGTGGCGAAGCCGCCCGCGTGGTCCTCGATGTGCTGGCGTATTTCGACGAGACCACCGAGGAGTTCGTTCGGAGGCGGCACCGGGAGCTACGCGCCCGGGGGCTGACCAACGAGGGGATCTTCGAGCGCGTCGCGGAGGAGCTGCCGCACCGCGCGGTGGCCCCGCCGACGCTCTCGCTGCGGCAGTTGCGCCGGATCGTCTACGGGTGACGGACGGCCGTTCGCCCCACCCGGGGCGCGCACGGGACGACGGGCAGCCGGAAGAACGACAGCAGGAGGAACCAGGATGTGCGGAATCGTCGGATACATCGGGAAACGAGATGTCGCCCCGCTCCTGCTGGAGGGACTCCAACGACTTGAGTACCGGGGCTATGACTCCGCCGGCATCGCCATCCACAGCAGTGGAAAGAACGGCGGCCTGAAGACCGTCAAGGCCGCCGGCCGCGTCCGCGAGCTGGAGGAGCGCCTCCCGGCCCGCTTCGCCGGCACCGGCGGCATCGCCCACACCCGCTGGGCCACCCACGGCGCGCCCAACGACACCAACGCCCACCCGCACCTGGACGACGCCGGCAAGGTCGCCGTCGTCCACAACGGCATCATCGACAACTCCGCCGAGCTGCGCGCCAAGCTCTCCGCCGACGGGATCTCCCTCGCCTCAGAGACCGACACCGAGGTGCTCGCCCACCTGATCGCCCGCGCCCAGGCCGCCACGCTGGAGGAGAAGGTCCGCGAGGCGCTGCGCTACGTCGAGGGCACCTACGGCATCGCCGTGCTGCACGCCGACTTCCCCGACCGCATCGTGGTGGCCCGCAACGGCTCGCCCGTGGTGCTGGGCATCGGCGAGAAGGAGATGTTCGTCGCCTCCGACGTGGCGGCCCTGGTCAGCCACACCCGCCAGGTGATCACCCTGGACGACGGCGAGATGGCCACCCTCAAGGCCGACGACTACCGCACCTACACCACCGACGGCAGCCGCACCGCCGCCTCGCCCACCACGGTGGAGTGGGAGGCGGAGAGCTACGACATGGGTGGCCACGACACCTATATGCACAAGGAGATCGCCGAGCAGCCCGACGCGGTGGACCGCGCGCTGCGCGGCCGGATCGACGACCGCTTCGCGACCGTCCGCCTCGGCGGGCTCAACCTGGACGCCAGGGCCGCGCGCGGGGTGCGCCGGGTGAAGATCCTCGGCTGCGGCTCCGCCTACCACGCGGGACTGATCG
This sequence comes from Streptomyces triticirhizae, assembly GCF_003696235.1. Taxonomy (GTDB): domain Bacteria; phylum Actinomycetota; class Actinomycetes; order Streptomycetales; family Streptomycetaceae; genus Streptomyces; species Streptomyces triticirhizae. The sequence continues at coordinate 10,905 of NZ_RFFJ01000061.1, forward strand.
GCGCTCAGCTGATCGAGGAGCTGGCCCGCATCCCGGCCGACGCCGAGCCCGCCAGCGAGTTCCGCTACCGCAACGCGGTGGTCGACCCCGACACCCTCTACATCGCCACCAGCCAGTCCGGCGAGACCTACGACACCCTGGCCGCCGTCCAGGAGTTGAAGCGCAAGGGCGCCATGGTGCTGGGCGTGGTCAACGTCGTCGGCTCGGCGATCGCCCGGGAGACCGACGGCGGCGTCTACGTCCACGCGGGCCCCGAGGTCTGCGTGGTCTCCACCAAGTGCTTCACCAACACCGCCGTGGCGTTCGCCCTGTTGGCGCTCCACCTGGGCCGGATCAGGGACCTGTCGGTGGCCGACGGCCGGCGGATCATCGAGGGCCTGCGGCGGCTGCCGGCGCAGATCGCGGAGATCCTCCGCGACGAGGACCGGATCGCGGCGCTGGCCAAGGACTTCGCCGACGCCAGGAGCATGATGTTCGTCGGCCGGGTGCGGGGCTTCCCCGTCGCCAAGGAGGCCTCGCTCAAGCTCAAGGAGGTCTCGTACATCCACGCCGAGGCGTACCCGGCGTCCGAGCTGAAGCACGGCCCGCTGGCCCTGATCGAGCCGGCCGTGCCGACCGTCGCGATCATGCCCAACGACGAGCTGCTGGAGAAGAACCGCGCCACCCTGGAGGAGATCAAGGCCCGCAGCGGGCGCATCCTGGCCGTCGCGCACGAGGAGCAGGCCAAGGCCGACGACACCATCGTGGTGCCCCGCAACGAGCCCGAGCTGGACCCGGTGCTGATGGGCATCCCGCTGCAACTGCTCGCCTACCACACGGCGTTGGCCCTCGGCCGGGACATCGACAAGCCCCGGAACCTCGCCAAGTCCGTGACCGTGGAGTGAGCGTGGCCTGAGACCGCGAGGCGGAAACAGGCGGCGGCCCCCGGGGAAGTGCGTGCCACCAAACGCACCCCGGGGGCCGCCCCAGGTTGCCGGCGTCGCCCATTACGCCGGCAGGGGAAGGCCGGGGCCGGGTCCGTCACCTCCCGGCCGTCGGCCCAAGCCGACCCGTCCGCCGCCGCCTGACGGCGGCTGGCGGAGCTGGTGTCAGCTTTATGCCCATCACAAACGCACAATCCACGTCCCATGCCCGGTGAATTTGGTGAATGGTCAGTGGGGATTCGCCGCCGCTCCATCCCACGGGCGGACGCCGGCGGGGCCCTGCGGCCTCAGGGGATCACGATCACCGGGCGCTGGGCGCGGCGCGCCAGCCGTCCGGAGACCGAGCCGAAGATCCGGCTCAACAGTCCGTGCGTGGTGCCGACCACGATCGCGTTGGCCGCGTACTCGCGCCCGACCTCCTCCAGCTCGTGGCAGATGTCGCCACCGCGCTCCAGCAGCACCCAGGGCAGGTCGGAGAGGTGCTCGGCGCAGGAGAGTTCGAGCCCCAGTACCTCGGTGCGGTGGTCGGGGACGTCGACCAGCGCGGGCGGCTCGCAGCCGGCCCAGACGGTGGTCGGCAGCCGGTTGGCCACGTGCACGATGATCAGGCCCGCGTGGGAGCGCTGCGCGAGGCCGGCGGCGTACGCCAGCGCGCGCTCGCTGGAGGTGGAGCCGTCGAAGCCCACCACCACGCCGTGCTGGAACGCGGGATCACGCGCCGCGTGGTCCTCGGTCGCCGGGTCGGGCGTATCGGGTTCTACGACGCGCCTGCGATCCGCTGGTTCGGGGAACTCGTATCCAGCCATCGGAGCCTCAGCGGGGAGTCGGTGAGGAGACCTCGGGAATGTGTGGGAGATGGGGGCGGAGCGCGTGGGGAAGGAGGAGGGTACTCCCTTTCGTCACAGGTTCCACCTCCAGGGTACGGCGTTCAGGTACCTAGTTCCCAGAGATGGTGTGTACAACCCTGGAAACCGGTCCCGCGACCGTGACCGTGCAGGATGCCGCATCCTCGGCCGCCCAGGCAACGCTTTCGGACACTTTCCGGCGCCTGTGATTCCGCGCGGTGATCGGCGCCGGGGCGGCGGCCATGCCAGGGCCGGGGGGCGCATGGGTGCTCCTGTTCTGGACATGATCACCGAGCGTGCTCGAGGGGTTGCGGCACGAGCGCCCCCCGAGCGCCCCCGGCGCACGCCGGGCGCGCGGTCTGAAGTTCTTGCTGACGGCTTTTATTTTCAGCCAACTTCCCTGTGGCCGCCCCACCTTGCTCATCCACCCCTTCAACACCTGGGGTATACCCGGTGGATGGGCCATCCCTGGCCTGCTGCCCCCTGCGGCGGGCGCTCTCGGGGGGAGGCGTACTTCCCCCAACTGCCGCCACGTGAAACGCTTCCTGATCGAATGCTTCGCGCCACGTTGTCATGTCGATTTAGCGCCGAGTGATGAACTTGTCCCGCCGACCTCGCCTGACACAGTAGATTCGATCTTGGCAAACACGTCGGGGGAAACGTGCAGGACCGAGAGGATGCGACGACCGAGGGAACTGAGGAGCATGAGCCAGGACCCAACGCACGGCCCCGAGCCCGCTGTCAAGCTGGCTGCCCGACGCCGCCGCGAAGTCGTCGCGGTGCTGCTGTTCAGCGGCAGTCCGATGTTCGAAAGCTCCATCCCGTTGTCCGTCTTCGGCGTCGACCGCCAGGATGCCGGGGTGCCGCGCTACCGTCTGCTGGCCTGTGCCGGCGAGGACGGACCCCTGCGCACCACCGCCGGTCTCGAACTGCGCGCGCCCTACGGGCTGGGCGCCGTGGCCCGCGCCGGCACCGTCATCGTGCCCGCCTGGCGGTCCATCACCGGGCCGCCCCCGGCGGCCGCGTTGGCGGCGCTCCGGCGGGCGCACAGCGAGGGCGCCCGGATCGTCGGCCTGTGCACCGGGGCCTTCGCCCTGGGCGCCGCCGGCCTGCTCGACGGCCGGCCGGCGACCACGCACTGGATGTACGCCCCGACGCTGGCCAAGCGCTACCCCTCGGTGCACGTGGACCCCAGGGAACTCTTCGTGGACGACGGTGACATCCTCACCTCGGCCGGGACGGCGGCGGGCATCGACCTGTGCCTGCACATAGTCCGGCAGGACCACGGCCCCGAGGCGGCGGCCGCGCTGGCCCGCCGCCTGGTGCTCCCGCCCCGGCGGGGCAACGGGACGGAGGTCGGCCCGCACCGCCATCTGGACCGGTCTTTACCAGAGGACATCGGCGCCGACCCGCTGGCCGAGGTGGTGGCCTGGGCCCTGGAACACCTGCACGAACAGTTCGACGTGGAGACGCTCGCGGCCCGCGCCTACATGAGCCGGCGGACCTTCGACCGCAGGTTCCGCTCGCTCACCGGCAGCGCGCCGCTCCAGTGGCTGATCACCCAGCGGGTGCTCCAGGCGCAGCGGTTGCTGGAGGTCTCCGACTACTCGGTGGACGAGGTCGCCGGCCGCTGCGGGTTCCGCAGCCCGGTGGCGCTGCGCGGCCACTTCCGGCGCCAGTTGGGCGCCTCACCGGCCGCCTACCGGGCGGCCTACCGGGCTCGCCAGCAGGACGGCACCGGCCGGAGCAAGCCGGTGACGGACGGCTACTCGCCCCGGGTGCCGGGCCAACGGCCGCGCCCCGAGCGCTGAGGCCCGCGCACATGCCGGTCGTGCACCGCGACGAAGCCGTCGCGGTGCGCGACGTAAGGTTGTCGCATGAACGATCGCATGGTGTGGATCGACTGTGAGATGACCGGCCTCTCGCTGGCCGACGACGCTCTCGTCGAGGTCGCCGCCCTGGTGACCGACTCCGAGCTGAACGTGCTGGGCGACGGCGTGGACGTGGTGATCCGGCCGCCGGACGCCGCCCTGGAGTCGATGCCGGACGTGGTGCGCGCCATGCACACCGCGTCCGGGCTCCTGGACGAGTTGGCCGGGGGGCGGACCCTGGCCGAGGCGGAGGACCTGGTGCTCGACTACGTCGTCAAGCACGCCCCGGAGGCCGGGAAGAGCCCGCTGGCCGGCAACTCGGTCGGCACCGACCGGGGCTTCCTGGCGCGGGACATGCCGCGCCTCGAAGGGCACCTGCACTACCGGGTGATCGACGTCTCCTCGATCAAGGAGCTGGCGCGCCGCTGGTACCCCCGGGTCTACTTCAACAGCCCGGAGAAGAGCGGCAACCACCGCGCGCTGGCGGACATCAGGGAGTCCATCGCCGAGCTGCGCTACTACCGCGAGGCGGTCTTCGTTCCCCAGCCGGGACCGGACTCCGAGGCGGCCCGCAGGATCGCCGCCCAGCACGTCTCGCCGAGCTAGCCGGGGCCTCCGGGGCCCTTCCTGGGCCCTCGGGCGGGGCGTGCGAGCACCCTTTGGGACCCTGTACACTCGTGGAGCGGTTGAAGGCGGCGAACGCGCCGTTCAGGCCGGTCATGGTGGGTGTAGCTCAGCTGGTAGAGCACCTGGTTGTGGTCCAGGTGGCCGCGGGTTCAAGTCCCGTCACTCACCCCAGGAACGAGAGCCCCCCGGGCGGCGGAGGACGCCGCCCGGGGGGCTTCCTCGTGCGGCCGGCCGGGGGCCGGCGGGCGGCGCGGGCCCCGCTCTCACCCGAACGAGGGACCCCGGGGCGGGGTGGTCAACTCCTAGACTTGCCTGGTCAGTTGGGTCGACGGGGGCATCGTTCTCCCGCGTGACGCAGGGAGGGCCATGCGTCCCGAGCGCTTCGTGGAGTTCGCCTGTGACCGCTATCCGGCGGTCGCCGGGGTCAAGGAGGTCGAGCCCTGGTCCGAGGGGAACGTCCGGCCCTTCGGCGTGCTGGTGGCGTTCGACTCGGGGACCAGGCTGTGGCACGCGGTCACCGCGCAGCCGCCGGCGGGCACGGAGGCGCCGGCGGGGCGGGCCCCCGAGCCGGTGCCGCGGCCGGAGTTGGGGGAGGGCCGGCCGACGCCGCTGGCCGTCGAGCGCTTCCTGGTCGCGGCCGTGACCAACGCGGGCCTGGCCGGGGTGGCGCGGGTCTGGGGCTACTCGGAGCGGGAGCCGCCGGCCAGCACCCCGGGCTTCGGCGTCGAGTTCCACGACGGCGCCCGGATCTTCGCGCCCTTTGTCCACTTCGCCGACCCGGGCCAACAGCGCGGCGCGGCCTATGAGTTGGCCACCTAGGGCGGAGCGGGCGGCCAACCCGGGTCCCGAAGGCAGAAGGAGGCGGAGAAGGGGGTAAGAATGCTCCGTTCAGCCCCGGTGGTGGCCGGTCCGCTGGCGGGGCAGCGCATGGCGCGGCGGATTGGTGAGGGTCATCTGCTTGACGATCTGGTGGAAGGCGACCAGCGCCGAGACCGGCGGCACGGCGGCCACCGCGATGTCCACGGTGGTCATCGGGGCCTGGGCGACCGAGAGGCAGACGGCCAGCCCGGAGAAGAGGATCACCACCACCCACGAGTGGCGCACGCTCCGCTGGTGGAGGGCGGCGCGGAGGATGGAGAGCGACGCGACCAGCCAGGGGCCGTAGACCAGCAGCGGCCACCACGCGTTGAGCAGCGCCGACTGGCCGGGGGCCGCCGCGTCGCGCAGCGGCTGGTAGCTGATCAGCCCGCCCAGCACGCTCAACATCGCGACCAGCACCGCCGTCGTCGCCCCCAGCAGCAGGCTGGCCCAGCGCAGCCACCTGACCCTGGCCGACTCCCGGGGCGCGGTGACCCGGTGGCGGGTCCTGCGGTGCCGGGGCGCCGGGGGCTCCGGCAGCTCCTCCGTCCTGAGCAGGTCGGTCAGCCGCGCGGTGTCGTCGCCGAAGCCCCAGCCGTTCCCCACGGGGGGCAGGTCCGGATGCGGCCCCGTGCGCAGTTCGGGGGGAACGAAGACCCCCATGTCCTCGGTGCCGTGCGGCCAGGCCGCGCCTCGGGAGTCGTGCATCATCGGTCGCGGTCCTCGCCCTCGGCTGGCAGTGCGGTCACATTCCGCCAAACGACGCGGCCCCGGCCGGGATGTGAGGCATTGGAGTGAATGGCGTCCTGCGGGTGGCCCAGCGGGCGGCCCCTTGACCGAACCGTTTCTTCTGGCCGCCCGCGTCGTTAGCGCCGCCCGGGCCGGCTCGCCTCGGCGTCCCCCGAAAGAGAGGCCCTAGGATCGGGCAGTCATGGACATCGCTGATATCGGGGAGCTGTGGGACCGGGTCACCGGCACCCAGCCCGCTCCCGAGATGTGGTTGATACTGGGGACGGCCGTCGTCGCGCTGGCGGCGGTCGTCTCCCGGGGCGTGTGGCGGGTGGCGCGGAACGCCGTCACCATCGCGCACGAGGGTGGGCACGGGCTGGTCGCGTTGCTCACCGGGCGGAAGCTGGACGGCATCACCCTGCACTCCGACACCTCGGGGCTGACGGTCTCCCGGGGCAAACCCACCGGTTTCGGGATGATCCTCACGGCGGCGGCCGGCTATGTGGCCCCCTCGCTGCTGGGGCTCGGGGGCGCGGCGCTGCTGGCCGACGGGCGGATCACGGCGCTGCTGTGGGGCGCGACCGCGCTGCTGCTGGCGCTGCTGGTGATGGTGCGGAACGCCTACGGCCTGCTGACCGTGCTGCTGACCTGCGCGCTCTTCCTGCTGGTCAGCTGGCTCACCGAGCCGGACGTGCAGGCCGCGTTCGCCTATGTGGTCGTCTGGTTCCTGCTGTTGGGGGGCGTGCGGCCGGTCTTCGAGCTACAGACCAAGCGCCGGCGCGGACAGGCGCGCGACTCGGACGCGGACCAGCTCGCCCGGCTGACGCACACGCCGGCCTTCTTCTGGCTGATTCTGTTTCACGCGGTGACGCTGACGTCGTTGACCGGTGGCGCCCGGTGGTTGCTTGACCGTTGAACACCGGCGATCACGGACTGTCACGCACTAGAGTGAGGCTCATGACCGACGACAGCGAGACCCTGGCCCTCTGGCCCGCGCCTTTCGCCTCCGGCGCGGTGGACGCGACGGTAACGGTGCCCGGCTCCAAGTCGGTCACCAACCGTGCCCTGATCCTGGCGGCGCTGGCCGCCGACCCCGGCTGGCTGCGCCGCCCGCTGCGCTCCCGGGACACCCTGCTGATGGCGGACGCACTCCGCGCGCTCGGCATCGGCATCGAGGAGACCGTCTCATCCAACTCGGCGGTCTCGGGACTGCCCGTCGGCCGGGGCGAGGCCTGGCGGGTCATCCCGGCCCACCCGCAGGCGCCGGCCACGGTGGACGTCGGCAACGCCGGCACCGTGATGCGTTTCCTGCCGCCGCTGGCCGCGCTCGCCGAGGGGCCGGTGCGGTTCGACGGCGACCCCCGTTCCCACGAGCGCCCCCTGCACGGGGTGATCGACGCGCTGCGCGCGCTGGGCGCCCGGATCGACGACGGCGGGCGCGGCGCGCTGCCGATGACGGTGCACGGCGCCGGCTCGTTGGACGGCGGGCGGGTCGACGTGGACGCCTCCGCCTCCTCCCAGTTCGTCAGCGCCCTGCTGCTCTCCGCGCCCCGGTTCAACCAGGGCGTCGAGGTGCGGCACGTCGGGGAGCGGCTGCCCTCGATGCCGCACATCAGGATGACCGTGGACATGCTGCGCCGGGCCGGCGCCCAGGTGGACGCGCCGGACTCCGGCGGCGAGCCCAACGTGTGGCGGGTGACGTCGGGGGCGCTCCTCGGCCGGGACCTGGTCATCGAGCCGGACCTCTCCAACGCCCAGCCGTTCCTGGCCGCCGCGCTGGTCACCGGGGGTCGGGTCACGATCCCGGACTGGCCGACGCACACCACCCAGCCCGGCGACGCGCTGCGCCGGATCTTCACCGAGATGGGCGGGGAGTGCCGCCTCGACGCGCGGGGCCTGACCCTGACCGGCACCGGCCGGGTGCGCGGCATCGACGCCGACCTCAGCGAGGTCGGCGAGCTGACGCCCGGCATCGCCGCCGTCGCCGCGCTCGCCGACGGCGAGTCCACGTTGCGCGGCGTCGGCCATCTGCGGCTCCACGAGACGGACCGGCTGGCCGCGCTGACCAAGGAGATCAACGCGCTCGGCGGCGATGTCACCGAGACCGAGGACGGGCTGCGCATCCGGCCGCGCCCGCTGCACGGCGGCGTCTTCCACACCTACGAGGACCACCGACTCGCCACCGCCGGCGCGCTGTTGGGCCTGGTGGTCAAGGACGTCGAGGTGGAGGACATCGCCACCACGGCCAAGACCATGCCCGACTTCCCCGAGCTGTGGCACGGGATGCTGGCGCCCGAGGGGCCCGGCGCGGCGGGGGCCGGGGACTAGGCGCGGGCGGGCCGGCGATGCGCCGCTACGGCAAGCACACGGACGAGGACGACGTTCGGGTCCGGCCGAGTCGCCGGGGCACCAGGCCGCGCACGCACCGCAGGCCCGCCCACGAGGACGCGGCCGAGGGCTTCGTGGTGACGGTGGACCGGGGCCGGATCACCTGCCTGGTGGAGGAGCGCACCGTGCTCGCCATGAAGGCCCGGGAGTTGGGCCGCAAGGGCGTGGTGGTGGGCGACCGGGTCGCGGTGGTCGGGGACCTCTCCGGCGACAAGGACACCCTGGCCCGCGTGGTGCGCGTCGAGGAGCGGCGCTCCGTGCTGCGCCGCACGGCGGACGACGACGATCCGCACGAGCGGGTCGTCGTCGCCAACGCCGACCAGCTGGCGATCGTGACCGCGCTGGCCGACCCGGAGCCGCGCCCCCGGCTGATCGACCGCTGCCTGGTGGCCGCCTATGACGCGGGTCTTGAGCCGCTGTTGATCCTCACCAAGGCCGATCTGGCGCCGGCGAAGCCGCTGTTGGACACCTACACCCCGCTCGGGGTGCGGCATGTGGTGACCACCGCCGAGCGGTTCGACGACGAGGAGGCCGTCGAGCCGGTGCACGCCCTGCTGGCCGGTCGGATCACGGCCTTCGTGGGGCACAGCGGGGTCGGCAAGACCACCCTGGTGAACGCGCTGGTGCCCGAGCGGCGGCGGGCGACCGGCCGGGTCAACGCGGTCACCGGGCGCGGCCGGCACACCACGGTCTCCGCGCTGGCGCTGCCGCTGCCCGACGACGGGGGCTGGGTGATCGACACCCCGGGCGTGCGGTCGTTCGGGCTGAACCACGTCGATCCGTCCCGGGTGATCCACGCGTTCCCCGACCTGGAGCCGGGCGCGGCGGACTGCCCCCGCGCGTGCGGCCACGACGAGCCGGACTGCGCGCTGGACGACTGGGTGGCCGAGGGCCACGCCGAGCCGGCCCGCCTCTACTCGCTGCGCAGGCTGCTGGCGACCAGGGAGCGGCACGAGGGCGACTGAGGCGCCCTGAGGGGAGTACCGCGCCGTGGGCGCGGGACTACGATGCGCCTGCTGACCGAGAAGGGCGCATCCGTGGGGGACCTGGGGCCGTGAACGACCGCATACTCGCCGACCGTTACCGGCTGTTGCGCCCGCTCGGGCGGGGTGGGATGGGGGAGGTGTGGGAGGCGCGCGACGAGCGGCTGCGGCGGCAGGTCGGCGTCAAGGTGGTCTCGGCCCTGGCCGGCGGCGGCAGCCGGGCCGACGAGGCGCGCGCCCGCTTCCTGCGGGAGGCGCGGATCACCGCCGCCCTCCAGCATCCGAACATCGTGACCGTGCACGATCTGGGCGAGGCCGTGACCGAGGAGGGCACCACGCCGTTCCTGGTCATGGAGTTGCTGCGCGGCGAGGGCCTGGACGCGGTCGTCGGGCGCGGCAGGGTCGGCGCGGCGGACGCCGCCCGGTGGGGCGCGCAGGTCTGTGACGCGCTGGCCGAGGCGCACGCCGCCGGCATCCTGCACCGCGACATCAAGCCGGCGAACCTGTTCGTCACGTCCCGGGGCAACCTGAAGGTGCTCGACTTCGGGATCGCCCGCGCCGTCGACCCGGTGGCCACCGAGGACCGGGTGACCCACACCGGGTTCCTGGTGGGCACGGCCGCCTATCTGGCGCCCGAGCAGGCGCGCGGCCGCCCCGAGCCGCGCAGCGACCTGTACGCGCTGGGCTGTGTGCTGTTCGAACTGCGCACCGGGCGGCCGCCGTTCACCGCCCCCGACGCGCTCGGCTACCTCACGGCGCACCTCCACGACCAGCCGCCGGCGCCGAGCGCCGTCGCCCCCGGCGTCTCGGCGGACTGGGACGCGTTGATCCTGCGGCTGTTGGCCAAGGAGCCGGGCGAGCGGTACGCGTCGGCCGCCGCGCTCGCCGAGGCGCTGCGCGGCCTCGACGGCGGGGCGGCGGCGCCCGCCGTCCCGCGCCACGGGCCGACCGTGGTGGACGAGGGGAGCGCGCGGCCGGCGACCATCACCGCGACCGCGTCGACGGCCGACGCCCCGAAGGCCCCGACCACCCCCGCGCCGCCCGGCGGCGACCACACCAGCCGACGCGAGCTGTTGGTGCGCGGCGCCGGCCTGGCCGCGCTCGCGGCGGCCGGCGGCTCGGCCGCGCTCTACCTGACCGCCGACCCGGGCAAGGGCCCGGTGAACTGGTCGCTGACCATCGACGACATCAGCCAACTCGCCAGCCACGGCAACGACATCCTGGCCGACGGGCGCTGCTTCGTGGCCGCGGGGCACGACTACAGGGACACCGCCGCGATCCACGCCGTCGACCTGTCGAACGGCGAGCCGCTGTGGCAGGTGCCGTTGGACGCGCCGTTGGCCGGCGGGGGCATGATCCTGAACGCCGTGGACGGCACCGTGCTCGCCGTGACGCGGAACGGGAACGAGGGCCTCCTGCTGCACGCCCTCGACGCGGCCAGCGGCGAACGCCGGTGGGACCTGGGGGTCGACGGCGGCGCCGAGTTCGCCGTGCACCGGCCCAGCGGTCTGCTGATCCAGCGCGAGGACTCCTATGTCAGCGGGAGGGTTCCGAGCAGCGGCGAGGGGCGGTGGGGGACGGGCGCGCTGGAGGGCGGCGACCTGGCGTTGGTCGGGGACCTGGTGCTGTGCTCGGGGGTCTCCACCGCGATGTTGGACGCGGGGACGGGCGAACTGCTGTGGGAGAGCCCCGACATCTCCCTGATGGACCACGCGGGCCGGGCGCACCCGGTCGGCGAGGGCTTCCTCTGCTACGAGCACGCCGGGACGACGGCCGGCGTCGACCTCGTCCTTCGCGAGGCGCGCACGGGCGAGCAGGTCTGGCGCACCGCGTTCCTCGACGGTGAGCCGGAGAACGGGCTGCGGGACACCCCGCCCCTCGGCTCGCTGCTGTCCGGCACCACCGTGTTCCTGCCGCACGCCGCCGGGGACCGCCGGCGGCCGACCGCCGTCGACGCGCTCACCGGCGAGCCGAGGTGGACCTACGACGGCGCCTGGAGCCCGGCCGGGTCCGGCCGGGCCGTCGGCGTGGCGGGCGGTTTCGTCCTGCCCACCGGCGCGGAGGGCACGGCGTGCCGGGCCGCCGAGGACGGCGCGGAGCTGTGGCGCGACGAGGCCGGCGACACCCAGCTGGTGCGGGCCGCCGACGGCTGTGTCCTGCTCTATCGGACCAGGGACGAGCGGCTGTTCAGGCGCTGGACCACCCTCCGGGTCCTCGACGCGGAGACCGGCGGCGAGATGTGGGCGGGCACGTTCGACAGCAGGGAGCTGAGCGGCCCGGCGATCGCGGGCGACCGGTTCGTCGTCCTGGACCGCGACGGGACGCTGTGGTCGCTGCGGGTGTGAACGGGCCCGGCGAGTCGGCTAGTTGGCCTGGTCGGGCGGCGCGATCAGCCGGGAGAGGGCCAGCCGTATCGCGGTCTCGCAGGAGTCGGGGAGTTCATCCCGGCCCTGCGGCGCGGTGTGCGGGGCCAGGGCGCGCAGCGCGCGCTCGCGCAACTCGGCGACGAGCCGGCCCGGTTGGTGCTCGGCCGGCGGCATCCCCGCGCAGCGGCAGCCGGTGAGCGAGGCGCGGACGAGCCGGTCGGCACGCGCGGTGCGGACGATCCAGTCGGCCGCGTCGGCGAGCGGGTCGCCGGCGCGCGCGGAGCGCCGGGCGCAGTGCTCGCGGAACGCCTCCAGGAACCCGGTGACCCGGTGGTCGGTCAGGGCCCGGCCGAGCCCGGCCTTGTCGCCGAACTCGTTGTACAGGGTCTGCCGGGAGACGCCGGCCGAGGCGGCCACCTCCACCATCCGCACCTGGGGCCACGGGCGTTCGTCGACGGCGGTTCTGGCGGCTTCCAGCAGGGACTCGCGGGCGGTGGGCATCGTCGCCTCCTCGCTCCAGGTGCGGCACCGGCCTGGTCCGGGCACAGAATTGACGCGCCCGGGCGGGGTGTCAAGGGTGGTCGCGGCCACGGCCGCCGGGGGAAGGTCGGGGCGCGGCCGGGCGCGGCGGGCCGCCCGCGATACTGGGGGACATGCCCGACTACCACGATGATCTGCGCCTCGCGCATGTGCTGGCCGACGCCGCCGACGCCGCGACCATGGACCGGTTCAAGGCCCTCGACCTCAAGGTCGACACCAAACCGGACATGACCCCGGTCAGCGAGGCGGACCGGGCCGCCGAGGAGCTGATCCGTTCCGCGCTGCGCCGGGCCCGGCCGCGCGACGCGGTGCTGGGCGAGGAGTACGGCAACGAGGGGCACGGGCCGCGCCGTTGGGTGATCGACCCGATCGACGGCACCAAGAACTACGTTCGAGGGGTGCCGGTCTGGGCCACGCTGATCGCGTTGCTGGAGCGCGGCGCCGAGGGCGATGTGCCGGTGGTGGGCGTGGTCTCGGCGCCCGCGCTGAGCCGGCGCTGGTGGGCGGCGCTCGGCGGCGGCGCCTACACCGGGCGGAGCCTGACGTCGGCGAGCCGGCTGCGGGTCTCGGAGGTGGGCACGCTGGCGGACGCGTCGTTCTCCTTCTCCTCGCTGGGCGGTTGGGAGGAGCGCGGGATGCTCGACGGCCTGCTGGACCTGACCCGCTCCTGCTGGCGGACCCGCGCCTACGGGGACTTCTGGTCGTACATGATGGTCGCCGAGGGCGCGGTGGACATCTGCGCCGAGCCGGAGCTGTCGCTGTGGGACATGGCGGCGCCCTCGATCGTGGTGACCGAGGCCGGCGGCCGGTTCACCGGCCTGGACGGCAGGCCCGGGCCGCACGGGGTGGACGCCGCCGCCTCCAACGGGCTGCTCCACGACGAGCTGCTCGCGGCGCTGCGCCGCTGAGCCGTGGCCGTCGCGGGCCCGAACAGGCCGGAGCGGCCGACGCCCTGAGGCAGCCGGCCGCTCCGGGGTGTACGGCAAGCGGTCCCGTGGTTGATCGGGTTGATCAGCCGCGGAGGGCCTGGACCGCGGCGTGGAGCCGCTTGCCGTAGTCCTCGTCCGCCCTGCGGAAGTTCTCGATCGCCCGCTCGGCGATGTCGTCGCGGGAGACCTGGGCGATGGAGCCGGCCAGGTTGGCGATCAGCCGCTCCTTCTCGTCCTCGGACATCAGCCGGTAGAGCGTGCCGGCCTGGCCGTAGTCGTCGTCCTCGGCGTGCGAGGGCGCCGGGTGGTCGCCGGTGACGCCGGAGACGGTGGTGGCCGCCCACAGCGGCTGGTCCGTCTGGGCCGGGCCGCCGAAGCTGTTGGGCTCGTAGTTCTTCGCGCCGCCGTGCCGCCCGTCGTAGGCGTGGCCGTCCCGGCCGTGGGTGCGGGCCTCGGTGGCGTGCGGGCGGTTGACCGGCAGCTGGTCGGCGTTGATCCCGACCCGGTAGCGGTGGGCGTCGCCGTAGGCGAAGAGCCGGCCCTGGAGCATGTTGTCGGGCGAGGGGCCGATGCCCGGCACGAAGTGGTGCGGGGAGAAGATCGACTGCTCGACCTCGGCGAAGACGTTGCGCGGGTTGCGGTTCAGCTCCAGCCGGCCGATCTCGATCGGCGGGTAGTCGGCGTGCGGCCAGACCTTGGTCAGGTCGAACGGGTTGAACCGGTAGGTGGGCGCGTCGGCGACCGGCATGATCTGCGCCTGCACGGTCCAGCTCGGGAAGTCGCCGTTCTCGATCGAGACCCGCAGGTCGCGCTGGTGGCTGTCCGGGTCCTGGCCGGCCAGCACGGCGGCCTCCTCGGCGGTCAGGTTCCTGATGCCCTGGTCCGTCTTGAAGTGGTACTTGACCCAGAACGCCTCGCCGGCCGCGTTGGTCCACTGGAAGGTGTGCGAGCCGTAGCCGTTCATGTGCCGGTAGGAGGCCGGGATGCCACGGTCGCCGAAGAGCCAGGTGACCTGGTGGGTGGACTCGGGCGACAGGCCCCAGAAGTCCCAGACGTTGTCCGGCTCCTGGGAGCCGGTGTACGGGTCGCGCTTCTGGGTGTGGATGAAGTCGGGGAACTTGATGGCGTCCTTGATGAAGAAGATCGGGGTGTTGTTCCCCACCAGGTCGTAGTTGCCCTCTTCGGTGTAGAACTTCAGCGCGAAACCGCGCGGGTCGCGCACCGCGTCCGCCGCGCCCAGGTTGCCCGCCACGGTGGAGAAGCGGAGGAAGACCTCGGTCTCCTTGCCGATCTCGGAGAGGAACGCGGCCCTGGTGTACGGGGTCACGTCGGCGGTCACGGTGAACGTGCCGTAGGCGCCCGCGCCGCGCGCGTGCACCACGCGCTCGGGGACGCGCTCGCGGTTGAAGTGGGCCAGCTTCTCGATGAGGTGCTGGTCCTGGATCAGCACGGGACCCCCGACGCCCGCGACCTGGCTGTGCTGGTTGTCCGCCACGGGAGCGCCCGCCTCGGTGGTGAGGGGGCCCGCTGGGATCTGGTCGGTCATGTGTCGGTCCACGCCCTTCGACTCGGTGTTCTGAGCAGATCCTATATTGGACTTAGTCCAAGTCAAGATGAGTCTCGAATCTGGATGGGCGCCAGAAACGTACATCGTCGGCCGGTGGGCCGGGTCGCGCTAGGCTGTGACCATGAGTGACCTGCTTCAGCGACTGCGTGCCCGTGGCTGGCGACTGACCGCCCAGCGGCGGGTCATCGCCGAGGTCCTGGACGGCGAGCACGTGCACTTCACCGCCGACGAGGTGCACGCCAGGGCCGCCGACCGGCTGCCGGAGATCTCCCGGGCCTCCGTCTACAACACCCTGGGCGAGCTGGTCGCCCTCGGAGAGGTGATCGAGGTCACCACCGACGGCCGCGCCAAGCGGTACGACCCCAACGCCCACGACCCGCACCAGCACCTGGTCTGCTCGGGCTGCGGCGCGATGCGGGACGTGCGGCTGACCGAGGACCCGCTGCGGGCGCTGCCGGCCGAGGGGCGCTTCGGTTTCGAGGTCTCGCAGGTGGCCGTGACCTACTACGGGCGCTGCCCGGACTGCGTGCGGGGCGGCTGATTTGCCTGGCCCCGAGGCGGAGGGCTAGAGTGGAGAACACGACGCGGGGTGGAGCAGCTCGGTAGCTCGCTGGGCTCATAACCCAGAGGTCGCAGGTTCAAATCCTGTCCCCGCTACCAGTCGCGAAGGCCCGGTCCCTGAGTTCAGGGGCCGGGCCTTCGGCGTGCGGGCCTGATCCTCCGCGATGGCCCGGGTTTCGCACCTCCGGTCGTGGGCGGGTGCCCGGGGCCGTGGAGAATCGGACCATGGACGCTACTCTCCAGTACCTTCTCGGTCTTCTCGACCTGGAGCCGATCGAGCGCGACATCTTCCGGGGGGACAGCCACCGTTCCGTCGTCCCCCGGGTCTTCGGCGGGCAGGTGGCCGCCCAGGCGCTGGTCGCGGCCTGTCGCACCGTTCCCGAGGACCGCCTGGCGCACTCGCTGCACTCCTACTTCCTCCGGCCCGGCGACCCCGGCGCGCCGATCGTCTACACCGTGGACCGGATCAGGGACGGGCGTTCGTTCAGCACCCGGCGGGTGGTGGCCGTCCAGCACGGGCAGCCGATCTTCCATCTCTCCGCCTCGCTCCAGACGGTCGAGGACGGCCTCGAACACCAGGAGCCGATGCCCGAGGTGCCCGACCCGGAGACGCTGCCCACGGCGGACGAGCTGCTGCCACGCTACGCGGACCGCTTCGTCGACCCGGCCGTCGTCCAACTCCTGCTGGACGCCCGGCGGGCGATCGACCTGCGGTACGTCAACGAGCCGCCGTTCGCCACCGCCGGGGTGCGGCGCGAGCCGCGCTCGCAGGTGTGGTTCCGGGTCAACGGCAAGCTCGACGGGGAGCACGACAACCCCGTCTCTCACCTGTGCCTGGCCACCTATGTCTCGGACATGACACTGCTGGACTCGGTGCTGCTGGCGCACGGCAGGGGCGGGTGGACGGTCGGCGACATCGTGGGGGCCAGCCTGGACCACGCGATGTGGTTCCACCGGCCGTTCCGGGCGGACGAGTGGCTGCTCTACGACACCGACTCGCCCACCGCGCAGGGCGGCCGGGGGCTGGCGCGGGGGCGGATCTTCACCAGGGACGGGCGGCTGGCGGTCTCGGTGATCCAGGAGGGGCTGATGCGGGTCCCGCGCTGACGCCAGCGGCCCTGGGCGCTCAGACCAGCGGGCTGGGGCCGGCCAGGCCGGCGGTGTCCAGCAGGTAGGCGGTCATCGGCTCGTAGAAGCGCGGGTTGATGACGTGGTCGTCGAGCGGGACGCAGACGCTGAGCGTGCCCTCGTTCTCGCCCAGGAAGAGCGCCGGGTCGTTGCAGTCGGCGTAGCCGATGGTCTCGATGCCGAACTGGGCGGCGCAGCCGGCCCAGCCGTGGTCGGCGATCACCAGGTCGGGCAGCTCCTCGCCCTCCTGGGGCAGCGCCGCCAGGATCTCCGCCATCGGCTGCGGGGAGTGCGTGTGCCAGAGGGTGGCGCCCCGCTCGTACATGGCGACGCCGGCGAGCTGGGCGACCACGCCCTCGTCGGCGGTCAGGCCCAGCGGGACGCGGACCAGCTCGCAGCCGACCGCGCTCAGCGCGGCGGCGGTCTGGGCGTGGACGTCGAGCAGCCCGCCGGGGTGGCCGGTGGCGACGAGGACCCGCTGCCGGTCCTGGGCCGCCTTCCGCAGCAGCGCGGCGGCCCGGTCCAGGCCGTCCACGGTCAGCTCGGGGTCGATGGTGTCCTGGCCCTGCCGGTGCTCGGGGTCGCCGTCGACGCCGCAGCGCTCGGCCATCACGGCCAGCACGTCCTGCTCGTCGTTCCAGCGGTCGCCCAGCTCCAGGCCGAGCCAGTAGTAGCGGTTGCCGTTGGCCAACTCCCGGTAGTGGGCGAGGTTGTTCTCCCTCGGGGTGGCGACCTCGCCGGCGATCCGGGTGCGTATCAGGTGCTCGATCAGTTCCGGACGGGAAGGGGCGGCGATGGTCGGCATGATGCCCAGTATCGCCCGGAGGGGCCGCTTCCGGTGGGGGAGTCGCCGAGCTGTGATCTGTGGAACGAACGGCGGCACGGCAGGGGCGAACCCCCGGCCGGGTGGCCGGGGGCGTCGCGCGGGTCCGTTCGGCCGGGGTGACCGTTCAGCCGGGGTGTGCCGCCCGTTCCCTGGTGTGGCGCGCCGCCTCGGTCGCGGACAGCCGGATCTCGTCGGCCGCCTGGCGCATCGACTCCCTGGCCTCGCTGCCGAACTCGCGGGCCGAGCGGTTGGCCGCGTCGCGCAGCGGGTCCAGCTGGGGTGCGGCGCGCTCCGCGATGCGTCCGGCGGCCCGCTGTTCGCGGTCGCTGCCCGGCAGCACGGCGGCGGCCAGCACGCCGACGGCGAAGCCGACGGCCCCGGCGGCCAGCGGGTTGCCCCTGGCCTGCTCGGCGGCCTGGCCCGCGCCGTCGCGCAGCGACCTCGCGCCGCCCTGGCCGCGCTGCCTGGCCCGCTCGGTGGAGTGGGTGGCGGCCTCGCGGACCCGTTCGCGGGCCCCGGTGGCCGACTCTTTGAACGTTCCGCCGTTGCGGCGGACCGCGCCCATCGGGCTGACCCGGTCGGCCAACCGGTCCAGGTCGCCCGCCAGTTGCTGACGGGTCGACTCGATGTCGCTCCTTATCCGGTCGGATGACGTGCCCATGCTGCGTCCTCCTTCAGGCTCTCCATGGTCTTGGTGGGTTTCGGCGAGAAGCGGCGCAGCCGGCTCCGGCCCAGCAGGAAGAGTGCCGCGCCGAGCAGCGCCCAGGCGCCCGCCACGATCAGGCCGGCCCAGCCCAGGTCCATCACGTTGCCCAGGCCGAACAGGGCGGCCAGCGACAGGAAGAAGGCGACCATCCAGCCGGCGAAGCCGGCGCCGCCCATCATCCCGGCGGCCTTGCCCGCCCGGCCGAACTCCTCCTTGACCTCCGCCCTGGCCAGCTCGGCCTCCTGTCGGACCAGCCGCTGGACGTCGGAGGTGACGTCGGCGAAGAGCGAGCCGATCGAGCCGTCGCTCCCACGCCGACCGGTGTCCCGTCCCGTGTCACCGACGGTGTCGCGCGCTGTGTGCTGTGCCATCTCACGCCTCCGGGTAGCCGGTCCGCTCGGGGTGGTCGGCCTGGTCGAACGTGCCCCGGCGGGCGGAACGCTCCACGGGGTCCGAGGCGTCGGACCCCCGGTCCCGGCTTCGGCCCTGGTCCCGTTCCCCGTCCTGGTCCTGGCTCGCGGCCCGGCCCGCCTTGGCCAGGCGGCCCATGGCGAATCCGGCCAGCGCCGTCGCGCCGACGAAGGCCGCCGGGCGCTGTCTGGCCATGCGCTGGGTGTCGTCCAGCAGCCCGCCCAGGCCACGGCGGTCCAGATAGCCGGCGGCCCGGTGGCCGCCGTCGGCGGCGCGGGCGACCAGGGTTCTGGTCGGGGAGTCGTCGGGCGCCTGCCGCGCCAGCTGGGACAGCTCGTCCGCGACCTGGCGCACCCGGTCGGCGGCCCGGTGCGACTGGGCACGGGCCTGCTCGTCGGCGCGTTCCCGCACCGTGTGGGCGGCGGCCCTGGCCTTGTCGGCGGGCGCTTCCCGCTCGCCGGCCCAGAGGTCGCCGCTGAGTGAGTCAGTCATGGTTCGCTTCCTTACGGCGGCTCGCTTCGAGTGGCCCGGGTAACCGGGACAGGGGAACGGAAACCCCGCCCGCTCAGCCGGCGCCGCCGCGCAGCGCGCGGTGCAGCGTCAGCCACTGCCGGGGCGCGACCCGGCCGACCGGCGCGTCCTCCGGGACGCCGGCCGCGGCCAGCGCGGC
>NZ_RFFJ01000062.1 GCF_003696235.1 Streptomyces triticirhizae
TGGCCTGCGGCCGGCGGCCTGCCAGGAGCGAGTGCCCAGGCTCGCGCCGGGGCGCGGCCGGCCTCCGGCCGGCATCGGGCAGGCGCCCAGCCGACGCCGGAACACCAGTTCCCCGCGCGCCGGGGCGCGGCGTCCATGTCGGCCGATCCCGAACGGACCGCCCCGCGCCGGAAGCGCGTTGCCCGATGCCGGCCGGAGACCGCATCGGAAGGCCGGTTCCCACGGACGGTGCCAACCCGCCCGGCTGACGCCCGGAGACCGCGCCGGCCGTTTGTGGTCGACCGGAGGCGCATGGCCCGCGTTCCGCCCGGGCCGCGCCGTTCCCCGACGGGTTCCCGGCGCGGGAACCGTCGCCCGCCCGGGGCGAACTGCCCCGGCCCGCGCCCCCGGCGCGACCGAGGCGCGGCGGCCTCCGGCAAGCCGGCCCGGCCAGGGCAGCGCCGGCCCGGCCAGGGCCCCGCGATGAGTTTCGGGCGCCGGGCCGGTCCTCCCTTCCAGCCTCGGAGGAGTCCGGCACAGGGCCCGGCCGAGGAGCGGAACAAGCGAACGGACCACCAGGGAGAGGCGAGGAGCATGGCAACGACAGCGGAGAACGCGAACGTCTCCGGGCTCGGAGTGGTGATCGGCGGCACCGATCCGGTGCGGCTCATCGAGTGGTACCGGGCGGCGTTGGAGCCGCTGGGGGCGCGCTGGGAGCGGCACATGCTGCTGGTCGGGCCCGGCGCCATCATCGGCTTCGACCAGCGGGACGACGTCTCCGAGCGGGCCGCCGAGCCCGGGCGGCAGTTGATCAACATCACCGTGCACGACATCCGCGCGGCCGAGGCGCACCTCAACTCCCTCGGCGTGACCTGGATTCGGCCGGTGGAGGAGGTGGGCGGCGGCTGGTACTTCTCGACGGTCGTCGACCCGGACGGCAACTACCTCCAGATCCTCCAGGGCCCCGACGCCTCCTGAGCCCCCGAGGTCCCCGAAGCCCCCGAGGGGTCAACTCGTGTAGCCGGCCGGCAGGTCCTGCTGTGGGGCCCCGTGGTGGGCGACCGTCTCGGCGGCCCTGGCCAGCCGGGCGGCCGCCTCGTCGGCGACCGGGCCGCGCACGGTGAACGGCAGCCGGACATAGCCCTCGAAGGCGCCGTCCACGCCGAAGCGCGGCCCGGAGGGGAGGCGGACCCCGCACCGTTCGCCGGCCTCGGCGATCCGGGAGCCGGAGAGCCCGCCGGTCCGCACCCACAGCGTCAGGCCGCCGGGCGGCACGGTGAACTCCCAGTCGGGCAGCCGTTCCCGCAGCGCCCGCACCAGGTCGGTCCGGCTGGCGCGGATCTCCTCCCGTCGCTGCGCCACGGCCTCCCGCCAGCCGCCCGAGGTCAACAGCCAGGTGACGGCGAGCTGTTCGAGGACGGGGCTGCCCAGGTCGGCGTAGGCGCGCCGGGAGATCAGGCCCCGGATCACCTCGGGCGCCGCGCGGACCCAGCCGATCCGCATCCCGGCCCAGATGGACTTGCTGGCGGAGCCGACGGTGATCACGCCCGCTCCCCCGTGGTCGAACGCGCTCATCGGGCGCGGCATCCCGCGTTCCACCTCCTCGTCGAGCGCGAGGTCGACCATGGTCTCGTCGACGACGAGGGTGACGCCGGCGGACCGGGCGGCGGCGACCAGCGCGCGGCGGTGTTCCTCGTCGGCGAGGGCGCCGGTCGGGTTGTGGAAGTCGGCGACGACATACGCCATGCGGGGCGCGGCCTCGGCGAACGTCCGCCGCCAGGCGGGCAGGTCCCAGCGCGGGGCGCCGTCGGCGCCCTCGGTCATGGCGACGGGGACGAGCCGTGCGCCGGTGTCCCGCATCAGCTGGAGGACGTTGGCGTAGGAGGGGTGTTCGACGGCGACCCGCTCGCCGGCGGCGAACATCCGGCACAGCGCGGCCATCGCGCCCATGGCTCCGGTGGTGACCATGATCTGCTCGGGCATGGTGGGCACCCCGCGCGCCGTGTAGCGGTCGGCGAGGGCGCGGCGCAGCGCGGGCAGGCCGGCCGGGAAGTCGCCGTGGGTGGCGGCGGCGGGCGGGAGTTCGGCGAGCGCGGCCTGGCAGGCGCGGGTCAGCCAGGGTTCGGGCGCGGGCAGCGCGGCACAGCCGAGGTCGATCATGGAGCCGACGGCCTCCGGCGG
The DNA here is from genome assembly GCF_003696235.1 of Streptomyces triticirhizae. Lineage (GTDB taxonomy): Bacteria > Actinomycetota > Actinomycetes > Streptomycetales > Streptomycetaceae > Streptomyces > Streptomyces triticirhizae. The sequence continues at coordinate 2,161 of NZ_RFFJ01000062.1, forward strand.
CAGCGGTTCGAGTCCGCGCGCGGGCAGCGGCCGGCCGGCGGGGACGGACGTCCAACTGCCGGCGCCGCGCCGGGACTCCAGGAAGCCCTCGCCGCGCAGCGCGTCGAAGGCGGCGGCGACCGTCGTCCTGCTGACGGCGAGGGCGCCGGCCAGTTCGCGTTCGGCCGGGAGCCGCGCGCCGACCGGGACGCGCCCCTCCAGCACCAGCAGGCGCACGCCGTCGGCGAGCGCGCGGTAGGCGGGGACCTTCCGCGCGCCCGGCGCGCGCCCGTAGCCGTCCTGGGAGTTGAGCAGCCGCGCCAGTTGGCCCGTTCCGACCGTCGAGGTCCACTCGGCCATGAAAATCGGTCCACCTTCCCCGAATTGGACGTGTCAATGGCCCGGGATCAGGCCGGAGGGTACCCCCGTACCAGTCCAATTCAAGCACCATCGCGATCCAAGGGGGACTCCCGCTCATGCGCCGGATGTCACACCGCCTGGTCAGGCTCTATGTCGGCCTGCTGCTCTACGGCGCGAGCGCCGGCCTGCTGGTGCGGGCCGGTCTCGGACTCGACCCGTGGGACGTGTTCCACCAGGGGGTGAGCGAGCACACCGGGCTGTCGATCGGCCTGGTGGTCAACATCACAGGCGCGCTGGTGCTGTTGCTCTGGTGGCCGATGCGGGAGCGCCCGGGTCTTGGCACGCTCTCCAACGTGCTGCTGGTGGGCCTCGCGATCGACGCGACGATGGCCCTGGTGCCGGAGGTGGAACCGGTGGCCGCCCAGGCGCCGCTGATGCTGGGCGCGGTGGCGCTCAACGGGCTGGCCACCGGCCTGTACATTTCGGCGCGCTTCGGGCCCGGCCCCAGGGACGGGCTGATGACGGGGCTGGCCCGGGTCACCGGGCGTTCGATCCGGCTGGTGCGGACCGGGATCGAGGCGTCGGTGCTGCTGGCCGGCGTGCTGCTGGGCGGAACGGCCGGGGTGGGAACGGTGGTCTACGCCCTGGCGATCGGGCCGCTGGCGCAGTTCTTCCTGCGGGTGCTGGCACCCCAGGAGGACACGGCCGAGGGCACGGCAGAGGACACGGCCGAGGAAGGCGCCGACACGCGGCCCGGGGCCGGGTCCGGAATGGATTTCGAAGACCGAGGAAGGCGGGGTATTCTACGCCCTTGGTCCCGCCGGATGGACCGTGACCACGAGCCATCCTCTGTGGACGCCGGGTGACATCCCCTCTCAGATGTGACAAACCGGGCGGCGGTGGGTACAAGAAGGGGCGGTACGACGGGCGACGTATGACCTACAACGGGAATCTTCACCGCCGACCGGACGTTGACCTGATTGATGATGACAGCGACACCTGTCCTGTGGGCGACCAGCCCGGGAGGCACGATTCATGAGTGAGCGAGCTCTGCGCGGCACGCGGCTCGTGGTGACCAGCTACGAGACGGACCGTGGTATCGACCTCGCGCCGCGTCAGGCGGTGGAGTACCAATGCCAGAACGGGCATCGGTTCGAGATGCCGTTCTCGGTGGAGGCCGAGATCCCTCCGGAGTGGGAGTGCAAGGTCTGCGGCTCCCAGGCCCTGCTGGTGGACGGCGAGGGGCCCGAGGAGAAGAAGGGTAAGCCCGCGCGGACGCACTGGGACATGCTGATGGAGCGGCGTACCCGCGAGGAGTTGGAAGAAGTGCTGGCCGAACGGCTGGCGGTGCTGCGTTCGGGCGCGATGAACATCGCGGTCCACCCCAGGGACAGCCGCAAGACCGCGTGACGGGCGCCCTCGCCGGGCCCCCGTCCAGGGACGCGGAAGGCCCGGATCGCCGAGAGGTGATCCGGGCCTTCGTGCTGCCGTGAAGGCGGTTCGGGGAGCGCGGCTCAGGGGCGGCGGGGGCCTTGGGGGCCCTCACCCTCGCCACGCTCGTCGGGCCGTTCGGCGCCCGGCTCGTCCTCGTCGCGGATGACCTCGCCCCGGACGATCCGTTCGTCGTCGCCCGGGCGCCGCATCCGCCGGTGCGCCTCGCCGGCCGCCCGGAACGCGGGCCCCGCCGGCCACGTGTAGCGCTCCAGGGCCCGTCCCGCCGCGCGGCGCATCAGCCGGGCGGTGGGCGGGAAGAGGCAGGCCAGCCCGACGACGTCGGACAGCAGCCCGGGCACCATCAGCAGCAGGCCGCCCAGCATGGTGAGCACCCCGCCGCCGGTGGGCTGGGCGCCCGGCTCGGCCGTGCCCCTGGCCTGGGCGGCCAGCCGCTGCCAGGCGCGGCGGCCGGCGTGCCGGATCACCAGCGCGCCGGCGACCACCCCAGCGGCCAGCACCAGGAAGACGGTGAGCCCGCCGGCGGCGTGGCCCAGCATGATCAGCAGCCAGATCTCCAGCAGGGCCCACGCGGCCACCGCCAGCGGCAGCAGCGCCAGAGGGCCACGGCGTCGCCGGACCGCGCGGGTCGCGCCCGTGCGCCGGCCCCGGTACGGGTCAGGACTCCCGGATGTCATGGTGCAAGTGTGCCTGGCGTCCGGGGAATCTACCGAGTCGGGCGGCGACACCCCAGGCCGTCACCCGCCACAGCGCCTCGATCACGATGTCCCGGCTCATCTTGCTGTTGCCGTGGGCGCGTTCCACGAAGGTGATCGGCACCTCGACCACCCGGTGGCCGGCCCGGATCGCCCGGTGGGCGAGGTCCACCTGGAAGCAGTACCCCTGCGAGGCGACGTCGCGCAGCAGCGCCCCGTCCAGCACCCGGGCCCGGAAGGCGCGGTAGCCGCCGGTGACGTCCCTGATCGGCAGCCCGAGCACCCGCCGGGAGTAGGCGCTGCCGCCCCGGGAGAGCAGCTGGCGGTAGCGCGGCCAGTTGACGATCCGGCCGCCGGGCACCCAGCGGGAGCCGAGCACCACGTCGGCCGTCGCCAGGGCGGTCAGCAGCCGGTGCAGCTCCTCCGGCTGGTGGGAGCCGTCGCCGTCCATCTCGACGAGGACCCCGTAGCCGCGTTCCAGGCCCCAGCGGAAGCCGGCCAGATAGGCGGCGCCCAGGCCCTCCTTGCCCGCCCGGTGCAGCACGTGGACGCCCGGGTCGGCGGCGGCCAGCTCGTCGGCGAGCTGGCCCGTTCCGTCGGGGCTGTCGTCGTCGGCGACCAGCACGTCGCAGTCGGGCATGACCGTCCGCAGCCGCTTCACCAGCGGCGGCAGGTTGTCCGCCTCGTTGTAGGTCGGGATGATCACTAGGACCCGGCCCAGCGGCGGGAAGTCCCGCGCGCCGTCCCTCACCCGTTCACTCCTTCCGCTCTCCCGCCCCGTCCTCGCCGCCGGACTCCGGGCCGGCCTGCGCGGCCGCCCCGCGCCGGGCCAGCCGGGGGCCCAGGCCCGTCCAGGCCCAGGCCAGCAGGCCGCCGAAGGCCAGCGCCCACTCGGGCGCGGCGCCGACGCGGTCGGCCACGGTCCGCCCGTCGCGCAGCGGCAGTTCGGTGCTCAGCACGTCCTGGGTGAACTCCTCGGTGCGCTGCTCTATCGACCCGTCGGGCCTGACCACCGCGCTGATCCCGCTGGTCGCCACGGTGACGACGGCCCGGCCGTGCTCGACGGCGCGCAGCTGGGACATGGCCAGCTGCTGCTCGGGCTGGCCGGTGTTGCCGTAGGTGGCGTTGTTGGTCTGCACGACCAGCGCGCGGGCGCCCTCGTTGACCGTGTCCCTGACGATGCCGTCGTAGGCCACCTCGAAGCAGATCACGTCGCCCAGCCGGGCCGGGCCGACGTCCAGCACGCCGGAGCGCTCGCCCGGCCAGAAGTCGCGCGGCACCCGTTCCAGGCGGGAGATCAGCACGCTCAGCTGGTCGCGGAACGGCACGTACTCGCCGAAGGGGACGGGGTGTTGCTTGGTGTAGGAGTCGCCGGGGCCGGTCTCGGGGTCCCAGACGATGCCCTGGTTCTCGACGTAGCCCTCCTCGGTGGGGTGGTCGACCAGGGCGCCCACCAGGATCGGCACGCCGACGGTCCGGGCCGCGCGGTCGATCGCGGCGTACGCCTCGGGGCGGCGGTACGGGTCGAGGTCGGAGGCGTTCTCCGGCCACAGCACCAGGTCGGGGCGCTCGACGCGGCCGGCGGCCACGTCGTCGGCCAACTGGAGGGTGGCGTCGACGTGGTTGTTGAGGATCATCATCGGGCGGCCGAGGAAGTCCATGCCGGCCTGCTGGACGTTGCCCTGCACGATGGCGACCGAGACGGTGTCGTTGGCACCGGTCGGCACCGGCACCGCGTAGCCGGAGGCGCCGACGGCGACCGCCAGGCCCGCGCCGCCGAGCGCCGGCAGCGCCGCGCGGCCGGCGAGCAGCCCGGCGCGGTGCAGGTGCCACAGCCGCAGCCCGGCCCAGGCCAGCAGCGCGCCGGTGAACGCCACGGCGAACGTGACCAGCGGGGCGCCGCCGAGGGCGGCCAGCGGGGTGAACGGGGTGCTGGTGTTGGCGAACGCGAGCCGCCCCCAGGGGAAGCCGCCGAACGGGACGCGGTCCCTGGCCCACTCCTGCGCGACCCACAGGCAGGCCGCCCACAGCGGCCAGGCGCGCATCCGGGCGGTGGCGGCGAGGCCGGCGCCCATCGGGACGAGGAACAGCGCCTCGATGACGGCGAGTCCGACGGTGGCGTCCCAGCCGATGACGCGCAGCCAGCTGAGCAGCCCGAGGAAGAACGGGAAGCCGAGCGCGAAGCCGAGCCAGCCGCCCCTGCGGGCGCTGCGGCCCCGGGTCAGCAGCGAGAGCGCGGCGACGGCCAGCAGCGAGGCCGGCCAGATGTCGTAGGGCGGGAACGCCGGCACCAGCGCCAGGCCGGCGAGCGCGGCCAGCACGGTGGCGGGCCAGTCGTGCCGCAGGGCGGCGAGCAGCCGGCGCGGCCAGCGGGGGCGGCGCTCCGGCGGAGTGGGCACGCGGTCGGCCGGCCCTTCGGGCGCGGTCGCGCGCGGGCGCCGGTCGTCGGACTCGTCCCTGGTGGTCGTCTCTGGGCCCGATAGCACCACGGTCGTGGCCTCTCTTCGGAGCGGGGCGATGATGAACGACCGTACCCCGAACGAGGGAGTGCGCGGTCACACGGGCCGCTCGACCAGCCTGCGGACCGGAGCCCGGCGCCCTTCGGTCCGACCCGGGACCCGCTGGCTGCGGGTCAACCGAAGGCCGTTGTCTACTGAGCGTCCGGGCCCCGCCCGGGTCGCACCTGCCGACCGGGCGAAACCTCCCGCCCCCGTGCCGCGGACACTGGACCTGGCTCCCGGTGGCGGAGCGCCGGGATGGCGCCCGCCCTCTGGCCCAGCAGCGTTCGACGGCTGCGTGAAGGAGCGCCGGTCGGACGTCCTGTGGTGGACCCGGCCGAACCTACCCCCGGACGCCCGCCCGGTGTCAACACTGGTCTGACCTGGGCATTCTGGTCAAAGCGGCAGGTCAGTGCGGAGCGGGGGCGCGGTGGTGGACGCGGCGCTAGCCGTCGTTCGGCGGTATCGGCCGGCGCCGGTCTCACTCGTTCAGCCGGTCGTACACGACCTGCCCGTCGACCACGGTGCGCAGGCAGCGGGGCAGCGGGGTGCCGGGGGCGAGGTCGGGCAGTCCAGGGGTGCCGGAGCGGGGGTCGGTTGACCAGCGGGCGACGCGGTCGTCGGGGGTCTGGACGAGGAGTTCGCCGGTCTGCCAGACGGCGTAGTCGGCGGGCGCGCCGGGCACCAGGACGCCGGCGTCGTCGCGGCCGACGGCGCGCCAGCCGCCCCGGGTGTGGGCGGCGAAGGCGGCGCGCACCGAGATCCGGTGGTCGGGGGTGTGGTGGTGGGCGGCGGCGCGGATGGCGCCCCAGGGGTCGAGCGGGGTGACCGGGGCGTCGGAGCCGAACGCGAGCGGCACCCCGGCGCGGGCCAGCGCGGCGAACGGGTTGAGCGCGGCGGCCCGTTCGGCGCCGAGGCGGGCGGCGTACATGCCGTCGGGCCCGCCCCAGGCGGCGTCGAACGCGGGCTGGACGCAGGCGACGAGGCCGAGGGCGGCCAGCTCGGCGACCAGTTCCTGGTCGAGCAGCTCGGCGTGTTCGACGCGGTGGCGCAGGGCGCGGACGCGTGCGACGCCGACGCGGGTGGCGGCGGCGCGGACGCCGCGCGTCACGGCGGTGACGGCGGCGTCGCCGATGGCGTGGAAGCCGGCCTGGAGGCCGGCCTCGGTGCACAGGGCGACATGGGTGGCGATCTGGTCCTCGGTGAGGTGGGCCAAGCCGGTGCCGGGCGCGTCGGCGTAGGGCTCGCGGAGGTGGGCGGTGTGGGAGCCGAGGGAGCCGTCGGCGAAGAGGTCGCCGGCGGCGCCGGCGGCGCCCAACTCGGCGATGCGCTGGGCGTCCTTGGGGTCGGTGACCAGCTCGGCCCAGTAGCCGAAGACGCGGGGGCCCGGCTCGGCGGCGGCGAGGGCGAGGAGCGAGGTCAGGTCGTCCTCGCTGGAGATCTCGGGGCCGCCGCACTCGTGGAGCGCGCCGATGCCGAGGCTGGCGGCGTGGGCGCGGGTGGCGCGCTGGGCCTCGGCGCGGCGGGCCGGGGTGAGGTCGCCGAACGCGTGGGCGCGGACCGCGTGGTGGGCGTCGCCGGTGAGCGGCCGGTCGGGGGACCAGCCGGGGAGGTCGGCGACGCCGGGAACGCGGGCGAGGAGCGCGGTGGTGGCCAGCGCCGAGTGGACGTCGACACGGGAGAGGTAGAGCGGGCGGCCGCCGGCGGCCTCGTCGAGTTCGGCGACGGTGGGAGGCCGGCGCTCGGGCCAGCGGGCGGAGTCCCAGCCGTGGCCGAGCAGGACCTCGCCGGCGGGGCGGGCGGCGGCGAAGGCGCGGATCGCGTCGAGCGCGGCGGCGAGGCTGGGCGCGGCGGTCAGGTCGAGGCCGGTGAGCGCCAGGCCGGTGGCGGTGGTGTGCACATGCGCGTCGGTGAACGCCGGGGTGACCAGGGCGCCGTCGAGGTCGACGGTGTGGTCGGCGGTGTCGGCCAGGGCGTCGGCCGCCGCCTCGGAGCCGAGCCAGGCGACGCGGTCACCGGTGACCAGCAGGGCGGTGGCGAAGGGGTCGGCCGGGCTGTGGATCTCGCCCCGCCGCAGCAGCGTGGAAGGTGCCGTGACGGGGGTGGTGCGTCGGGTCATGGCGCACAGTCTCCCGCCCGGCGGGGGGCGCGGGGCGCGGCGGGGTCGGCTCCCGGGCGGGCGGGGCGCGTTCAGATCCTGGGCGGGCGGGACTCGTAGGGGGTGGAGAGGACGACGGTGGTGCGGGTGGAGACGCCGGCGAGGGAGCGGATTCTGGCCAGCAGGTGCTCCAGCTCGGCCGGGGTGGCGACCCTGACCTTGAGGATGTAGCTCTCGTCGCCGGCGACGCTGTGGCAGGCCTCGATCTCGGGGACCTCGGCGAGCCGCTCGGCGGTGTCGTCGGGGGCGCTGGGGTCGAACGGCTTGACGGAGATGAACGCGGTCAACGGCAGCCCTATGACGTCCGGGTCGACGATGGCCGCGTATCCCCGGATGACGCCGCGCTGTTCGAGTCGGCGGACCCGCTGGTGGACGGCGGAGGTGGACAGGCCGGTGGCCTTGCCGAGGTCGGTGTAGCTCATCCGCCCGTCCCTGACGAGCAGTTCCACGATGCGCCGGTCGAGGGGGTCCTCCAAGTCACTCACGACTCCGTAACCTACCCGCACCGTGGGCGGTCCTGCCGTCGCTTTCCGCACGTTGCTCGCGCGCGGGGGCGGCGACGGCACATCCGTTCGTCGCCGGGCTGTGACCAAGACCACAGGGCCGGCCCGGGGGCGGGGTGCGGCGGGTGATTATCCGTCGATCGGCGCGGGCAGCTCTTGCAGTGGTCACCGCATGTGCCATCCAAGGGGGATTTATGCCCACTGTTGAACGACCCCGGCGCGCCGAAGCGGACGAGGAACGACTCTCCGGAACGGCCGCCGCCCCGCTCGACGAGACCCTCGACGAGCGGGACCTGTCCGACGCCGAGGTGGCGCGCGCGGTCTGCCCCGAGTGCTCGCGTTCGGTCGCGCTGGACGCGGCGGACGCGCCGCTGCCGTCGCACGCCCTGGTCGCCACCCCCTGGCAGCCGTTCGGGCTGACGGTCTGTCCCGGCTCGGGCCGGGAGCCGGCCGGGTCCGGCTGGGCGCTGACCTGGACGCGGCCGGCGGGCGGCGAGCCGCTCACGCTGGCGACGCTGCCGGAGGGGCTCGACTGGCGGCTCCAGCCGTTCTCCCACGCCTCGGGGCCGGCGCCGGCCCTGCGGCAGGCCGCCTGAGCCGGCGCTCGGACCTGGCTCAGCCGGCGTCAGCCGGGGCGGCGTTCCTCAGCAACTCCCGTGAGATGACCAGGCGTTGGATCTGGTTGGTGCCCTCCACGATCTGGAGCACCTTGGCCTCCCGCAGATAGCGCTCGGCCGGGTGGTCGGCGCTGTATCCGTAGCCGCCCATCAGCTGGACGGCGTCCACGGTGACCCGCATCGCGGTGTCGGTGCAGAACAGCTTGGCCATGGCGGCCTCGGCGGTGAACGGACGCCCCGCGTCCTTCAGTCGGGCGGCCGCCAGGCACAGCGCGCGGCCGGCCTCGATCCCGGTGGCCAGCTCGGCCAGCAGGAAGCGGGTGCCCTGGAAGTCGGCGACCGGGCGGCCGAACTGCCGCCTCCTGGCGACGAACGCGAGCGCCTCCTCCAGCGCGGCCCTGGCCAGGCCGACGGCGCAGGCGGCGATGCCGAGCCGGCCGGCGTCCAGCGCGGCCAGCGCGATGGGCAGGCCGCGCCCCGGCGCGCCGAGCCGGCGCTCGTCGGGCACCCGCACGCCGTCGAGGTGCAGCTGGGCGGTGGGCGATCCGGCCATGCCCATCTTCCGCTCGGGCGGGGCGGCGGTCAGGCCCGGCGCGTCGCCCGGCACCAGGAACGCGCTGATGCCGCCGGGCCCGTCCTCGCCGGTGCGGGCGAAGACGGTGTAGAAGTCGGCGATCCCGCCGTGGGTGATCCACGCCTTGGTGCCGTTGATCACCCAGTCGTCCCCGTCCCGCGTGGCGCGGGTGCGCAGGCTCGCGGCGTCGGAGCCGGCGGTGGGCTCGGAGAGGCAGTAGCCGCCGAGCAGTTCGCCGCCGAGCATCCCGGGCAGCCAGCGTTCGCGTTGCCGCGCGTCGCCGAAGCTGGCGAGCGCGTGGCAGGCCAGGGTGTGCACGCTGACGCCGAGGCCGACGGTGAGCCGGGCGGCGGCCAGCTCCTCCAACACCCGCAGATACACCTCGTAGGGTTGGTCGCCCCCGCCGTGCTCGCCGGGGTAGGGCAGGCCGAGCAGCCCCAGTTGGGACAGGAGCGCGAACGTCGCGCGGGGGAAGACGCCGGCGGCCTCCTCCTCGGCGGCGGCCGGGCGGATCTCGCGGTCCGCCACCCGGCGGGCGAGGGCGAGGAGTTCGTCCACCTCGTCGCCCGGGGCGGCGGGACGGGTGGGGCGGGGCGGGGTGGCGGACGTCGGGGAGGGCGTGGACGGCATGGTGTTCATCGTTTCTCCTGGGTGGCGGGCGAGGGTGGCCCGCGAGGCCGCGCGCCCGGGGGTTCGCCCCGGGCGCACGGGTGACGTGTGGGTGGTGCCGGTGGTGCTCGGCAGTGAACCAGCGTTCGGCCGGCTGGTCGACTACTCGGGGCAGCCGGGGTTCTCGGCGGGGACGGACAGCGGCGCGCCCTGCGGCACGACATAGGTGGCGTAGAGGACGACGGGCTCGCTGCCGAGGTTGCGGCCGTTGTGCACATGGCCCTCGCCGTGCGGCTCGACCAGGGCGTCGCCGGGTCCCGAGACCTCGACGGCGCAGCCGTCCAGGGTCCTGGTCAGGGTGCCGGACTCGACCACGCCCAGCAGCGGACCGTGGTGGTAGTGCCAGCCGGTCTCGCCGCCCGGCGGGATGGTGATCACCCGCTGCACCACATCCGTGGGGCCCTCGGCCTCGATGCGCACGCCGTCGGGCGCGAAGCCCTCGGTCAGGGGCTCCACGACCGGCTCCCCGCCACCGGCGGCCGAGCCCACCGCCGACGACGGCAGCGCGGCCAGCGCCAGCGTCCCGACGAGCGCCGTCACCACCGCGCCCCACCGCCGGGCGCGCCCGCCCGGCGGACGACGCCCCGACAATCCGTCACCTATGCGCGCCAACACGACTGTTACGCCTCCCCGGCTTCCATGGCCAACGGTGCGACGGCCAACGACGACCTGCCAGGCGATCATGCCCCGCCGACCGGCGCGGCAAAGACCCCGGGCACGCCGGCGGGAGAACCCGCGAAAACTCGACGACCGCGCGGCGATGAGTCGGGCCGGTCGCCGTGGTCTGCCCTGTGAGACCCACCAACGGACCACAACGCCCGGGCGAGCCGGGCCACTTCGAAGGAGCCCCCATGAGCGTCGTTTCCTCGTCCAAGACCTCCCCCGCCCCGGCCGCCTCGCGGGCGGCCGTTCCGGCCGGCCCCGTTGACCGCCTCGTCCGCCGCCCCGTGTGGCAGGTCGGCGCGGTGGCCGTGGTGGCCGGCGCGGCGCTGACGGAGGGCTTCGCGCTGGCCGCGCGGGGCCTGGGCGTCTCGATGCTGGCCGCAACCGGCGGCCAGGAGCCCGCCGAGATACCGGTCGGCGGCTTCGCCACGGCCGTGCTGGCCTGCGCCACGCTCGGCGTGCTGCTGGCGCTGGTGCTGGCGCGCTTCAGGCGCCGCCCGGCCCGGATCTTCGCGGCGACGACGGGCGTCCTGACGGCGCTCTCGCTGGTGCCGCCGTTCCTCACCACGGACACCGCGACCTCGACGCGGCTCGTGCTGGCCGTGGCGCATCTGGTGGCCGCCGCCGTGGTCGTTCCGCCGCTGACCCGGCGGCTGGCGCTGGTCCGGCGGTAACCGGCGGTGGGGCGCCCGCGCCCGACCTACTCGAAGCGCGCGGGGTCGCCGGCGCCCCGGCGCACGATCTCGGCGGTGCCCTCGGAGAAGTCGACGACGGTGGTCGGCTCGGTGCCGCAGTCGCCGGAGTCGAGGACGGCGTCCACCACGTGGTCGAGGCGTTCCTTGATCTCCCAGCCCTGGGTCAGCGGCTCCTCCTGGTCGGGCAGCAGCAGCGTGGAGGAGAGCAGCGGTTCGTCCAGCTCCGCCAGGAGCGCCTGGACGACGGGGTGTTCGGGGACGCGCACGCCGACGGTGCGGCGCTTGGGGTGGAGCACCCGGCGCGGGGCCTCCTTGGAGGCCGGCAGGATGAACGTGTAACTCCCGGGCGTGGCCGCCCTGATGGCGCGGAAGGGCGCGTTGTCGAGCCGCACGAACTGGCCGAGCTGGGTGAGGTCGCGGCAGACCAGGGTGAAGTGGTGGCGGCTGTCGAGCTGGCGGATGGCCCGGATGCGGTCGAGGCCCTCGCTGTTGCCGGGACGGCAGCCGAGCGCGAAGCAGGAGTCCGTCGGGTAGACGATCAGTCCGTCCTCGCTCAGGATCTGGACCGCCTGGGTGATCACGCGACGCTGCGGGTTCTCCGGGTGGACATCAAGGTATCTCGCCATGCCGAGAGCTTAGGCCGTGTCCGTGAAGTCTCGCCGGGCCCGCGACGCCATACGCGGCACCTCGCCGCGTTGCCGCATCGCGCGAACACGGCCAGGTATGAGCTGCGATCCGGCGCCTTGCGACGCACCGCGTCCAACGCCGCGGTCTGATCCGACGAGACTTCACGGACACGACCTCACAGGGCAATACACCCCTCCCTTCCGGGTCTCCGTGGGACCGCCCGCCGCGCCCGGCACGGCGGGCGCCCGCACCCCGCCCCGCGGCGCGTCGGTCACGCGGCCTCGTCGAGCAGGGCGCGGTGCTCGGCGGGCAGCCCCAGGGCCGCGCCGGCCAGCGCCTCGTCCAGCTGCTCGGGCCGGCTGACGCCGACGATCGGGGTGATCGGCGGGGTGCCGCCGGTGAGCCACGCGAGGACCACCTGGTTCGCGCTGACGCCCAGCTCGTCGGCGACCCGGGCGAGCGCGGCCGAGCGGCGGTCGTTGCCCGGATGGTGGTACGCCTCGGCGAGGGTCCGCTCGGGCCGGGTGTAGTGGCCGCCGAGCAGCGTGGTGTAGGCCCAGAGGGTCAACTCCGGGTCGCTGGCCACATAGTCCAGGGTCTCCTCGGTGACCCAGCCGAAGCGGTGCCCCTGGTCGGGCACGGGCGCCCCGGGTCGTGGCCTGAGGTAGGAGTGGCGCAGCTGGAGCGCGGTGTAGCCGGGCCAGCCGCGCCGCGCGGCGGCGTTCCTGGCGCGCTCCACGCGCCACAGCGCGTGGTTGGAGGCGCCCAGCCGCGCGACGGTGCCGGCCGCCACCAGGTCGGCGAACGCCCCCACGGTCTCGGCGAGTTCGACGCTCCGGTCCTCCATGTGCGCCCAGTACAGGTCGATCCGGTCGGTGCCCAGCCGCCGCAGGCTGCCGGCCACGGCCTCGGCGACGGCCCGGGCCGCGAGGCCCCGCCGGTTGGCGGGCCACTCGCCGGCATCGCCGGGCTCGGCGCCGACCTTGGTGGAGAGCAGGACGCGTTCCCTGGCGCCCGGGCGGCGGGCGAGCCAGCGGCCGATGACCGTCTCGCTGGCCCCGCCGTGGCCGGTGGGGTCGGCCCAGAAGCTGTAGCAGTCGGCGGTGTCGAGCCAGGAGCCGCCGGCGTCCAGGTAGCGGTCCAGCAGGTCGAACGCCGTCGCCTCGGGGACGGTGGTGCCGAAGTGCATCGTGCCGAGCGCGAGCCTGATCGCGGCCATGTCGCCTCATCTCCCCGGTCGTTCCCGTGTCTCCGGGCCCTTCGGGGCCCGGCGGGTGCCAGCATCGGCGCTGGAGGGCACTCCAGGGCAAGCGGCAGCGGAACGAGGGCGGGCGGTCATTGGGAATCGGTGAGGCCCAGGCCCTCGCCGTGTTCGGGGCCGGCGAGGTAGCGGGCGACGTCGGCCGCGCCGACCTCGGCCAGGGTGGCGGGCCGCCAGCGCGGGTTCCGGTCCTTGTCGACGACCTGGGCGCGGACGCCCTCCGCCAGGTCCGGGCTGGCCAGCAGCGCCCGGGAGGTCCGGTACTCCCCCTCCAGCGCCTCCTCCAGGCCGCCGAGCCGGCGGGCGCGGCGAACGGCGGCCAGGGTGACCTTGAGCGAGGTCGGCGAGCGGGTCGCCAGGGTGGCGGCGGCCCGTTGGGCGGCGGGTTCGGGGCGGGCGGCCAGCCGGGCGAGGATCTCCTCGACGGTGTCGGCGGCGTAGCAGGCGTCGATCCAGGGCCGCGCGGCGGCGAGTTCGCCGGGCGGGACGGGGCCGGCGTGGGCGGCGACCGCCTCGGCGGCCGGCGTGTGGGCGAGGTCGGCGAGCAGCGCGGGCAGCGCGTGCGCCTCGGCGAAGTGGTCGGCGAAGCCGCAGTGCACGGCGTCGCCGGCCGTCATCTCGCCGCCGGTGAGCGCCAGATGGGTACCCAGCTCGCCGGGCGCACGGGCCAGCAGCCAGGTGCCGCCGACGTCGGGCGCGAAGCCGATGCCGGTCTCGGGCATGGCGACGCGGGAGCGTTCGGTGACCACCCGCAGGGTGCCGTGGGCGGAGAGGCCGACCCCGCCGCCCATCACGATGCCGTCCATCAGCGCCACATACGGCTTGGGGAAGCGGGCGATCAGGGCGTTGAGCCGGTACTCGTCGCGCCAGAACGCGGCGGAGGCGGCGCCCGCGTCGGCCGTGCCCGAGGTGGCGTCGGCGTGGATGGCGCGGATGTCGCCGCCGGCGCACAGGCCGCGTTCTCCGGCGCCGGCGATGGCCACCGTGGCGACGTCGGGGTCGGCCGCCCAGGCGCGGAGGGTGGCGGTCAGGACGCGCACCATCGGGTGGTTGAGTGCGTTGAGCGCGCGGGGCCGGTTGAGGGTGAGCAGGCCGAGCCGGCCCGCCCTGGACGTCAGCACCTCGGGCTCCTCGGTCGTCACGCTCGCGTCCTTCCCCTCGTTCCGCCGGCCCCGCTCTCCGGGGCCGGTCGACGCGACGAGCCTACGGCGGCCGGGCCCCCGGGGGGCCGCGCGGGAACCGAACGCGAGGACCGGAACCGCGCGCGAGGTCTTGACGGAACGGCGTGGCCGCCCCAACACTCCCGGTAACCCGCATGACATCGTTGGTCAGGAACCCCAACCTGCCGCCCCGTGAGGAGATTCGGCGATCGGGAGGCCCGACGGTTGACAACGATGTCGGGTGCCCGTCCCCCACCACCAGCCACCAGAGAGGGTGGTCCCCCCATGCCAGCACTGCGGGCGCTCGCGGCCGCGCTGTCCCTCGCCGCGCCGCTCCTCCTTCCCGCCACCTCGCTCGCCAACCCCGCCCCCGCCCACCCGACGCCGGTTGACACAACGGCCGTCGCGCCGGCGGCCGTTGACCTCACCACCGCCGAGGCCGGCAACCCGTTCGTCGACGGCTGGTACGCCGACCCGGACATCGTCGTCTACGACGACCGCTACTGGGTCTTCCCAACCACCTCGCGCGGCTATGACGAGCAGACGTTCATGGACGCCTTCTCCTCGACCGACCTGGTGCACTGGACCAGGCACGAGCGCGTCCTGGACATCGCCGACATCTCCTGGGCCCGCCGCGCCCTGTGGGCGCCGGCCCCGATCGAGCGGGACGGGCGCTACTACCTCTACTTCGGCGCCAACGACATCCAGAGCGACGACGAACTCGGCGGCATCGGCGTGGCCGTGGCCGACCGGCCCGAGGGCCCCTACCGGGACGCCGTCGGCGCGCCCCTGATCGACGCGTTCCACAACGGCGCCCAACCCATCGACCAGGACGTCTTCCTGGACGACGACGGGCAGGCGTACCTCTACTACGGCGGGCATGGCCACGCCAACGTGGTCAGGCTCAACGAGGACATGACCAGCCTCGGGCAGTTCGAGGACGGGTCCACCTTCCGGGAGATCACCCCGGAGAACTACACCGAGGGCTCGTTCATGTTCCGACGGGACGGGACCTACTACCTGATGTGGTCCGAGGGCGGCTGGACCGGGCCCGACTACTCCGTCTCCTACGCCATGTCCGACTCCCCCACCGGACCGTTCGAGCGGATCGACCGGGTCCTCGAACAGGACCAGGCCGTGGCGCGGGGCTCGGGCCACAACTCCGTGGTCAACGTGCCGGGCACCGACATCTGGTACGTCTTCTACCACCGCAGGCCGCTCAGCGAGACCGACGGCAACCACCGCGCGCTCGCCTATGACCGGATGTACTTCAACCCCGACGGCACCATCCAGCCCATCGAGATGCTGGTGCGGGACAACTTCGATGACGACAACGCCATCGGCTGGCGCGCCTGGGGCGAGGGCGGCTGGACGGCGGCCGACGGCGGCTACACGGGCGCCGCGCCCGGCGGGCTGTCGACCCAGGACACCGCCTTCGGCGACCTCGACTACGCGGCCGACATCACCCTGGCCACCGCCGAGGCCGAGGCGGGGCTCGCCTTCCGCGCCACCCAACTCGGCTCGGGGGCCGAGCGGTTCGACGGCTACCACGCCACGCTGACCACCGACCGGCTGACGCTGGCCCGGGTCACGGGCGGGGAGTCCGTCGAACTGACCTCCGCGCCCGTGGAGTTGGCGCCGGGCGAGACGGTGCGGCTGCGGGTCACCGCCGTCGGCGACCGGCTCGCGGTCCATCTCGGCGACCAGGCCGAGCCGTCGCTCACCGCCACCGACGCTGAGCACACCACCGGCGCCAACGGCCTGCGCACCGCAGGGCCGGACGGCGCGGACGGCGCGCTGGCCACGTTCGACAACGTGGCGATCGGCGACCCGGAGGGCGCCGACGGATGAGTCCCGGCGGCTCCCGGCATCCGGCCGGGAGCCGTCTCCCCCTCGCCCGAACTCCCTGCCCAGCTCCCCTTCGGTCTGGCAGGATTGCCGCATGAGCCACCTGTCACTCGACCGAAGGGCCCATGCCGCGTAGGCGGCCGGGACGCGTCAGGGCCCAGCTTCCGCTGGGGCGCCGGACGCCACGACCAGGACACATCGACGGTCTCTCCCACGCGACGCTGGCCGAGGTCCGGCGCGTGGAGCGCACGCGGAACCACCTCTGGGCCGGCGGCACCGCCGAGGCGCTGCGGCGCTGGCGGACCTTCGTGCGCGAGCCGGGGCACCGCCTGTGGGAGGAACCGGCCAACGGCGGCTGCCTGGTCTGGGCGTGCTGCGGCGACCCGTTCGAGGCCAGGGAGTTCCTGGAGTCGGTCATGCTGGCGCTCTCCCGCCGCGCCAGGAGTGAACTCCGCGCCCTCGTCGCGCCGTTGGACGACCTCTACTGACCGGCGCACAACTCCCCCGCGCCGGTGCGCCGTTCACGCCGGGGAGATCACGCCGGGGAGATGTCGCCGCGCACCCGCAGATGCGTCGGCAGGGTGATCTGCTCCGTGGTGCGCGAGGGCCGCCCCAGCCGCTCCAGGGCCAGCGCGGCGGCGGCCTCCCCCATCTGCGCCGGGTCGTAGGCGACCACGCTGACGCCCGTCGCCTGGGCCAACTCGAAGTCGTCGAAGCCGAAGAGCACCACCCGCGACGGATGGTCGCGCAGCGCGCGGGCCGCGCCCGCCGTGGCGCGGTTGTTGGCGGTGAAGACGGCCGTGGGCGGATCGGGCAGCGCCAGCAGCTGGGCGGTCGCCGCCTCGGCCGCGTCCACGTCGGGCGCGTCCTGCCGGATCAGCGCCTCGTCCACCGGCAGCCCGGCCGCGCGCAGCACGTCCTCGTACCCGGCGCGGCGCTCCGCGTGCGGGCGCAGCCGCGAGGAGGAGCCGACGAACGCGATCCTCCGGTGGCCGGCGTCCACCAGCGCGCGCAGCGCCAGCGCGGCGCCGCCCCGGTTGTCCAGCACCACCAGGTCGCTGACCGCGTGGGAGAGGGGACGGTCCACGGCGACGATGGGCGTGCCCAGCTCGCGTTCGCCGTCCAGATAGGAGTGGTCGTCGGCGATGGGCACCAACAGCAGGGCGCGGACGCGGCGTTCGAGCATCGCCGTGACCGCCTGCGACTCGCGCTCCACCTGGTCCTCGGTGGCCGCGAGCACCATCGTGAGGTCCTGTCGGGCCAGCGCGCGCTCGACGCCGGAGGCGACGGCCGCGTAGAAGGGGTTGGTGAGGTCGCCGATGACGAAGGCCACCGTGCGGGACGTGCCGCCGGTCCGCAGGTCGCGGGCGACGGCGTTGGGCCGGAACCGCAGCGCCTTGGCGGCGCGCAACACCCGTTCCCTGGTGTCCGGCGCGACGTTCTGGCCGCCGGACATCACGCGCGAGACGGTCTTGCGGCTGACTTCGGCCAGCCGCGCCACATCGTCCAGCGTGGGTCGGGCCACGACGTCGACCGGGCCGGGCGCCGGCCGACTGTCCATCGAGGTCATGCCGGGAAGAGTAACACCGGGTTGTGAGGGTGACCACAGTCCTCTTCGCGCAGGTCATGGCGATGAGTTCGGGAAGTTAACCGAGTAAGCTCCACGGCTCTCCACGTTCCAACATTTGCTGACAACGTGAGACACGAAAGGACAGGGGCAACCGCTTTCCATCATCCCGTCCGCCGCCACGTCCGGCCGAACGCGACCCGGCGACCGACCCCAACACCCGCCCTCCGCCCATCCGTTGGGGCCCCCTCCCCCGGCGCCGGGGACGACAACGTGGGCCAGCGCGACCGGCCGCGCACCGCCGGGCATCGCGCGACCACAGCGGAACGGTCGCGAGGTGGGCCGATTGTGACAGCGACCCGCTCCCACATGTGCTTGTTACGGATTGAGTTCAATCATCACCGGCCCACAATCCGTAACAGAATCGACCTTGACAGTCGTATCCGGGGTCGTCGAGACTCTGGGTTCGTGACATCGATGTCAACGGCCGCGCAGGGCGGCGGAGTCGAGCCGCGAACCGCCCCGGTGGCGCGCCGGCCGACTCCTCCACCACACCCCGCGCTCGCCGTTCGAGGCGGTTCCCACGGTCAACTCCCGCTGCCGGGCCCGCGCGCCGTCACCGCGCCCCGCCCACGCCCGCGTTGACCCTCGTGAGCCAGCGGTTGTCACAGTCGGTCCCCAGGAACCGCGAGCCGGGGCCCCGTTCCCTTGTGGCCTCGGTGTCCGTCCGGTTCCACGGTCCCGAGACCGCCACCACCCCGGGCCCCGGGCCCGAGGCACGCCAGGAAAACCGGAGGAACAATGAAGATCCCAGGTAGGACGACCAGAACCCGGTGCATAGGGGCGGCGGCGGTGGCACTGGTCACCGCGTTCGGCGCGACCGCCTGCGGCGAGGACGGCGGTTCGGGCACCGGCGAGGGCGAGGTGGAGGTCTTCACCTGGTGGGCCCAGGGCAGCGAGAAGGAGGGCCTGGACGCGCTGGTCGCCGTCTTCGAGGACCAGAACCCCGACCTGACCTTCGTCAACGGCGCGGTGGCCGGCGGCGCCGGCAGCGACGCCAAGAACGTGCTCGCCTCCCGCCTCCAGACCAACGACCCGCCCGGCACCTTCCAGGCCCACGCCGGCGCCGAGTTGACGGACTACATCGAGCAGGGCGACATCGAGCCGCTCACCGACACCTACGCCGAGCAGGGCTGGGACCAGCTCTTCCCGCCGGGCCTGCTGGAGCGGATCCAGCAGGACGGCGAGTACTACTCGGTGCCCTCCAACATCCACCGCGCCAACGTGGTGTGGGCCAACCCGGCCGTGTTGGAGGAGGCCGGAGTCGACCCGAACGCCGAGTACGCCGACCTGGACGCGTGGATCGCCGACCTGGAGCGGATTCACGAGGCGGGCATCACCCCGCTCTCCATCGCCATGGACTGGACCCAGGTGCACCTGCTGGAGACGGTGCTCATCGCCGACCTCGGGCCCGACGCCTACAACGGCCTGTGGGACGGCACCACCGACTGGGCCGGCGCCGAGGTGACCACCGCGCTGGAGCACTACGAGACGCTGCTGGGCTTCACCAACTCCGACCGCCAGTCGCTGGACTGGCCGGACGCGACCCAGCAGGTCATCGACGGTGACGCGGCGTTCAACGTCATGGGCGACTGGGCGGAGGCGGCGTTCGCCTCGCAGGACAAGGTCTTCGGCACGGACTACCTGACCTTCCCTGTGCCGGGCACGGACGGCGTCTTCGACTTCCTGGCCGACTCGTTCACGCTGCCGGTCGGCGCCCCCAACCCGGACGCCACGCGGGCCTGGCTGGACACGGTCGCCAGCGCCGAGGGGCAGGAGGCGTTCAACTCGGCCAAGGGCTCCATCCCGGCGAACCTGGAGGCGGACACCTCGGGGCTGGGCGACTACCAGCAGACCGCCGTCGAGTCCTTCGCGCAGGACACCATCGTCTCCTCGCTGGCGCACGGCGCCGCGGCCTCGGTGAGTTGGCTGACCGACATCACCGCCGCGATCAGCGAGTTCGGCAGCGGCGGCGACGTCGCCTCGCTCCAGGAGGACCTGGTCGCCACGGCGGAGAGCCAGCTCGCCGAGTAGGACCGACCGACCGCACCGGTGGGCCGGCCCCGACCGGGCCGGCCCCCGCAATCCTGGAGGTGAAGCGTGCGCAGACGGGTCCAGAACTTCGGGCCGCCGCTGCTGCTGATCGCGCCGACGGTCGTGTTGGTCGGGGTGTTCGTCTACGGGCTGATCGCCGTCAACATCAACACCTCGCTGACCGACCGTCACACCCGCGCCCCCGCCGACGGCTATGTGGGCTTCGAGAACTACACGACGCTGTTCTCGGACGACGACTTCCAACACGCCCTGGGCAACCTGCTGTTGTACACGCTGGCCTTCCTGGTGGGGGCGCTGTTCTTCGGCTTCCTGTGGGCGTGGCTGCTGGAGCGTGGCGCGCGGGGTGAGGGCTTCTTCCGCACCGTGTACCTGTTCCCGATGGCGGTGTCCTTCATCGCCTCGGGTGTGGTGTGGCGGTGGCTGCTCAACAGCGCGGAGGGGGACCGGGCCTCCGGCATCAACCGGCTGTTGGAGTCGACCGGCCTCGGGTTCCTCCAGAACTCCTGGTGGGCGGACCCCGACTGGGGCATCCTCGCGCTGACGCTGCCGGCGATCTGGCAGCTGTCGGGCTATGTGATGGCGCTGTTCCTGGCCGGATTCCGGGGCGTGCCGGAGGAGTTGCGGGAGGCGGCCCGGATGGACGGCGTCTCCGAGTGGCAGCTGTACCGGCATGTGATCTTCCCGCAGCTGAGCCCGGTGGCGCTCTCCGCGATCATCATCGTGGGGCACATGTCGCTCAAGGTCTTCGACCTGGTGATGGCGATCGCGGGTCAGACCAACTACACGACCCAGGTGCCGGCGACCCAGATGTGGATCGAGTTCACCCGGGGCGACTACGCGCTCTCGGCCGCGATCGGCACGGTGTTGCTGGTGATCGTGGCGGTGCTCATCGTGCCGTACCTGGTGTACACCTACCGACAGGAGCGTCAGCGATGACCACGGTCTCCTCGGCGCCGGCGCCGCTCGCCCCGGCGCCGGCCACCCCGGCACGCCCGGCGCGGGCCAGGCGGAGCCTGGGCATCCGGGTGCTGCGCTACGGGCTGTTGCTGTTCTTCCTGGTCGTCGTGCTGATGCCGGTGTACGTGCTGCTGGTCACCAGCTTCAAGGGGCCGGGCGACGCGACCCCGGACCGGGCGTGGCTGCCGCCGACCGAGCTGTACTTCGACGGGTGGCGCTCGGCGTGGGAGCAGCTGTCGCCCGCGCTGGGGCGGACGTTCGCGATGGTGGTGCCTGCGGCGTTGATCAGCGCGACGCTGGGCGCGATGAACGGGTTCGTGCTTTCGCGGTGGCGCTTCCCCGGCGCCAACCTGGTGTTCACGCTGATCCTGTTCGGGATGTTCATCCCGTACCAGGCGGTGATGATCCCGCTGATCGAGCTGATGCAGGACCTGGGGGTCCGCAGCGGGGTGCCGAGCCTGATCGTGCTGCACGTGGTCTTCGGCCTGCCGATCACCACGTTGATCTTCCGCAACTACTACGCGGGGATTCCGCAGGAGATGATCGAGGCGGCGCGGGTGGACGGCGCGGGGATGCTGCGCACGTTCACCACGGTGGTGCTGCCGCTGTCGGCGCCGGCCTTCGTGGTGACGCTGATCTGGCAGTTCACCTCGGCGTGGAACGACTACCTGTTCGCGCTGTTCTTCTCCAACGCGCGCAACGGGCCGGTCACGATCTCGCTGAACTTCCTGGCCAGCGGGCAGCTTCAGGACTACTCGGCGAGCATGGCGGGGGCGTTGATCGCCTCGTTCCCGACGCTGATCGTCTATGTGGTGCTGGGGCGTTGGTTCCTCGGCGGGCTGATGGCGGGCTCGCTCAAGGGCTGAACGGCCGCGTGGGGGGCCGGCCCGGCGCGGTGTGCGCCGGGCCGGCCCCTCCCACGTTCCTGCGGGGGGACGGTCAGAGCTGGTAGCGCGGCTTGAGGTGGCGCCAGAAGTCGCGGGCCATCCAGGCGTCGAAGTCGGTGATCCGCTGTGCGCTGCCGGCCCGCATCAGGAAGGAGTCGACTCCGGTGGGCGTCCAGTCGTAGAAGTCGTCCAGGCCCAGGGTGTGGCCGATCTCGTGGAGCAGGATGGTGATGTCCTCCTGGCCGAGGGCGTCGATGAGGTACTCGCTGCCCATCCGTTGGCCCCAGTCGCCGCCGGCGCCGCCGCCGAAGCCGTCGGTGAGCCAGAGCGACTGGTCGAAGTGGCGGGCCTCGCCGCCGGGGCACTGGCTGTAGTCGCCGTCCTGGTGGTGGAAGCGGTCGCACTCGGGCGCGCAGCGCGGTGCGCCGGCGGCGTCGAGGTCGCCGATGTGGAGGTCGACGGCGTCGTCGTCCCACCGGAGCGTGGAGCGGTCGGCGGCGGCCCAGCCGACGACGGTGACCGGGACGCGGGCGTAGGGGAAGCCGTCGAAGCCGTCGAGGGCCTCGATCCAGCGGTTGACCTGTTGGTCGAGCGTGGCGTGGATCTGGTC
Organism: Streptomyces triticirhizae; assembly: GCF_003696235.1. Taxonomy (GTDB): domain Bacteria; phylum Actinomycetota; class Actinomycetes; order Streptomycetales; family Streptomycetaceae; genus Streptomyces; species Streptomyces triticirhizae. The sequence goes on from NZ_RFFJ01000062.1 coordinate 24,056, forward strand.
GCGCAGCTCGGCGGTGACCGGGGTGGTGGACTCCCAGCGGACGCAGTACTGGAGCGTGCCGCCGTTGGCCATGATGTGGTCCCAGCCGTAGTTGGGGAAGCCCAGCAGGTCGGGATAGGTCTCCTCCATGTGGCGCCAGACCTCGTCGAGGCCGGTGGCGTACTCGGCAGGCGGGTTCCAGTTCTCGTCCGGATGGTCGGCGGCGGCCGGCGGGGCCGCCTGTGGTGCCGGGGTCGCCGTGGCGGCCGTCGCGCCGGGGAGCAGCGCGGTGGCCAGGGCCAGCAGCGCCGCGCACAGCGTCGGCGCCCCGCGCGGGCGGCGGGGGTGGGCGGTGAGCATGGTCAACTCCTCCGCGTGAGTGGGGGGTTGGGGCGCGGTGTGGCCCCGACCCGGGTCGCCGCCGGGGCGTTGGAGGTTGCCGTGCCGCCGGGGCCGCCCGAGGGGAGGGGGTCTCCGCTGGTCAGCGAGGGCAGTTTAGGTTAGCCTCCCCTAAGTTCTGTTCGAGCAAAGGAATGCATCCGCCATGCCCAGCCCGCTTCGTCACGGCCGGCTTCTCCTCGCCGCCCTCCTCCTGGGCGCCACCCTCGCCGGCTGCGGCTCCGACGACTCCGACGGCTCGGAGTCCGGCGGCTCCGACGACGCCGCCCCCGTGGCCGGCGCCGAACCCGAGCCGGGCGCCTTCCCGGTGACCATCGAGCACCGCTACGGCTCCACCACGCTCGAGGAGCGGCCGGAACGGGTCGTCACCGTCGGGCTGAGCGACCAGGACGCGGTGCTGGCGCTGGGCACCGTCCCGGTGGGCACCACCGAGTGGCTGGCGCTGCACGAGTCCGCCATCGGCCCCTGGGCCGAGGAGTACCTCGGCGACGCCGAGCGCCCCACCCTGCTCCAGGACCCGGGCACCGGGCCGCAGGTCGAGGAGATCGCCCTGCTCGACCCCGATCTGATCCTGGCGCTCTACTCGGGCATCACGCGGGAGCAGTACGACGCGCTGTCCGCGATCGCGCCGGTCGTCGCCGCGCCCGAGGACGTGCTCGACTACGGCATCTCCTGGCAGGAGCAGACGCTGGTCACCGGTCAGGCGCTGGGCCGGCCGGCGGAGGCGGAGCGGCTGGTGGGCGAGGTCGAGGGGCGGATCGCCGAGGAGGCCGCCGCGCACCCGGAGTTCGCCGAGGCCACCGGCGTGGTCGCCACCCCGTACGAGGGCATGTTCCTCTACGGCGGCCGCGACCCACGCTCCAACCTGCTGACCGGGCTCGGCTTCTCGCTGCCCGAGGGCCTCGACGAGGTGATGGGCGGCGAGTTCGGCGCCAACATCAGCCGCGAGCGCACCGATCTGCTCGACCACGACGTGGCCGTCTGGATCGTCACCGACCCGGAGACGGACGCCGAGGCGCTCCACGAGGACCCGCTCTACGGCGAGCTGCCGGTGGTCACCGAGGGCCGGGAGGTCCTGATCGCCAACGAGTCGGACTACGGCGCGGCGTTCAACTTCGGCACCGTGCTGAGCCTGCCGTATGTCGTCGACCGGCTGGTGCCGCAGCTGGAGCAGGCCGTGGACGGGGACCCGGCGACCGTCGTCGAACAGCCAGCCGACGCGCGGTGAGCGAGGTCGAGGCGCCCGCGCGCCCGGCGGCGCGCGCCCCCGGACTCGCGCTGCTCGGCGGCCTGTTGGCGCCGCTGGCCCTGCTGGCGCTGGCCTCGCTGGCGCTGGGCGCCCGCGACGTCCCGCCGGGCGACGTGCTGGCGACGCTGCTGGGCGACGCGCCCGACCGCACCACCGAGAACATCATCTGGTCGGCCCGGGTGCCGCGCACCCTGCTGGCGCTGGCCACCGGCGCGGCCCTTGGCCTGGCCGGCGGCCTGATGCAGGCCCTGACCCGCAACCCGCTGGCCGACCCGGGGCTGTTGGGGGTCAGCGCGGGCGCCTCGTTCGCCATCGTGCTGGCCAGCGGGGTGCTGGGGATCGGCGCCGTCACCGGCTATCTGTGGTTCGCGTTCGCCGGGGCGCTGGTGGCGACCGTCGGCGTCTACCTGTTGAGCAGCGCGGGCCGCGCGGGGCTGACGCCCGTCAAGCTGGCGCTGGCGGGGGTGGCGGTCACCGCGCTGCTGTCGTCGTTCACCAGCGCGATCATGCTGACCGAGCCGGAGTCCCTCAACCGCTACCGGTTCTGGGCCGCCGGCTCGCTGGCCGACACCGGCGGCGGCGAGCTGCTGCGGGTGCTGCCGTTCCTGGTCCTCGGCGCGGTGCTCACGCTGGCCTCGGCGCCCGCCCTCAACAGCCTCGCCCTGGGCGAGGACCTGGCGCGGGCGCTGGGTCGGCGCACCCGGCTGATCCGGCTGGCGGGGGTGACCGCCGTGACCCTGCTGACCGGCGCCTCCGTGGCGCTGATCGGGCCCGTGGTCTTCGTCGGCCTCATCGTGCCGCACGCCGTCCGCGTCCTGGCCCAACGGCTGGGGCTCGGGCCGGACCAGAGGTGGCTGCTGCCGGCCTGCGCGCTGCTGGCGCCGTGCCTGCTGCTGGCCGCCGACATCGCCGGCAGGCTGGTCGCCCGCCCGGTGGAGATCCAGGCGGGGGTGCTGGTCGCGGTCGTCGGCGGGCCGTTCTTCATCTTCCTGGTGCGCCGTCAGCGGCTGACGGAGGTGTGAGGTGCTGACCTACCGACTGACCCGCCCGCCCGTCTCCGGCGTGCTGCGCCCCCGCGACCTGGCGGTCTGCTGCGCGCTGGCGGTGGCGGTGCTGCTGGCGTTCTGCCTGGGGATCGCGCACGGCGACGTGCCGCTCCCGCTGACCGACGTGCTGGCCGCGCTCACCGGCTCGGGCGACGCCGGAACGCTGCTGGTGGTGCGGGAGTTCCGGATGCCGCGCGCGCTGGCCGGGCTGCTGGTGGGGATCGCGTTCGGCGTCTCGGGCGCCATCTTCCAGACGATGACCCGCAACCCGCTGGCCTCCCCCGACATGATCGGCATCACCCAGGGCGCGGGCGCCGCCGTGGTCGCCGGGCTCGTCCTGGGCTGGGGCGGCGGCCTGGGCACCCAGGCCCTCGGGCTGCTGGGCGCGCTGGGCACCGCGCTGCTGGTCTACGCGCTGGCGTGGCGGCGCGGCACCACGGGCTACCGCATCGTGCTGGTCGGCGTCGGGGTGGCCTGGATCTGCACCTCGGTGACCGACTACCTGACCGCGCGCGGCCGGTTCGTCGAGGCCCAGGCCGCCGTCGGCTGGCTGGTCGGCAACCTCAACGGCCGCTCCTGGAGCCAACTCACCCCGCTGGTCTGGGCGTTGGCCGTGCTGCTGCCGACGGCGCTGCTGCTGTCCCGGCTGACCCGCACCCTGCAACTCGGCGACGAGGTCGCCACCGCGCTGGGCACGCCGGTGCAGCGGCTGCGGCTGGCGCTGCTGGTGACCGGCGTGGGCCTGGTCGCGTTCGGCACGGCCGTGGCCGGGCCCGTGGCGTTCGTCGCGCTGGCCGCTCCGCAGATCGCGCAGCGGCTGGTCGGCGCGGCCTGCCCGCCGCTGGTCGCCTCGGGGCTGACGGGGGCGCTGGTGGTGTTGGGCGCCGACCTCGCCGCGCGCGAGGCGATCCCGGGCGTCGAGCTGCCGGTGGGCGTGGTCACCGGCGCGTTCGGGGCGCCGTTCCTGCTGTGGCTGCTGATGCGCGCGGCCCGCGCGTGAGAGAGGTGCTGACGCGTGGGACGTATGAGAAAGGGTGCTGGACCGTTGACGACCCCACCTGCCGAATCCGCCGAATCCGCAGGGCCCGAGGAGGTCGGGCTGCGCACCACGGGGCTGACCCTCGGCTATGGCGCCAGGCCCGTCGTGGAGGACCTGGACCTGGCGCTGCCGCCCGGCCGGACCACCGCGATCGTGGGCGCCAACGCCTGCGGCAAGTCGACCCTGCTGCGGGCGCTGGCCCGGCTGCTGGCCCCCAGGGCCGGCGCCGTCCACCTCGACGGCCGGGACGTGCACGCCATGCCCACGCGGGAGTTGGCCCGCCGGCTCGGCATCCTGCCGCAGTCGCCGGTCGCGCCCGAGGGGCTGACCGTGCGCGACCTGGTGACGCGGGGCCGCTCCCCGCACCAGACGTGGTGGCGGCAGTGGTCGAACGCCGACGAGCGGGCCGTGCACGACGCGCTGGCCGCCACCGGGCTGACCGAGCTGGCGGGCAGGACCGTCGACGAACTCTCCGGCGGGCAGCGGCAGCGGGCCTGGATCGCGATGGCCGTCGCCCAGGACACCCCGGTGCTGCTGCTGGACGAGCCGACCACCTATCTCGACCTGGCGCACCAGATCGACGTCCTCGACCTGGTCACCGACCTCAACCGGAACGAGGGCCGCACCATCGCCATGGTGCTGCACGACCTCAACCAGGCCAGCCGCTACGCCGACCACCTGGTGGCGCTCAAGGCCGGCCGGATCGTCGCCGCGGGGCCGCCGGCCGAGGTCATCACCGAGGAGACCGTCACCGACGTCTTCTCCCTCGCCTGCCGCGTCACCCCCGACCCGATCACCGGCACGCCGCTGGTCCTGCCGGTCGGGCGTCACCACACGCCGGTCGAGAACGCCTGAGCCGGCAGCGCCCGGGGCCTGGCGGCGCGCTGACGTAGGGTCGTGGTCGGCGTTCGGCCGCTCGTCGCCGGTGCGGCGCGAACACCGGCCGCCGTCCGGCCGTTCCGTGCGGCGCGGCGGGCGGCGCCGACCACCCCGACCGACGAGTGGGAGAGACCGTGACGGATCTGTACGACACGAAGCTGCGGACGCTTGAGGGCGAGGACACCTCGCTGGACGCGTTCCGTGGGCGGCTGCTGCTGGTGGTCAACGTGGCCTCGCGCTGTGGGCTGACCCCGCAGTACGAGGGGCTCGAACGGCTCCACGAGCGGTACGCGCCGCGCGGCTTCAGCGTTCTGGGCTTCCCCTGCAACCAGTTCGCGGGGCAGGAGCCGGGCAGCTCGGAGGAGATCCGCGCGTTCTGCTCGGCGACCTACGGCGTGACGTTCCCGATGTTCGAGCGGGTCGAGGTCAACGGCCCGGGCCGGCACCCGCTCTACGCGGAGCTGACCGGCGTGGCCGACGCCGCCGGCGAGGCGGGCGACGTGCGGTGGAACTTCGAGAAGTTCCTGGTCTCCCCCGACGGCCGGGTCGTCGGCCGGTACCGGCCCCGCACCGAGCCGGAGGACGCTGAGCTGGTCGCCGCGATCGAGGCCGGGCTGCCCAACTGAGGGGCCACGCGGTCGCGTTGGGTCGGCCCCGAACGCGGCGGTCGGTTGGGCCGGGCCCGGGGCGCGGCGGCCCGGTCAGCGGCCGGCGGTGGCCGCCTCGGTGAGGTGCCGCAGCACCGCGCGGCCCGCCGCGCGGTGCTCG
>NZ_RFFJ01000063.1 GCF_003696235.1 Streptomyces triticirhizae
GCGGCCACGGCCGCCGTGTAGCCGCCGGCGACCCCGGCGAGCCGCTCGCCGACCACGATCAGCGCGCCGGAGGCGCGCAGCGCCTCGGCGGCGGCCCGGCCCTCGGTGCCCAGCGCCGGGTCCGAACCGGCCAGCGCGTCCAGCCAGTCGGGCTCGGTGCCGGGGGCGGCCGGCAGCAGGGTGCCGTTGGTCTTGGCCAGGCCACGGGTGATGTGGCTGGCGATGGAGAAGATCCGCTGGCCGCGCTTGCGGTGCGCCTTGCGCAGCCGCAGGAAGACGCCGGGCGCCTCCTCCTCGGACTCGAAGCCGACGAGCAGCACGGCCGGCGCGGCCTCCAGCGTGGCGTAGTCGACGCCGTCGCCGTCGAGGTCGACGCCGTGGCCGGCGACCTGGCTGGCCAGGAACGCGGCCTCCTCGGCGCTGTGCACCCGGGCGCGGAAGTCGATGTCGTTGGTGGCGAGGGCGACCCGCGCGAACTTGGCGTAGGCGTAGGTGTCCTCGACCGTCAGCCGGCCGCCGGTGAGCACGGCGGACCGCTCCCGCGCGCCGGCCAGCCCCTCGGCGGCGGCGCGCAGCGCCTCCGGCCAGCTGGCGGGGGCGAGTTCGCCGGTCTCGGCGTTCCGCACCAGCGGGGTGGTGAGCCGGTCGGGGCGCTGGGCGTAGCGGAACGCGAAGCGGCCCTTGTCGCAGATCCACTCCTCGTTGACCTGTGGGTCCTCGGCGGCCAGCCGGCGCATCACCTTGCCGCGCCGGTGGTCGGTGCGGGTGGCGCAGCCGCCGGCGCAGTGCTCGCAGACGCTGGGCGAGGAGACCAGGTCGAACGGGCGGGAGCGGAAGCGGTAGGCGGCCGAGGTCAGCGCGCCGACCGGGCAGATCTGGATGGTGTTGCCGGAGAAGTACGACTCCAGCGGGTCGCCCTCGCCGGTGCCGACCTGCTGGAGGGCGCCGCGTTCCAGGAGTTCGATCATCGGGTCGCCGGCGACCTGGTTGGAGAAGCGGGTGCAGCGGGCGCACAGCACGCAGCGTTCGCGGTCCAGGAGCACCTGGGCGGAGATCGGGACCGGCTTGGCGAAGGTGCGCTTGACCCCGTCGAAGCGGCTCTCCGGGTCGCCCGTCGACATCGCCTGGTTCTGGAGGGGGCACTCGCCGCCCTTGTCGCAGACCGGACAGTCGAGCGGGTGGTTGATGAGCAGCAGCTCCATCACGCCGCGCTGGGCCTTCTCGGCGACCCGCGAGGTGAGTTGGGTGCGGACCACCATGCCCTCGGTGCAGGTGATGGTGCACGAGGCCATCGGCTTGCGCTGGCCCTCGACCTCGACGATGCACTGCCGGCAGGCGCCGGCCGGGTCCAGCAGCGGGTGGTCGCAGAACCGGGGGATCTCGATGCCGAGTTGCTCGGCGGCCCTGATGACCAGGGTGCCCTTGGGCACGGAGATCTCGATGCCGTCGATGGTCAGGGTGACCAGATCGGTCGCGGGCGGCCTGGCTGCCTGCCCACCACCGCTCTTGGCGTCGGTGGTGACCGTCATGCGTTCACCTCCTGGGGGGTTGCGCTGTCCGACCAGGCGGTGGACTTGGCGGGGTCGAAGGGGCAGCCGCGCTCGGTGATGTGCTGTTCGTACTCGGCGCGGAAGTACTTGAGCGAGGAGAAGATCGGGCTGGCCGCGCCGTCGCCGAGGGCGCAGAACGACTTGCCGTTGATGTTGTCGGCGATGTCCGCGATCTTGTCCAGGTCGCTGAGCAGGGCCTTGCCTGCCTCGATGTCGCGCATCAACTGGACCAGCCAGTAGGTGCCCTCGCGGCAGGGCGTGCACTTGCCGCAGGACTCGTGCGCGTAGAACTCGGTCCAGCGGGTGACGGCGCGGACCACGCAGGTGGTCTCGTCGAAGCACTGGAGGGCCTTGGTGCCCAGCATGGAGCCGGCGGCGCCGACGCCCTCGTAGTCCAGCGGGACGTCGAGGTGTTCGTCGGTCAGCAGCGGGGTCGACGAGCCGCCGGGCGTCCAGAACTTGAGGCGGTGTCCCGGGCGCATCCCGCCGCTGAGCTGGAGCAGTTCGCGCAGGGTGATGCCGAGCGGTGCCTCGTACTGGCCCGGCCTGGCGACGTGTCCGGAGAGCGAGTAGAGCGTGAAGCCGGGGGACTTCTCGCTGCCCATCGAGCGGAACCAGTCCTTGCCCTGGTCGATGATGGCGGGAACCGACGCGATGGACTCGACGTTGTTCACCACGGTGGGGCAGGCGTACAGGCCCGCCACGGCGGGGAAGGGAGGACGCAGCCTGGGCTGTCCGCGACGACCCTCCAGGGAGTCCAGCAGCGCGGTCTCCTCGCCGCAGATGTAGGCGCCGGCGCCCGCGTGCACGGTGATCTCCAGGTCACCGCCCTCGCCGAGCGCGCCCTTGCCCAGGTAGCCGGCGGCGTGCGCCTCGGCCACGGCCGACTGGAGCCGGCGCAGCACGGGCACGACCTCGCCCCGCAGATAGATGAAGGCGTGGTTCGAGCGGATCGCGTGGCAGGCGATGATGATGCCCTCGATGAGGGAGTGCGGGTTGGCGTAGAGCAGCGGGATGTCCTTGCAGGTCCCGGGCTCGGACTCGTCCGCGTTGACCACCAGGTAGTGCGGCTTGTTGTCGCCCTGCGGGATGAACTGCCACTTCATCCCGGTCGGGAAGCCCGCGCCGCCCCGGCCGCGCAGCCCCGCCTCCTTCACATAGGCGATGACGTCGTCGGGGGCCATCGCCAGCGCCTTGCCCAGGCCCCGGTAGCCGCCGTGCTCCCGATAGACCTCCAGGGTCCAGGAGTTGGGCTGGTCCCAGAACGCGGAGAGCACCGGGGACAGCAGCTTCTGGGGACTCGTCTGCCGCATGTCGTCGGAGGTCACGGTCATCACTCACCCTCCTCGGCGGTGGGCCCTGCGGGGTGTTCCGGGTCCGAGGCCGAAGTCTGCTGGGGGGCGTCATGGGAGCTGGGGTGGCCGGCCGGCTCCTCCTGGTCGGGCACGTTCGGGTGCCGGGGGGCGACCACGGAGCGCGGGCCCTCCTCGCCCTTGGCGAGCCTGAGGCCCGCCAGGGAGGCCGGTCCCGCGCTGCCGCCGGCGGCGACCGCGCCGGGCCGCTCGTCGGGGAAGCCGGCGAGGATGCGGGCGGTGCGCTTGAAGTCGCAGAGCGGGGCGCCCCGGGTCGGGGCGACCTCCTCGCCGGCGCGCAGCCGGTCGACGAGCCGCTTGGCGGACTCGACGGTCTGGTTGTCGAAGAACTCCCAGTTGACCATGAGCACCGGCGCGAAGTCGCAGGCCGCGTTGCACTCGATGTGCTCCAGCGTGACCTTGCCGTCCTCGGTGGTCTCGCCGTTGCCGACCCCGAGGTGCTCCTGGAGCGCCTCGAAGATGGCGTCGCCGCCGAGCACCGCGCAGAGCGTGTTGGTGCAGACGCCGACCTGGTAGTCGCCGGAGGGGCGACGCCGGTACATCGAGTAGAACGTGGCGACGGCCGTCACCTCGGCCGTGGTCAGCCCGAGCACCTCGGCGCAGAACCGCATCCCGGTGGGCGTGACATAGCCCTCCTCGGACTGCACCAGGTGCAGCAGCGGCAGCAGCGCGGAGCGGCTGTCCGGGTAGCGGGCGACGACCTCGGCGGCGTCGGCCTCCAGCCGGGCGCGGACGTCGTCCGGGTAGGCGGGCGCGGGGAGTTGGGGCATCCCCAGCGGCACCCCGTGGCCCTCAGCGGTGGCGGTCATCGGTCAACGCCTCCCATCACGGGGTCGATGGACGCCACCGCGACGATGACGTCGGCGACCATGCCGCCCTCGCACATCGCCGCCATGGACTGGAGGTTGGTGAAGGACGGGTCGCGGAAGTGCACGCGGTAGGGGCGGGTGCCGCCGTCGGAGACCATGTGCACGCCCAGCTCGCCCTTGGCGGACTCGACCGCCGTGTAGACCTGGCCGGCCGGGACCCGGAAGCCCTCGGTAACCAGCTTGAAGTGGTGGATCAGGGCCTCCATGGAGGTGCCCATGATGTTCTTGATGTGGTCCAGCGAGTTGCCCAGGCCGTCGGGGCCGAGGGCGAGTTGGGCGGGCCAGGCGATCTTCTTGTCGGCGACCATCACCGGGCCCGGCTCCAGCCGGTCGATGCACTGCTCGACGATCCGCAGCGACTGGCGCATCTCCTCCAGGCGCAGCAGGAACCGGCCGTAGGAGTCGCAGGTGTCGGTGGTGGGGACCTCGAAGTCGTAGGTCTCGTAGCCGCAGTACGGGTCGGACTTGCGCAGGTCGTGCGGCAGGCCGGCGGAGCGCAGGATGGGGCCGGTGGCGCCGAGCGCCAGCGCGCCGGCGAGGTCGAGGTAACCGACGTCCTTCAGGCGGGCCTTGAAGACCGGGTTGCCCGTACAGAGCTTGTCGTACTCCGGCAGGTTCTTCCGCATGGTCTTCACGAACTCGCGCAGCGCGTCCACCGCGCCGGGCGGCAGGTCCTGGGCGAGGCCGCCGGGGCGGATGTAGGCGTGGTTCATCCGCAGGCCGGTGATCAGCTCGAAGATGTCCAGGCACAGCTCGCGGTCGCGGAAGCCGTAGATCATCACGGTGGTGGCGCCCAGTTCCATGCCGCCGGTGGCGATCGCCACGAAGTGCGAGGAGAGGCGGTTCAGTTCCATCAGGAGGACCCTGATGACGCTGGCCCGGTCCGGGATGTCGTCGGTGATGCCGAGCAGCTTCTCCACGCCCAGGCAGTACGCCGCCTCGTTGAAGAACGGCGTGAGGTAGTCCATGCGCGTGACGAAGGTGGGGCCCTGGGACCAGGTGCGGTACTCCAGGTTCTTCTCGATCCCGGTGTGCAGGTACCCGATGCCGGCGCGCGCCTCGGTGACCGTCTCGCCGTCGATCTCCAGGATCAGCCGCAACACGCCGTGCGTGGACGGGTGTTGGGGACCCATGTTGACGACGATCCGCTCGTCGTCGGCGGACTCGACGGCGGCGGCGAACTCGTCCCAGTCGCCGCCGGTGACGGTGTAGACCGTGCCTTCGGTGGTCTCCCTGGCCTCGGCGGGCCGGGTGGCGTGTGTGGTCATCAGCTGTACGACCTCCGCTGGTCGGGTGCCGGGATCTGGGCGCCCTTGTACTCGACGGGGATGCCGCCGAGCGGGTAGTCCTTGCGCTGCGGGAAGCCCTGCCAGTCGTCGGGCATCATGATCCGGGTGAGCGCCGGGTGCCCGTCGAAGACGAGCCCGAAGAAGTCGTACGCCTCGCGCTCGTGCCAGTCGTTGGTCGGGTAGGTCTCGACGACCGACGGCAGGTGGGGGTCGCTGTCGGGCACGCTGACCTCCAGGCGGATCAGCCGCCCGTGGGTCAACGACCGCAGGTGGTACACCGCGTGCAGCTCGCGTCCGGTGTCCTCGGGGTTGTGCACGGCGCTCACTCCGGTGCACAGCTCGAAGCGGAGCGCCGGGTCGTCGCGGAGGGTGCGGCAGACCACCGGCAGGTGCTCGCGGGCGATGTGGAAGGTGATCTCGCCCCGGTCCACCACGGTCTTCTCGATGGCCGCCTCGGGGTCGACGCCCTGCTCCTCCAGCGCGCCCTCCAACTCGTCGGCCACCTCGTCGAAGTAGCCGCCGTAGGGGCGCTGGCTGGCGCCGGGCATCCGGACGGTCCTGGCGAGACCGCCGTAACCGCTGGTGTCCCCGCCGTTGTTGGCGCCGAACATGCCGCGCCGGCGCGCGATGGGCTCGCCCTCGCCCCGGGGCGCGGGGACGCCGCTTGTGCTCGTGTTCTCGTTCACGTTCGCGCTCTCGTCCTCGTTCACGCGTCGGTTCGCGTCGCCCTGGGCGCTCACCGCAGCAGGCCCTTCAACTCGATGGTGGGCACGGCGTTCAGCGCGGCCTCCTCGGCCTCGCGGGCCGCCTGCTCGCGGTTGACGCCGAGCTTCTCCTCGCGGATCTTGGCGTGGAGCTTGATGATCGCGTCCATGAGCATCTCGGGGCGCGGCGGGCAGCCGGGCAGGTAGATGTCCACGGGGACGATGTGGTCGACGCCCTGGACGATCGCGTAGTTGTTGAACATGCCGCCGGACGAGGCGCAGACGCCCATCGAGATGACCCACTTGGGGTTGGCCATCTGGTCGTAGACCTGGCGGAGGACGGGCGCCATCTTCTGGCTGACCCGTCCCGCGACGATCATCAGGTCGGCCTGGCGCGGCGAGCCTCGGAAGACCTCCATGCCGAAGCGCGCCAGGTCGTAGCGGCCGGCGCCGGTGGTCATCATCTCGATGGCGCAGCAGGCCAGTCCGAAGGTGGCGGGGAAGATGGAGGACTTCCTGGCCAGGCCGGCCATCTGCTCGACGGTGCTGAGCAGGAACCCGCTGGGGATCTTCTCTTCGAGGCCCATGTTGTCAGTGCCCTTCCTCGCGTCGTCGTGGTCGTCGATCCGGAGTCCTCAGTCCCACTCCAGGCCTCCCCGTCGCCAGTCGTAGGCGTAGGCGACGCCGATCAGGCCGACGAAGACCAGCATCTGCACGAGGCCGAACATCCCGAGGGCGTCGAACTGCACGGCCCACGGATAGAGGAAGACGATCTCGATGTCGAAGATGATGAACAGCATCGCCGTCAGGTAGTACTTGACGGGGAAACGACCGCCGTCGGCCGGCTGCGGGGTGGGCTCGATACCGCACTCGTACGCGGCCAACTTGGCGCGGTTGTAGCGCCGGGGGCCGATCAACGCGGCTGCGACCACGGAGAAGACGGCGAATCCCGCTGCTAGGGCCCCAAGTACGAGGATCGGCACATACGCGTTCACGCCACCTCGCTCCTTCCAGTCGTCGGCGACTGCGCTACCACGAAGATCATCGCTATGTGAGTCAGTTCACAAGGCTGCGCGCCATCCTATGCCCGTAGGCCTGTGACCTTCGACACGGGGTCCCCCATCAAGTCTGTGATCTCTCCCACCCGCCCCTTTCCGCCAACGGGCCACGGGGACGGACGTTTCACTCCACGTCGCGGCACGGCGACCATGTGCTGATTACGACGGTTATCTGGCGATCTGGCGGGGCGTCCGACGGGCGGCCGCCTATCACTTGGTGTAGCCGCCAAGCAAATTCGCGAAAGACATATCGCGGTGCTATGGCGCAGGTCAGAGCGGTGTCGGGGAGACACGGACGCGCACCCGGGCGGGTTCGACGAGGCGCGGCCGTCAACTTAGGGTGACCCCACGTGTCAGACATAACCCTCACCACGGCCGTGCTGCTGTGCCTCGCGGCGGCGCTCGCCGGGTGGATCGACGCGGTGGTCGGCGGCGGCGGGCTGCTGTTGCTTCCGGCCCTGCTGCTCGGCCTCCCGGACAGCCCCCCGACGTACGCGTTGGGCACCAACAAGGCGGTCGCCGTCACCGGAACCTCCATCGCGGCCGTCACCTATGCCCGAAAGGCGCCGCTCGACCGGGCGTTGGCGCTGCGACTGGGCGGCCTGGCGCTGCTCTCGGCGGCGGGCGGCGCGCTGTTCGCCTCGGCGGTGGAGAAGGAGGCGCTGCAACCCCTGATCATGGTCGTGCTGTTGGGGGTGGCGGCGTTCGTGGTGCTCAGGCCGCGCTTCGGGCTGGCCGACGAGGGAGCGGGGCCGCCGCCCTCGGTCGCCCGCAGGGTGGGCGCGCTGTTGTTGGTGGGCGTGGGCATCGGGTTCTACGACGGGCTGATCGGGCCGGGCACCGGGACCTTCCTGGTGATCGGCCTGGTCGGCCTGTTGCGCATGTCGATGCTGCGCGCGACCGCGACCGCGAAGATCGTGAACGTCGGTACAAACCTGGGCGCGCTGGCCGTCTTCGCCGGCCACGGCACGGTGCTGTGGCAACTCGCGCCCGCCATGGCCCTGTTCAACATGGCGGGCGGCTGGACGGGCGCCCGCATGGCGCTGCGGCGGGGCAGCGGCTTCGTCCGGATCGTGCTGCTGGTGGTGGTCGTCGCGTTGGTCGGGCGGCTCGCCTACGACCAGTGGTGGGGCTGACGTTGTGCGCGTACCACGGGCGTGAGGTCCACCACAGCGCGAATCGGTAACGAGTGGGCAACATTGATTCCCGAGGGTTCCGCGTGTTAGCCCCTCCGTCGATGCGCGAGAATCGGACAATCCGCAGGACAGCGCGGTGAATTGGCGCTAAAGATCAACTTCCCGGCGAACCGACACTTCGGGCATATGGGCCGCGAACTCGTCGCGTACACGTCGAATGTGGCCGATACCACGGCGATTGAGTTGAAAGCCCGATGGCTGATAGCCAATGTCCTCATGTCCCCAATCCGTTACCGAGGTCGGCACCGCAAACCCCGGACCTCCCGCACAGTTGGCCTGCGCCTGATACGCGGCGGCGTCCTCTCCGGCGTGGTCGGCACGGTCGCGGTCACCGGCACGGCCGGCCCCGCCTCCGCGACCGAGCAGCCCGCCGAGTCCACCGGCGAACTGCCCGTGGTGAGCGCCGCCCTGGCCACCAGCAGCGCCCGCGCCGCCCAGGCCACCGAGGACCTGGCCACCCACACCGAGCAGCAACGGGCCCTCGCCTGGGCCCAGGAACGCGCCATCGTCGCCGCGCAGCGCGAGGCCGCCGAACAGCGCGAGGCGGCCGAACAGCGCGCCGCCGAGGAGGCCGCGGCGCGCCGGGCCGCCGAGGAGGCGGCACGGGCCGAGGCCGAGGAGCGCGCCGCCGCCGAGGAGGCGGCGAACGAGTCGGCCGCCGAGTCCGCCAACTCCCCCGAGGTCAGCACCCTCTCCGCGCCCGCGCCCTCAGGCGGCGCGGCGGCGGTCCTCGACTTCGCCCGCTCCCAGCTCGGCGACGCCTATGTGATGGGCGGGACCGGGCCGGACAGCTGGGACTGCTCCGGGCTGGTGCAGGCCGCGTTCCAATACGTGGGCGTCTCCCTGCCCCGCGTCTCCGGCGACCAGGCCGCCGCCGGAACCCAGGTCTCCCTCGACGCCCTCCAGCCAGGCGACATCCTGTGGTGGGGCTCCAGCCCGGGCAGCGCCTACCACGTGGCGATCTACACCGGGAACGGCACGTTCATCGGCGCCCAGAACGCCTCAACGGGCGTGGTGGAGCGGGACCTCAGCTACGACGCCCCCTCGGGCGCGGTCCGCGTCCTCTGACGCGGACCGTCTCCGGCGCGAGGCGCCGGAGGCGCGGAAGCGGGGCGCCGGAGGCGCGGAAGCGGGGCGCCGGAGGCGCGGAAGCGGGGCGCGCGATGGGCGCGTGCCGTGCCGCGCCGGCGGCGCGAAACTGCGGGTTCGGCGCCCGGGGCACGGTGTAGACGGCCCCGGCGTCCGTCGGCCGACGGACGTGCGCGCCAGGTCAGCGGTTCGGGCGCGCCGTTGACGAACCAGCCGGCCGGGCCGCCAGCCACCCGGCCGACGGACCGGCCAAGCCGCCGCCCCCGACTCGACGTTGACCATCGGGCCGGGCGCCGAGCGGTGCGGCACCCCCACCGTTCACAGCGGCCGGAACGGCCCCGGGCCGGCCCGGAAGGGCCAGCCCCCGAACCGTGATCGGCGCCCGGCGCCGATCACCCCGCCCCGATCACCCCCGCGCCTACGCCCGGGGCGTCAGCTTCGTCAGGCCGTTGATCACGCGGTCGGTGGCGTCGCCGCCCTGCGGATCGGTCAGGTTGGCCAGCAGCTTCAGCAGGAAGCGCATCAGCATCGGGTGGCTCAGCCCCCGCTGGGCGGCGAGCTTCATCACCCGGGGATTGCCGATGATCTTCACGAAGGCGCGGCCCATCGTGTAGTACCCGCCGTAGGTCTCCCTGAGCACCTTGGGGTAGCCGAGCAGCGCCAACTCCCGCTGGTTGGCGGTCCCCCGGGCCAGCGCCTGGCTGATCACCTCGGCGGCGATGCGCCCGGACTCCATGGCGTAGGCGATGCCCTCGCCGTTGAACGGGTTGACCAGACCACCCGCGTCGCCGACCAGCAGCAGGCCCCGGCCGTAGTGCGGCTTGCGGTTGAACGCCATCGGCAGCGCGGCGCCCCGGATCGGGCCCGTCATGTGCTCGGGGGTGAACTGCCACTCCTCCGGCATCCCGGCGCACCAGGCCCGCAGCACCTCCCGCCAGTCCAGGTCGCGGAAGGCGGGCGAGCTGTTGAGCACGCCGAGGCCGACGTTGGAGGTGCCGTCGCCCATCCCGAAGACCCAGCCGTAGCCGGGCAGCAGCCGCTCCCCGCCGCCGCGCCGGTCCCACAGCTCCAGCCAGGACTCCAGGTAGTCGTCGTCGTGTCGGGGGCTGGTGAAGTAGGTCCGCACCGCGACGCCCATCGGGCGGCGCTCGTCCCGGTGACGGTCCATCGCCAGCGAGAGGCGCGAGGAGTTGCCGTCGGCCGCCACCACGACCGGGGCGCGGAAGCTGACCTCGCGCTTCTCCGCGCCCAACTTCGCCTCGACGCCGACGATCCTGCCGGTGCGCTCGTCGCGGATCGGGCCGGAGACGTTGGCCCGCTCATGGAGCCGGGCGCCGGCCTTCTCGGCGGCCCTGGCCAGCTGTTCGTCGAAGTCGTCGCGTTTGCGGACCAGCCCGTAGTCCGGGTAGGAGGCCAACTCCGGCCAGTCCAGCTGGACGCGCTGCCCGCCGCTGATGATGCGCAGGCCCTTGTTCCGCAGCCAGCCGGCCTCCTCGGAGACGTCGATGCCCATGGCGATCAGCTGCTTGGTGGCGCGCGGGGTGAGGCCGTCGCCGCAGACCTTCTCCCGGGGGAAGGCGGTCTTCTCCAGCAGCAGCACGTCAAGTCCGGCCTGGGCGAGGTGGAACGCGGTGGCCGAGCCAGCCGGCCCGGCCCCCACGACAATCACATCGGCGGTGTGTTCTGAGGGGGTCTTCTCGGCGGTCTCAGCCACGTTCGGCTCTCCCATCGGCGTCAGAGACAGACAGTTCGGAGTCTATGGGGCGGCGCTTCCCGGACGGTGGCGACCCGGGCTTCTCCCGCCCGCGCATCTCCTCCCCGCGCCGGCGGGGAAAGGCGCACGGGAGCGCGGGAGCACGGAAGCACGCGGGCGCGCGCGGGCACGGGCGCGCCGGAGACCGTGGCCTTCAACCGGCCCGAACCGTCCGCCCGTCCGTCCGTCCGTCCGTCCGAACAGCCTCACTCGCCGCCGGGCTTGAAACCCCGGTGGAGGGCCACGACGCCGCCCGTCAGGTCGCGCCAGGCGGGCCGCTCCCAGCCGGCCTCCCGCACCCGCCGGGCCAGCGCGGGCTGGTCGGGCCAGGCGCGAATGGACTCGGCGAGGTAGACATAGGCGTCGGGGCTGCTGGAGACCCGCGACGCGACGGCTGGCAGCGCCCGCATCAGGTACTCGGTGTACACGGTGCGGAACGGGGCCCAGGTCGGGTGGCTGAACTCGCAGACCACCAGCCGCCCGCCGGGCCTGGTCACCCGCAGCATCTCGCGCAGCGCGAGATCGGGGTCGGCGACGTTCCGCAGGCCGAAGGAGACGGTCACCGCGTCGAACGAGTCGTCGGCGAACGGCAGTCGGGTCGCGTCGCCCGCCGTGAACGGCAGCCACGGCGTGCGCCGCTTGCCCGCCGCCAACATGCCCTGGCTGAAGTCGCAGGGCACCGTGAAGGCCCCGGCCGCGGCGAACGGCTCGGACGAGGTGCCGGTGCCGGCCGCGAGGTCGAGAACGCACTCCCCGGGGCGCGGATCGACCGCCCGCACCACCGCCTTGCGCCAGCGGCGGTTCTGGCCCATCGCCAGGATGTCGTTGGTGAGGTCGTAGCGAGCGGCCACCGCGTCGAACATGGCGGCGACGTCCTTCGGTTGCTTCTCCAGCGAGGCACGTGTCACCCGGCCATTGTCCCCGGGCCGGTGCCCCTACTCGTTCGGGGGACATCCCCGCGCACCGGTATGAGCCATCCGCCATCGGCCAACTACCGTGCGTGCCATGACTCAGCAATCCCGCGCGGCACGCACGCTGCGCCTGGCCTCCCTGACCGCCACCGCCACCGGCGCCCTGCTCGCCGTGGGCGCCGGCACCGCCTCCGCCGATGTGTTGCCCAAGGACCTCGAAAGCTCCCTGGGCACCGCCACAGAGGTGACCGGCGGCGCCCTGAAGAGCGCGGTGGACCCCGCGCTCGACCTCCAGCTCTACCCGCTGGCCAACACCGGCACCGACCCGCTCAGCAACACCGTGGGCACCCAGGTCGCCGACTTCCAGCCGGTGACCACCGGGCTGCTGACCGGCCAGCTCAGCGAGGGCGCCAACACCCGTCAACTTCTCGGCGGGCTGCCGCTGTTGGGGCCGGCCCTGGGCGGCTGAGGCCCGCCTCGGGCCCGGCTTCGGGCCGGCCCACCGGCCCGAAGCCCGCGCCGCCGCACCGGTCAGCCGGCGGAGGCGTCGACCCCCGTCAGCTCGGCCGAGAGCGACCACAGCCGCTCGGCCTGCTCCGGGTCCAGCGCGTACTCCCGCACGTCCTCCGGTTCCGCGATGTCGCAGTCGACGCAGTAGGCGCCACCGAGTCCCGCGAGCGCCGGCGAGGTGGCCGCCCACACCTGGGTGGCCGCGCCCTGCTCCGGCGTCTTGAACGTCGGGTCCGCCGCGTTCCCCTCGGCGTCCACCCAGCCGGCCGCCATCATCTCCTCCCGGGTCATGTGCCGTTGCAGGGGCGTGAGGATGGCACCCGGGTGCAGCGAGAAGGCCCGCACCCCGAACTCCCGTGCCCACGCGTCCAGTCGGGCGGCGAAGAGCACGTTGGCCGTCTTGGCCTGGCTGTAGGCCTGCCACTTGTCGTAGCCGCGCTCGAAGTGGATGTCCTCCCAGCGGATCGCCGAGCCGTGGTGGCCGGCCGAGGAGACCGAGACCACCCTGGCGCCCTCGGCCCGCGCGATGGCCGGCCAGAGCCGGTTGACCAGGGCGAAGTGCCCCAGGTGGTTGGTGGCGAACTGGGCCTCCCAGCCCGGCCCGACCCGCCTGAGCGGGGCGGCCATGATGCCCGCGTTGTTGATCACGATGGGCAGCGCGCGCCCGGAGGCCAGGAAGTCGTCGGCGAACCGGGCGACGCTGGCCAGGTCCCCGAGGTCCACCTCGGCCACCTCCACCCGGTCCAGCCCCGCGAGGACCCGCCTCGCCTCCTCCGGCCGGCGGCCAGCGACGATCACCCGCGCCCCCGCCCCGACCAGCGCCCGCGTGGTCTCCAGCCCGATTCCCGAGTACCCGCCGGTGACCAGGGCGAGGGTGTCCGTGAGGTCGATGCCGCGCAGCACCTCCGAGGCGCTGGTGCGCGCGCCGAACCCCGAGTTGATCTTCCGCTGTGGTGTCGTGCTCGTAGCCATGCGGCCACGCTAGGAGTCGGAGCGCACTCCAGGTCAACAGGCGGATGCGGCGGGCCGGCGGCCGGACGAACCCGGCCCGGCGGGCCAGCCGGCTCAGACGGACTCCCATGCCAGCTTCCCCTCCTCCGTGACCACCCCCTCCCCCTGCCCCACGACCCCGGTGGACCGGCGCCCAGCGCGCGAGCCATCGCTCGATACGGTCCCAACTCCCGTCCACCTTCGGAACGTTCACCGTGTGGTCACTCCCCCCGCGCCGCTCGGATGCCTCCCCCGCCGGCGTGGGCGCCGTCGCCGGCGAGGTGAGGACAGTCAAACACCCGGCACTGACAATCGGCGTTCGATACATCACACACAGCGACCGAGGAGCGGCGCGCGGTGCCCCGGCCCACGGCCGACGTGCGGCCTCCGGAGGCCGGTCAGCCGTCCAGGAAGGGCAGCAGGTGCTCCTCCTCGTAGTCGAGATGGGCCTCCAGCCGTCCGGTCAGCTCCGTCACCGTGGCGACCGTCTCCTCGCGGTCGGCCCCGCCCCCGTTCACGACCTCCCGCAGCCGCTCGGTGAGCGCGGCCACGGCCCGGTGTTCCTCGCGCAGGCGCCGGATGACGGGCGCCACCTCCGGGTGGCTCCGCTCCACCGCCGGGAGGATCGCGGCGTCCTCTCCGGCGTGGTGGGTGCGCAGGCCGAGACAGAGGGTCAGGCAGTTCACCCTGAGCTGGGCGCCGAGGCCGGTCGGGTCGGCGTCCTCGATCTCCCGCCGGATCGCGGCGAGTTCGCGTCGGAAGCCCTCGTGCAGCCGCCGGATCGTCTCGCTCGGGGTGCCGGCCCACGGCAGCCCGGCCGCGCGCAGCGCCACCACCGGCAGCACCCGGCCGGCCCGCTCCTGGTACGCGCCCCAGCCGGGTTCGGACTCGACGGCACGGGCGAAGACCCGGTCCCGTTCGGCGCCGCGCAGCACCTCGGCCGTCGCCTCGTAGGTGAAGAGGCCGTCCTCGACCGTCACCTGGGGGTGCGCCAGGACGTTGTGGTACCAGTCGGGATGGCGCGGCGAGCCGCCGGCCGAGGCGATGACGAGAAGGCGTTCGCCGCCGTCGGGCAGGTAGCCGAGCGGATGGGTGCGCGGGGCGCCGGTGCGCGCCCCCCGCGTGGTCAGAAGCAACAGCCGGCTCCCCTCGAAGGGGCCGCCGACCCGTCCTCCACGGGCGCGGAACTCCTGAATGACCTGTTCGTTGAACGAGTTGGCGGCGGGGGTTGACGAAGACATGTGGGCATTCCTCTGAAGGCTCTGGCGAATGGGGATGTCGCGCCCGGGCGAAATGCGGGCAGGACGATTTCGCCGTTCCACGAAAAGGCGCGCACCGTCACCGGCGAAGGGGCGCGCGCAGGCGCGTGGAACGGCTCGACGCCGCGATGCGCGCAGCTCAGGACGGGCGCGCGGCAGGCGTGAAGTGAAGAGAGAAAGAGAACGAGGAGAAAAGAAGGCGGCGGGCCTCGCACCCGCGCCGGCCTCACTCGGAGGCCGGGCACCCAACTCGCTGATGGCCCAAGGCCGACCCGGCAGTCACCCGACGAACACTACCCAGCGGCGGGGGCGTTGACAATGAACGGCCGTCCCGCATTCCACGGTGCGAAGGATTTCACGGCGGAGGACGCGCGCTTTCCGCCGGCGCGGGACGTTCCCGACGTCCCCCACGTTCCGCCGCCGTCGCGGCAGGTGCCGCCCCCGCGCTCCGGGTGAGGCGGGCCGGGCCGCGGCGGTGAACGGCTCGCGCCGGTGAGGGATCTCACAGCTTCCGGCGGCCCCGGGCCCCGGCGAACGGCAGGTTTCGGACATCCGAACGGCCGTCAGCCGCACCCCCGACGAAGGTCAGGGGTCCACCCCCACCCTTCGACATGGGCATATGGCCGTCAGATGGCCTACGTTCAGCTGCCATGGAAACAGATCCTGAATTCGGCGGTGCGGGCCGTCGACTGGCGGTCGCCGTGGCGTCGTTGCTCCTGGGGACGGGGGTCCTGCTGTGGCTCTCGCCCGGCGGGCTGGGCGCGGACGAACCGGTGCACGTCGTCGGCGGAACCTCCGTGGACGTCTACCGTTCGATCACGGAGTGGGTCGCCGACCTGCCCTCGTGGTCGGGGCACCTGCTGGAGATCGCCACCGAGGGCACCCTGGTCGTGCTCGGGCTGGTGCTGCTGTGGGTGTGGTTCGCCGGACTCCGCGCGGGCAACGCGGCCCGGGTCGCCGGCGCCATCGTCGTCGGCGTGGGGATGCTGACCGCGTACGGGATCAGCGAGGCGTTGAAGCTGGTCGTGGACGAGGAACGGCCGTGCCGGGCCGTTCCGGGCGCCGAGGCGCTGGCCGAGTGCCCGCCCGTGGGCGACTGGTCCTTCCCCAGCAACCACTCGACGCTGGCGGCCGCCCTCGGCGTCGGCCTGGCCATACTGCTGCCCCGGCTGGCCGCCGTCACCCTGCCCCTGGCCGCCCTCGGCGCCCTGCTGCGGGTGGCCGTCGGGGTGCACTACCCGCACGACGTGCTGGCGGGCGCGACGTTGGGCGCCACGGTCAGCGCCGCCGTGCTGCTCGCGCTGGGACCGGCGGCCGTCCGGCCGACCTCAGCGGTCTTCCGCAGGTGGCTCGGGGGCGAGCCCGGCCCGGTGGGCCAACACCGCCGCGGCGGCCCGGTTGCCCACCCCCAACCGCGCGAGAATCGAGCTGACATGGGCCTTCACGGTCCCCTCGACCACGCGCAGCCGCCGGGCGATCTGCGCGTTGGACAGCCCGTCGCCGAGGCAGGCCAGCACCTCACGCTCCCGAACGGTCAGGGCGGCGACCCGACGTCTGGCGGCACTCCGGTCGGCGGCCATGCCCGCCCCCTGGGCGGCCAGATGGGCGACCACGCGCGCCGCGACCCTCGGTGAGAGATACGCGGCGCCGTCCGCGACCGCGCGGACGCCCGCGATCAGCTCCTCGGGCTCGCCCGACTTGATCAGGAAGCCGGCGGCGCCCTCGCTGAGCGCGCGGATGATGTAGTCGTCCTCGCCGAAGGTCGTCAACATCACCACGGCCGTCGCGGGCGCCGTCCGGCGGATCTCCGCCATCGCGGAGATGCCGTCCAGCACCGGCATCCTGATGTCCAGCACGGCCACCCGGGGGCGATGCCGCCGCACCAGCTCGACCGCCTCCCGACCGTCCCCCGCCTCGGCCACCACCGCCAGGTCGGGGGCGGTGGCCAACAGGGCGCACACCCCGGCGCGGATCAGCGGCTCGTCGTCGGCGACCAGCACCCGGACCGGTTCGGCCGCACCGGGAAGGGGCTCGGTCGGCTCGGAGGGCGCGGCGGGCTCAGGGGCTGAGGACATCGGCTGACACCAGGATCTCGTCGTCGAAGCAGAGTCGGTAGGCGTCGCCCGAGCCGTCGTCGAGCGGGTCGGCGGTGAGCGCGTAGTAGGAACAGTCCGCGCCCGCCGGCGGCGGGCCCACGGACGAGTTGGGCCGGTGCGGGGTCTCCCGCTCCGGGAGCAGCGGGGCGATCTCGGCGCGCTCCTGCCCGACCCGCAGCCGGGCGAAGTCCTCCGCGTTCAACACCGCGTCGCGCAGCAGCAGCGCGTCCCAGCCGCGCAGCACGGCCCCGAGCAGCGCGAGCGCCGCCAGCGGAACGAGCACGGCCAGGGCGAGGGTCCGCCGCACGCCGCGCCGCGCCCGGCCACGCACCCGGGATGTCCCCGGCGCCCGCCCGGACCCGCCGGGCTCCCCCGACGCCTCGGCCTCCAGCGGGCGCGGCCGACCATGGTGCGGCAGCCGGGCGGCCACCAGGAACCCGCCGTCCTCGGTCGGCCCGTGCCGAAGCGACCCGCCGAGCAGCCGCACCCGCTCGTCCAGCCCGAGCAGGCCCAGGCCCCGCCCCTCACCGGCCGTGGAACGTGAACCCCCGCCCGTCGAAGGACCGTTGACCACACACACCTCGGTCGTGTCGGCGCCGCGCCGGACGGTCACCGCGACCGAAGCCGCCGGCGCGTGCTTGGCCGCGTTGGTCAGCGCCTCCCGCACCACCCGCCCGACGGCCCGCGCCACCGGCGCCGGCGGCGCGGGCTCCGCGCCCGGCGGCGCGTCCCCCGGACCGCTGATCCGGCAGGTGACGTCGAGCCCGGCCGCCGAGGCGCCCGCCACCAGCTCCTCCACCCCGTGCTCCTCGGACTCGGCGCCGCCGGACCCGGCCGACACCGTGGCGCCGCCCTCCCGCAGCAGGCTGACCACCTCCCCCAGGTGCTCGACGGCCACCGCCGCCTGGGCCCGCAGCTCCCCGGCGGCCTCGCGGTGCCGGTCCGGCAGGTCGGGCGCGAGCCGGAGGGCGCCCGCCGACAGCGCTATCAGGCTCAGGTCGTGGCCCAACACGTCGTGCATGTCCTGCGCGATCCTGGCCCGCTCGCGGAGCCGGGCCTGCTCGGCGACCAGCGCGCGCTCCCGTTCCAGCCGCTCGGCGCGCTCCCAGCCGGCCCGCACCAGCTGCCGGTACTGCCGGACGAACCGGCCCACCAGCCAGGGCAACAGGGCCCCGCCGACCAGCACCGCGACAAACCGCCCGCCCCGGGCTATCCAGTCCGGCACCAGCGTCACCGCGACCACGCCCAGGGCGAGCGCCACGCCGAAGGCCAGCAGGGCCTGCCGCGTCCGGCTCGCCGGCTCGGGCCGCAGCCCCGCGACGAAGGAGGCCACCGCCGTGGGCACCACCCACCACAGGCTCGGCACGCTGAGTGCCGTGCCGCACAGCGCGGCCACCAGCCACGGCCACCCGTCGCCCCAACGGGCGCGCCGGCCCACGTCCTCACGCACCGCACACGCCTCCTCTCGCCCGTCCGTACCCCGCCTCACCGGTCGCCCCGGCGCCACCCGGGGGCCTCCCGAAGCCCGCACGCTAGGCGCCGCGCGCCGTCACCACCACCGCCGAAAGTCCCGTCCCTCCCCCCGACCTCCGGCAGAACCCGGGCTCCGCCGGAACGCGCCGGCCCGCCTCGCCTCAGCCACGGGGCAGCACCCGCACCCCGAGCTGGGCCGCCAACAGCGGTGCCAGCTCAACGAGTTGTCCCGGGCTGATCACCGCGCCCGCCAGCCGGTCGACGCCGCGCCCCGGCTCGAAGGCCGAGACCCCGCGCAGGTCCACGTCCCGCAGCGTGGCGCCGGTGAGATCGGGCCCGCGCAGCTCGCAGTCGTCGAAGGACACCCGCTCCAGCCGCGCCCCGCCGAAGTCCGGCTCGACCAGCACACACCCCTCGAAGACGACGTCGACCAGCCGGGCCTGCCGCAGGTTCAGATAGTCGATCTTCCCGCCGCGCACCAGCACCCGGGTCAGCGAGGCGCCACCGCACTGCGCGCCGCCGAGCCTGGCGTCGCTGATCTCCACGTCCCGCAACTCGGCGTCCAGCAGATCGACGCCGACCCCGCGCACCTCGGCGAGCAGGCTGTCCAACAGCCGCGCTCCCTTCAGCACGGCGCCGTCGAGCACGCAGCCGCGCAGCGCGCAGTCGAGAAACGTCGCCCCCGGCGCACGCGCCCCGCTGAGGTCGCGGGAGACGAACTCGACCCCGTCGTAGTCCTCCTCGGCCGCCAGCCGCGCCGTCTCGGCGAAGACCTCCGGCTCCTCGGGCAGCGCGAGCCGCGGCCGCTGGGGCCCTCGCACCGCGTCGCTCCCGCTCCTCCGATCCCTGCCACTTCCGACCCCGCTCGCCCCGTGACTTCCGACTCCGCTCGCCATGCCGCCCATCCTGCCGGGCCCCACTGACAGTGAGCCCGTCGACGGGATCGCCTTGCCCCCAAGGGCGGTTCTTGACCTCAAGGGCGGTTGAAGAAGCAGGCTGAAGCCGCTGGTCCGCGAGGCACCGGCAGCCCGCCACGAAAGGAAGAACGATGCACGCGATCCGACTCCACGCCTTCGGCCCCCCGGAGAACCTGACCTACGAGAAGACCGACGACCCCGTCCCCGGGCCGGGTCAGGTGCGGATCGCGGTGGCAGCCGCCGGGGTGCACCTCGTTGACGCCGCGCTGCGCCGGGGCGTGACCCCCGGCGGGATCTGGCCGGACGTCGAACTGCCCACCATCCCTGGCCGGGAGGTCGCCGGCACGGTCGAGTCGGTCGGGGGGCGCGTGGACCCCTCGTGGCTGGGGCAACGGGTCTCCGCCCACCTCGGCATGGTCCCGGGCGGCTACGCCGAACTGGCCGTCACGGGCACGGCCACGCTGCACCCGCTCCCCGCCGGCGTCTCCGAGAGCCAGGCCATCGCGGTGCTCGGCACGGGCCGGATGACGATGGGGCTGCTCAGGTTCGCCCCGATCGAGCCGGGCGACACCGTCCTGGTGCTGGCGGCGGCCGGCGGCATCGGCTCGCTGCTCGTCCAGTACGCCGCGCACCGGGGGGCCACGGTGATCGGCGCCGCCGGCGGTCGGGACAAGGTCGAGGTGGTGCGCCGGCTCGGCGCCGACCTCGCCGTTGACTACGACCGGCCGGACTGGCCGGAGGCCGTCCGCGCCGCGTTCGGCGAGCGCCCCGTGCGGCACCTCTTCGAGGGCGTCGGCGGCGAACGGGCCCGCGCCGCCATCGGCCTGCTGGCCCCCGGCGGCGGCCATGTCGCCTACGGCACGGCGTCCTCTGGCCTCGACGGCACCGAGTTGGCGAACCCCTCCCCCGAGGAACAGGCCGCGCTCGGGATCACCTCCCAGGCCGCCCTCGGCCCCGCCCTCTTCGAACGGATCGGCGGGTTGGAGCGCCTCCGCACGCTGGAGGACGAGGCGTTGGCGCTGGTCGCGGACGGCGTCCTGGTGCCGCTGGTCCAGGAGTTCCCGCTCGCGGACGCGGCCGGGGCGCACCGCGCTCTGGAGAGCCGCGCGACGATGGGGAAGGTGGTCCTGCGGCCCTGACCCCACCCGAGGTCGGCCCGCGAGGATCGGCACCCGATCCTCGCGGCGGCCGACCAGCCCCCTGAGCACCATCCGAAAGACCCGCCCTCGCCACCCGTAACACCCGCGCTGATCTGGCGTTGTAACGCTCAGCCAGCCTCGGGCCAAGTACGGGTGAAGGCAGGAACGAGGGAGGGAGCCAGCCGTGAGAGTGCCCGCCAGGAGCCGCTGCGGTCCGACCGCAGCGGCTCGGGACCCCAGGGTCTTCGAGGGGTTCTACCGACGACATGTCGACGAGGTGACGCGCTTTCTGGCGCGCCGCGTCCAGGACCCGCACACGGTCGCCGACCTGACGGCCGAGGTCTTCCTCGCGGTGATCGACTCGGCCCACACCTACCGCGCCGCGCGCGGCAGCGAGACGGCCTGGCTCTACGGCATCGCCCGGAACGTGGCCTCGGCGGAGCGCCGGCGGGTGGCGCGGGAGAGCGCGGCCACCAGCCGGGTCGCCGGGCGCCGGCTGCTGGAGGCGGACGACATCGCCCGGCTTGAGGAGAAGCTCTCCGCCGAGCGCCCCGGCCGTCAGGCCCTGGCGGCCATGGCGCGGCTCCCCGAGGGCGAGCGGGCGGTCATGGAGCTGATCGCCGTGGACCAGCTCACGGTCAAGGAGGCCGCCAAGGCCCTCGGCATCAGCCAGGTCACCGCCCGGGTCCGGCTGCACCGGGCCCGGCGGGCCCTCAGCGTCGCCGCCGCCGAGCCCGAGATCGGCAACCACATCGCGTACTCAGGGAGCAAGGCATGAACAGCACCTTCGAAGACCGTCTGTTGGACGAGCTGAAGCGCCACCACTCCGTCGCGGCGGCCGAGCGGCGGACGGCCGTCGCCCGGCGGCGGCGCCTGATCACGCCGGCCCGCACCGGCGTCGGGCTGGTCACCGCCGCCGCGGCCACGGCGGTGTTCGTGGTCCTGCCGGGAGGGGGCGGCGCCCCGGCCTACGCGGTCGAGCAGGAGGCCGACGGCGGCGTGGTGGTGCACATCTCCGACTGGCCGCACGGGGAGGAGGCCGTGGCCGAGTTCTCCGCCCTGCTGGAGGAGGCCGGGGTGGAGACGCTGTACAACCCGCCGGAGGGCTATCTGTGTCAGCCCCACGACGAGCCGCCGGCCGGGGAGCCGGGAGCATCCGGGGAGTCCGGCACGTCCCGCGAGTTGGGAGCGGACGAGAGCGGGATGACGTTCTCGGAGTCGGGAGAGGACGACGGCGAGCGGTCGTTCGGGGAGGAGGCCGAGCCGGGCGAGCGGCGTCCAGCCGAGGTGCCGGACGGCGCCGGCACGGCGGACGGCGCCGAGGTCAACGGTCATGTGAGCTTCGTGGGGGGCGCGACGCCGATCGGTCCCGAGGTGGCCCAGTCCATAGCCTCCGCAGGGGACTCCGCCGAGCCGCTGCTGGACCCCGAGGCCCTGGAGGACCCCGCCGCGACCGAGGGCGGATACACCTACCATCTGGCCCGGGGGGACACGGTGATCCTCTCTGACCGGGACGGGGCCGAGTCCATCGCCTTCGTCGAGGGCCCGTGCCAGCCGGTCACGGGCTGACCGGACGCCACCGCGTGACGAGTCGTCGCGCCGTCCCGGGTCCTTCGGGCGCCCGGGACGGCGCGGCGGGGCCGTCAGTCCTCGACCCGCCGGGCCTCCAGGAGCACCAGCCGCTCGGGGTTCTGGATCGGGGCCCGCACCCCGACCTCGGAGAGCACCCGGCCGGGGAGCGTCACGCCCTCGCTCCACCAGGCCAGCGCGTCCATCGCCGGCCCGCGCGGGCGGTCGGCCGGGGCGAGCGGGGCGAGGCGGTAGGTCGCGTCGGGCTCAAGGCCGGGGAGCCGCACCCTTCCGGGCGGGGACTGCACGCTGGTGGCGACCTGGGCCAGCGCGAAGACCGCGTGCCCGCCGTCCTCGGCCACCACGCCGTGCACCCACAGCGCCGGGTCCGGGTGGTCCTCCCGGACCACCCGGCCGGTGTGGAGCAGCGGCCGGAGCCGCTTGTGGAGGGCGATCCACTCGGCGAGGGCCGCGCGGTCCTCGGGCGAGGCGCTCGTCAGGTCCCACTCGATGCCGAAGTGGCCGAAGAGCGCGGTCCCGGCGCGGAACTCCAGGCCGTGGGTGCGTCCGGTGGTGTGCGCCTCGGGGGCGCCGACATGCGAGCCCATCAGCTCGGGCGGCAGCAGCACGCCGGTCCAGCGCTGGATGAGCTGGCGCTCCAGGGCGTCGATGCAGTCGCTGGTCCACACCCGGTCGGTGCGCTCCAGGATGCCAAGGTCCACCCGGCCGCCGCCGGAGGAGCAGGACTCGATCTCCAGGTTCGGGTGCCGCTTCCGCAGCTCGTCCATCAGCCGGTAGACGGCGAGCGTCTGGGCGTGGACGCCGGCCCGGCCGGTGGGGCTGTGCCCCGCCTCCACCAGGTCGCGGTTGTGGTCCCACTTCAGATAGGTCAGCTCGTACTCGCCGACCAGGGAGTCCAGCCGCTCCAGGATGTGGGCGTAGGCCTCCGGGTGTCCGAGGTCCAGCACCTGCTGGTGGCGGGACTCCGGGGGCAGCCGGTCCCCGGTGGCCATGATCCACTCGGGGTGGGCGCGGGCCAGGTCGGAGTTGACGTTGATCATCTCTGGCTCGACCCACAGGCCGAACTCCAGCCCCAGCCCCCGGACATACCCGACCAGCGGGTGGAGCCCCTGCGGCCACACCGTCTCGTCGACGTACCAGTCGCCGAGCCCGGCGTGGTCGTCCCGCCGGCCCCGGAACCAACCGTCGTCCAGCACGAAGCGCTCGGCGCCGATCTCGGCGGCGGCGTCGGCCAGTTCCTTCAGCCGGGGCAGGTCGTGGTTGAAGTAGACGGCCTCCCACACGTTGAGGGTGACCGGCCGTGGGCCGGAGGGGTGGTGGGGGCGGGCCCGCAGATAGCCGTGGAAGCGGCCGGCCAGCTCGTCCACGCCGTGCCGGCCATAGCTGCCGAAGACCCACGGCGAGGTGTAGGACTCCCCGGCGCCGAGGGTGATCTCGCCCGCCAGCGGCAGCTCGCCGCCGGCGAGCAACGAGACGCCCGTGTGCGTGCGTTCCGCCAGCGAGCGGTGGTTGCCGCTCCAGCCGACGTGCAGCCCCCAGACCTCGCCGGAGCGGAAGCCGAAGCCGGCCTCGCCCGCGATATGAACGGTCACCGCGTCCGTTCCCGTGCGTCCCTTGCGGTTGTCCCGCAGGTGGGTGCCGATGGTGAACGCGTGCCGCTGCGGGGTGCGTTCCCGCAGGTGCCGGCCGGTCATGTCGAGCAGCTCGGTGGCACGCTCCGGCACCGGCAGGGCCAGCAGCAGCCCGCCGAGCGTGAACGGGGCGCCGCCGTCCTCGGCCAGGCTGGTCAGCCGGGCACGCTGCCGCACCAGCCCGCTCTCCGTCAGCTCGATCTCCAACCGCAGTTCCAGCGCGGCGACCACGTCCTCGGCCACGACCGCCAGCGAACGCTCCTCGGCCCGCAGCGAGGTGACCGCGAAGGCGGTGGAGAAGTCGGCGCCGGCCCGGTGTCCCGTGAGCCCCGGCGTCCCCTGCCAGCCGGCCGAGTGCTCCGGCAGCGGGGACAGCGGCACGGCCAGGTCGACGTTGTTGGAGGCGATCTGCGGCACCGCGGCGCGGGCCAGCGAGGCCATCGCGTCCTGGCTGAGTTCGCCCAGGTCAGCGCCCCAGTGCACGACGCGGGGCAGCCCGCCCCCCGTGCAGTCCAGCACCAGCGCGGTACCCGCCGACCGGAAGTTCAGGTACGACCCATCGTGCATCGACGATCCCTTGTTCGCTCGTGTTGGTACATGCGCGATTATTTCTATGTTCGCGAGCCCACCCCGGTCAACACGAGGACGGCGGGCCGCCCAGGACTTCGACGAGGACTGCCGCCAGCGCGGCGAGATGGGGTCCGCCCGGCGGGATCACCGCCCCCGGGCGGCCGCGCGTTCGGCCGGCACGGGGATCGAACGGCTGTGAGCCGCCTGTCGGATTCGAACCGACGACCTGCTGTTTACAAGACAGCTGCTCTGGCCGACTGAGCTAAGGCGGCGGGTGCCCGTGCGTTCTGGGCGCCGTAGAGGCCGCACCAGCCTACACGGCCCCTGGTGAGGGGTGTCGGCCGGTGGGAGGGCCCGGGATTTTTTTGCCGGTGGGTACTGACTTTTATATTGCTTTCGAGTTAGGTTCACCGTGCGTCCATATACATGGTCGTAACACCTTCCTACTCGGATCGTCCGGCACGTTCCTGCCGGTAGAAGGAGACAAGAGGACATGGCTACGGTCACCTACGACAAGGCCACCCGGGTCTACCCCGGTTCGGACACCCCCGCCGTCGACCAGCTCGACATCCAGATCGAGGACGGCGAGTTCCTGGTGCTGGTCGGCCCCTCCGGCTGTGGGAAGTCCACCTCCCTGCGGATGCTGGCCGGGCTTGAGGACGTGAACGGGGGCTCGATCCACATCGGTGACCGTGACGTCACCCACCTTCCCCCGAAGGACCGGGACATCGCGATGGTCTTCCAGAACTACGCGCTGTACCCGCACATGACCGTCGCCCAGAACATGGGCTTCGCGCTCAAGATCGCCGGCGTCAACAAGACGGACATCCGGGCCAAGGTCGAGGAGGCCGCCAAGATCCTCGACCTCACCGAGTACCTCGACCGCAAGCCGAAGGCCCTCTCCGGTGGTCAGCGTCAGCGTGTCGCGATGGGTCGCGCCATCGTCCGTGAGCCCCAGGTCTTCCTCATGGACGAGCCGCTGTCCAACCTGGACGCCAAGCTCCGTGTCCAGACCCGCACCCAGATCGCCGGCCTCCAGCGGCGCCTGGGCGTCACCACCGTCTACGTCACCCACGACCAGGTCGAGGCCATGACGATGGGCGACCGGGTCGCGGTCCTCAAGGACGGCCTGCTCCAGCAGATCGACAGCCCGCGCAACATGTACGACAAGCCCGCCAACCTCTTCGTCGCCGGCTTCATCGGCTCCCCCGCCATGAACCTGGTGGAGGTCCCGATCACCGACGGCGGCGTGAAGTTCGGCAACAGCGTCGTCCCAGTCGAGCGCGCCGCGCTCAGCGAGGCGCAGAACAAGGGCGACAGCACCGTCGTCGTCGGCTGCCGCCCCGAGCACTTCCGCGTCGTCAACGGCTCCTCCTCCGACAGCACGCTGGCCAAGGCGGACGAGGACGCCGCCGCCGGCCTCGCCGTCACCGTCAACGTGGTCGAGGAGACCGGCGCCGACGCCTATGTCTACGGCACCGCCGAGTTCGGTGGCGAGGTCAAGGACCTGGTCATCCGCGTGGACAGCCGCGACGTTCCCGACAAGGGCAGCAAGCTGCACGTCGAGCCCAAGCCGGGCGAGACCCACGTCTTCGCCGCCGGCTCGGGCGAGCGCCTCAGCGACTGACCCGTCGCGCCGACGGGCGCACAGGGCACCGCAGCACCGGGGCCGCGTTCCCACCCATCGGGTGGGGGCGCGGCCCCGCCGCGTTCCTCGCCGCACTCCGCGCGGCACAACGCCAGCGAACGTCAACGAGGGTCACCGTCCGCGTCAACACCCCCGAACGAAAGCCCAGGACGGCATCACCCGCGCGAGTGGCGGAATGTCATCAACCCACCACACCTCGCTACGATTCGGCTCGTGCCAACCACAAGGCCCGCTCCCCGGGCGCGGTTTGGCGCGTTCGTTCCATCCGATTCGCTCCATCCGATCCGTTCCGCCCCTTTCGTTCCACCCGATCGTTTCGCGTCACCGTTTCGCGAGGAAGCGCGAGGAAGACCCCGTGAACCAGGCACTCCGCCACATCGGCCGAAGTCTCGCCGTAGCCCTCCCAGCCGTGCTGGTGCTCTCCGGCACGCTCGCCGTCACGCGCGTGCCCTGGGCCTCCCCTCCCTCCGAGGTGCAGATGCTCACCGCCGCCGCCGAACAGGAGCAGCAGGCCCCCCAGGACCTCCTGCGCGAACGCCTGTTGACGACCCTCCGCCAGGAGGACCCCTCCGCAGCGCTCACCGGACTCCAGCGGGCCGTCGACGAGGACCCCTCGCTGGCCCCGCACTGCGCCGAGATCGCGCGGTCCCTCGGACAGGCCGCCGTCGACAAGTACGGCAACGCCCAACGGGCCCAACGCTTCGCCCGTCCCGTCTGTGACACCTCCTTCGCCGCCGGCGTGGCCCAGGCCAACTGAACGCGCATAGGGTGCGGCCATGAGCAACGCCGCATCCCGTGACGCGACACATCCGAGCCAGGCCGTGGTCCTGGCCGGTGGGCAGGGCTCCCGGCTCCGCCCCTACACCGACGACCGGCCGAAGCCGATGGTGGAGATCCCCGGCACCGGCGAGCCGATCATCGGTCACCAGCTGCGCTGGCTGGCGTCCGAGGGCGTGACGGACGCGGTGGTCTCCTGCGGGCATCTCGCCGAGGTGCTCCAGGACTGGCTCGCCTCGAACGAACTGCCGCTGCGGGTCAACACCGTGGTGGAGCAGGAGCCGTTGGGGCGCGGCGGCGGCCTCAAGTACGCCGCCGCCGCGCTGCCCCGCCCCGACGAGCCGTGGTTCGCCACCAACGGCGACATCTGGACCCGGTTCTCGCTGCGCGAGATGGCCGAGTTCCACGCCGAGCGGGACGCGTTGGCCACCCTGGCCCTGGCCCGGCCCCGCATCCCCTGGGGCGCCGTGGAGACCGACGAGTTCGGCCATGTGCTGGACTTCATCGAGGCCCCGCCGTCGCCGTATCTGATCAACGCGGGCGTCTATGTCTTCGCCGCCGCGTTCACCGCCCTGCTGCCCGACCGGGGCGACCACGAGCGGCACACCTTTCCCCGCCTGGCGAGGGAACGGCGGCTGGCCGGCTTCCCGCTCTCGCAGGGCGCCTACTGGCGGGCCATCGACACCGCCAAGGACCTGACCGAGGCGGCCAGGGAACTCACCCAGCGCTGACGGCCGTTGGCAGCGGCGGGCCGCCCGTCACCGTTCCGGGGCGCCGAAGTGGGCCAGGTAGTGCCAGACCTTCTTCAGCTCCTGCGGGTCGTGCCGCCCGGAGCGCGCGGCGTCGCCGATCATCCGGGGGTCGAGCAGGCCGTCCTCGGCCAGCCGCCGGCCAAGCGCCGCGATCTCGGGGCCTCGGAACTCCGGGTTCTCGTCCAGCACTTCGACCGGGAGCCGGAAGCCGGAATGCCACTCCACCGGGCAGGGCAACGCGGCGGCGGCCTCGGCCACCGGCGTGCCCAGGTGGCTCGGGTCGAGCACCAGGGCCGCCACGTCCCGCGCGAGGCTGACCCGACCGTGTATGTGCGCCTCGACATGCCCGTCCAACGCCGGTCGTTCCTCGGCCAGCGCCCGTCGCACCAGGTCGCAGCGGTCGGCCACGCCGAAGGCGGTGGGCAGCGCCGAGCTGTCCGGGTAGCAGAAGGTGGTGCGCGCGAGCACCTCGGGAACGAGCCTGAAGTGCGCCGAGCCGAAGCGTGGCGCGGCGCCGGTGGAACGCCGCAGATGGTTCAACGCGCCGTAGACCGGCCGCTGTTGGGCGGGCGCCGCGTCATAGGCCGCGCCGAACATCCGGCTCTCCCACCGCCACCGCTCGCCGCCCGGGTGCGCGGTGAGCCCACCGTTGCTGGTCCCGGTGACGAACTGCGAGAGATACGCCCCGTCCCTGGCCATCCGCCGCAGGATCGGCTCGCCGCCCACCAGGCGGTCGGGGTGGAAGTTCATGGTCAGCGGCAGCGTCGGGTCGACCGGGCCGCCCGTGGCCAACGCCGCGACATGACACAACGCCCGCCGCTGCGGGGAGTCCTGGGCGGGGCCGACGTCCGTGCGCACGGCCCCAGTCTGCCCGCCCGCCGCCGACTGGCTCACGGATTTCTCGGAACGGCGGCGGCGGTGCCGCAGGACGACAACCACCGTCCCCGACACCGCCGTTGCTCCTCGTCTAGCCGAGTACGCCACCTAACCGAGCAGCCCTCCCAGGGGATCGGGGCTGCTCTGATCACCCCCGTCGTCCTCGCCACCGCCGGCGTCCTCGCCGGGCTCCTCGGCGCCGCCGCCGGTGCCCGGGTCGCCGCCCGCGCCGTTCTCCGGGCTGGGCGGCGGGGCCGGCGCCGACTCCCGCTGCTCCGGGGTCGGTTCGGGCGCCGGGGCCTGCTGCTGGCCCTCGGGCGAGGAGGGCTCGGCCGGCGCCGTCGGCTCCTGGGTGGCCTCCTCGCGCCGCTGTTCCTCCGCCTGTTCGCGCTCGGCGGCCCGCTCCCGCTCCTCGCGGCGCTCGGCCTCGGCGGCCGCCTCCCGCTCGGCGGCCTCGCGCGCCTCCTCCTCCTCGTCCACGAGCGGCTCGCCCGGCAGGTGGTTGCGCGGCGGCTCGCCCGGCTCGGGAACGGTCGCGAACTGGGAGGAACGCACCGCGCTGCCCAGCAGCGAGCCGACCAGCAGCGCCACTCCGAGGAGCAGCGCCGCCAACAGCCCGCCGCGCCGCAGCACGCGGCGCCGCAGCGCGGACAGCGGGGCGCGCGGCCCCAGCCGACGCCACGCCTCGCCGGCGAGCCGCGCGTCCAGCGAGTGCACCGGCGCGCCCGCGATGACCAGCGGCGTCCAGGCCGCGAAGAGGACGACCTCGGGGGTGTCGTAGGCCGGACCGTGCTGCCAACTGACGGTGGTCAGCAGGGCCAGCGAGAGCGCGGCGCCCAGCAGCGCCGCGACCCGCTGCCACAGTCCGAAGAGGGTGAGCACGCCGACGACGATCTGGGTGAACGCCACGGTGAGGCCCGCACCCACCGGGTGCGCCAGGGTCCACTCGTGCAGCGGCGCGGCCAGCGCCCAGGGCTCCAGGGAGGCGAGCCAGGTGGAGAGGGAGCCCCGGTCGCCGCCGTCGAAGTAGACCGGGTCGGTGAGCTTGCCCATGCCGGCGTAGATCGCCATGAAGCCGAGCAGCAGCCGCAGCGGCAGCAGCACCAGGCCCAGGCTGAGCCGGCGGTCCGGGTGGAACGCCCGGACCCGCTGCCGGCCGCGCCCGCGTCCGTGTCCGGCGCGCGGCGCGCGCCCCTCGTCGAGCGGGGCGGCGAACTCCTCGGTCTCCCCGGTCTCCGCCAGGTCCCGCACCCCCGCGTGCGCCGGGCTCGCGCCGGCGCGCGCACCCGCGCCGCGCCCCCCGGC
>NZ_RFFJ01000064.1 GCF_003696235.1 Streptomyces triticirhizae
GCCGCTGGTCGCGCCGGCGGCGACGCTCGGCCTCGCGGTGCTGCCGCCGGTGCTGCGGCGGGCGCTCGCGGTCCCGATGGGCGTCGGGCGCGGCCCGCAGTTCGACCTGGCCCTTGCGGGCCTGGGCACGGGCGCCTCCTGCGTGCTGCTGGCCCTGGCCTACGAACTCCGGCTGCTGCCCTGGGCGTTCGCGCTGCTGCTGGCCGTGGCGCTGGCCGCGCGGGCGACCCGGACCGCCGCCGCGCAGCCGCCGTTGGCCAGGGCGTTCACCCCGGTCGTGGTCGCGGTGCTGCTGCTGGCCTGGCCGCCGCTGGCCGGCGCGCTGCGCTCCGGGCCCGAGCCGCTGCCCACCGACACGGCCGGCGGCATGTACCGGCTGCTGACCTGGAACGTGCACGCCGCCGTCGACCAGGGCGGGGAGCTGACGCCGGACGCGATCCGCGCGGTGATCGAGGACTCGGGAGCGCAGGTGGTGGTCCTCCAGGAGGTGCCGCGCGGCACGCCGCTCGCCGGCGGGCTCGACCTGGTGACCTTCCTGGAACGGCGGCTCGACGTGACCAGCGTGTGGGCGCCGGGCGCCGACGACAGGTTCGGCAACCTGATCCTCACCTCGCTGCCCGTGGTGGACCGCGAGACCCGCGAACTCCCGCGCGCCGGCGGCGACATGGACCGTTCCTTCGCCTCGGTCACGGTCCGCCTCACCGACGGCGAGACCGCGCGGGTCGTCGGCACCCATCTGCACGGCGGCTCGTCGCCGGCGCCCCGGCTGGCCCAACTCGGGCCGCTGCTCGGCGAAACGGCCGACGACCCGACGGCCGTGCTGGCCGGCGACCTCAACGCGCGGCCCGACTCGCGGGAGATCGAGACGCTGGAGGCGGCCGGGCTGCGCAGCGCGCAGGACGAGGCGGGCGACCCCTCGCTGGACACGGCCGTCTCCCCGCCGCGCCGCGTCGACTGGATCTTCGGCGCCTCCGAGGTGGCCTTCGGCGACTTCGAGTTGATCGAGACGACGGCCTCCGACCATCTGCCGCTGGCGGTCACGGTCTTTCTCGAATAGCCGGTACCGAACCGCGACCGGTCAACTACCGGGAAGGGGCCCCCGCCGACGAGACCTGACCCGAGGCCATCCCCGAGGCCGTCGCCACCCACGACGGCCCAGCGGGATCGCTCGACGCCCGGGTGACACGGGCGGGCGGAACGGGTGAGGAAGACGTCAAGTTCCCGCGATGAGAGGTCAGTTGTGTGATGGGGTAGTCGCATGGACGTCAATGGGATCGTGGTGGAGACCGGTGGCTATCGGGCCGTGACCCCGTGGGAGGACGAGAAGTGGCGTGCCCAGGCCCTCGGTTGGATCACCGAGCGGCTCGCCCGGCACCGGCTGACCGTCGGCGGCGACCAGGTCTGGGCCCGGCTCCGCCCCTGGTCCGTCGTCCTCCGCGTGCCGCTGACCGACGGCGGCGCGGTCTGGTTCAAGGCCAACCCGCCCCGTTCCTCCTACGAGCCCGCCGTGATGGCCGCCCTCCACCGCTGGGTCCCGGGCCGGGTCGTCGAACCCGTCGCCGTCGACACCGCCCGCGCCTGGTCCCTCCTCCCCGACGCCGGCCCGATGTTCACCGAGGTGCTCACCAACGACCCCGAGGACCTGGCCGCCTGGGCCGAAATGCTGACCCAGTATGCCCAGTTGCAGCGCGAGGTGGAGCCGCACGCCAACAAGCTGCTCGCCTTGGGCGTCCCCGACTTCCGGCCACAGCGCCTCGTCGAACGCTACCGCTGCCTGGTCGAGTCGGCGGGCAGCCTCCGCGACGAGGAACGACGCACCCTGCACGCCGCCGCACCCCGCTTCGAGGAGTGGTGCCAGCGCCTCGCCGACTCGCCCGTGGCCTGCTCCCTCGACCAGTCCGACCTCCACCCGGCCTCCGTCCTCACCGGCGGCCGGGCCCTCACCGCGTCCGGTGCGCTGGCCGACGGCGGCCGCTACCTCTTCTTCGACTGGGGCGACTCCTCCGTCACCCACCCCTTCGCCAGCCTGCTGGTCGTCGGCCGGGTCCTCGACGAGCGCTTCGACCGCGACCCCGCCGCCCGCACCCGCGCCTGGGACGCCTACCTCGACGCCTGGGCGGAGGGCGGCACCGGCCTGGCCGAACTCCGTTCCCTCGCCGAGGTCGCCTGCCGGGTGGCGGCCGTGTGCCGGGCCGACACCTGGGACCGGGTCTTCCCCAGCATGTTGCTGACGACGGCCGACCGCGACGCGCATATCGCGCGCTGGCTGCGGGAGTTGCTCTGAGCGCCGCCGTTCCCGTTGCCGCTGATGCGGCTGTTGCCGGGGTGGGGGGCGCTGGGCGCTCCCGCCGTCCGTCGCCGGCCCGACCGTCGGCTGGACCGGGCTCGGCGTGGGCGTCGTCCCCCTCCTCGCCGCGCCCCTGATCGGCGACCGTGGCGAGTATCGCCACCGCTGAAACGGGTGCCGCCGCGCGGCCGGGGCCGTGATAGTGCTGGAACGTCCGTGAACCGGTCGATCTCCCCGGAGGCCCGCCATGTCCGTCCGCCGCGTCGTACCCAACATCCCCACGGACGACGGGGAGTTGAGCCGCGCGTTCTACGAGCGGCTCGGCTTCGAGGAGGCCATGAACCACGGCTGGATCATGACCCTCGTCTCGCCGACCAATCCGACCGCTCAGATCAGCCTCTCCACGGGGAAGGACGAGACCGGGCCGGTGACCCCGGACATCAGCGTCGAGGTCGAGTACGTGGACGCCGTCTACGCGGCGATGCGCGCCGCCGGCGCGGAGATCGTCCACCCGATCCGGGACGAGGACTGGGGCGTGCGCCGCTTCTTCGTCCGCGACCCCAGCGGACGCGTGGTGAACGTCCTGACCCACGGGGGCCTGGCCGGCCGGGCTTAGCGGCCCCCCGGGTGGTGGCCCGTCCCCCGGCTCACGCGGGGAGGCCCCTTTCTGAGCTGCGTTGTTAGAACCGCTTTGCCATCCCTTTTCCTCCCGTCGTCGTGTCCCATGCGGCCCCTCCTCCCCGTGGATGCCTCGTACCGTATCGGGCGCCTCTGACAATGCCCGCGCGGCAGGCGCCCCGCGCGGGGCCCGCGCCGTCGGCGGCGGCCGCGCCGCCGACTCCGGTCAGCCAGCGCAGCGCCCCCGTCTCGCCACGACGGTCTGGTCTTCGCGGGTCGCCAACTCGCCGGTGTGGGGGTGGCGCTGGCTGCGGGGGTGGCGTTCGGCGAGGAGGATCTCCCACTCGTCGGGCGGAAGTTGGAGCGTGGCGACGGTCTCCTCGGGGGTGGGGAAGGTCAGGTCGTCGGGGAGGTCGTGTTGCCAGGGCGGCGGGCCGCCGTGGGCCTCGATCAGCAGGGTGCCACCGGGGGCCACCGCCGCCGCTGCCGCGCGGAGGACGCGGGGACTGAGCGTTCCGTCGCGGAAGTGCGGGAACTGGGCGCTGACCAGGTCGTAGCTGCCGGCCGGGAACGTCTCGGAGAGGTCGTGGCGCTGCCACTCGATCCGTTCGGCGACGCCGGCCCGTTCCGCGTGTTGGGCGGCCCGCTCCAGGGCCACGTCGGAGATGTCGACGGCGGTGACCCGCCAGCCGAGGCGGGCCAGGTGGATGGCGTCGCCGCCCTCCCCGCAGCCCAGGTCGAGGGCCGTGCCGGGGGAGAGGTCGGCGGTCTCGCGGGCCAGGACCGCGTTGGGTTCGCCGCTCCAGACGCCGTGCGTCGCGGCGGCGTAGCGCTCGTTCCAGTAGACGTGGTCGGGAACGTGCTCGGTCATCGGTCGCCCCTCGCGGCGGGCGGCGGCGCGGCCTCGGTGTCGGCTTCGA
This sequence comes from Streptomyces triticirhizae, assembly GCF_003696235.1. Classification (GTDB taxonomy): domain Bacteria; phylum Actinomycetota; class Actinomycetes; order Streptomycetales; family Streptomycetaceae; genus Streptomyces; species Streptomyces triticirhizae. The sequence continues at coordinate 3,826 of NZ_RFFJ01000064.1, forward strand.
TCAGGTCCATGTTGATCAGGGTGCCGGCGCGGACGCCGGCCGCCGCAGCGCCGACCACGTGCTCGTGGACGCTGGCGGCGTTGCCGGCCGCGTGGACGCCGGGGACGGCGGTGCGGCCGGTGAGCGGGTCGGCGTCGAGCTGGGTCCCGAGCACTTCGCCGTCCCTGACCACCTCGGTGGGCGTCAGTCCCAGCGCGGTGAGCGCCCCCAGCCGCGCGGTCACGCGCGGGGCGACGACCACGGCGCGGCAGTCGACCGTTCCGCCGTCGGCCAGGTCGAGCCCGCGCAGCGTGCTGTCCGCGCCGGTGGCGACGCCGGTGGCACGGCCCTCGACCACCGTGACGCCCCGGGCGGCCAGCCGGCGGCGCCGCTCCTCGGTGGGCGCGGGCGCGGTGTGGGTGACGAGGGTCACCCGGTCGCTCCACTGGCTCCACAGCAGCGCCTGGTGTTCGGCCAGCCTGTTGGTGGCCAGGACGGCGATGGGCCGGTCGCGCACCTCCCAGCCGTGGCAGTACGGGCAGTGCAGCACGGCGCTGCCCCAGTGCTCGGCGAGGCCGGGAACGTCGGGGAGTTCGTCCACGACGCCGGTGGCCACCAACAGCCGGCGGGCGGTGAGGGTTCGTGCCCCGGCCTGGTCGAGGCTGACGTCGAGGTCGAAGGACTCGTCCGGCCGGCGCCTGGCCCCGGTCACGGTGGCGGGGCGCAGGATCTCGCCGCCGTAGCGGAGGACCTCCTCCCGGCCGGCGGCCAGGATCTCGGCGGGTGGGGCGCCGTCCCTGGTGAGGTAGTTGTGCGCGTGGGCGGCCGGCGCGTTGCGCGGCTGGGCGGCGTCGATCACGACCACCCGGCGGCGGGATCTGGCCAGGACCAGCGCGCCGCTGAGCCCGGCCGGCCCGCCGCCGATCACGGCGACGTCGTACCGGTCCGGCGTGGCTGGGGTCTGTTCGGTCATCGGGTTCCCTCCCGTTCGCTGTCGTCGCTCTCTGACGATGCGCCGACCGGGGCCGGAACGACAAACTTCCTTGCCGGACTGGCAACGCGTGATCGGGGTGGGTCATGCTGGGGCGATGAGCGAACGAGAACGGTCGACCCCCGCCCAGCAGCCGGAGTCGGGTCAGCCGCCGGCGGGCGACCTCGCGCGGGTGTTGACCGCCGTCGGCCCACGGCTGCGGGCGCTGCGCCAGGAGCGGCGGGTGACGCTGGCCGCGTTGAGCGAGGAGACCGGGATCTCGGTGTCCACGCTCTCCCGGCTGGAGTCGGGCGGTCGGAAACCGACGCTGGAGCTGCTGCTCCCGCTGGCGCGGGCCTACCGGGTGCAGCTGGACGAGCTGGTGGACGCGCCGACCACGGGGGACCCGAGGGTCCACCCGCGTCCCTTCTCCCGCCACGGGCAGACGTTCATCCCGCTGACCAGGCATCTCGGCGGGCTGCACGCCTACAAGCAGATCCTTCCGCCCGGCTACGGCCGGGGCGCCGAGCCGCGCGTGCACGAGGGATTCGAGTGGTGCTATGTGCTCTCGGGGACGGTCGGGCTGCGGCTGGGGGACCGGGAGTTGACGCTGGGGCCCGGGGAGGTGGCGGAGTTCGACACCCGGGTGCCGCACGCGTTCAGCAACCCGGGGCCCCAACCCGCCGAGTTCCTCAGCCTCTTCGGCGCCCAGGGAGAACGGATGCACGTCAGGGCCCGACCGGCCGAGCGCGGAGGCAACGGCGGGCCCGGCGAGACTTTACGGACACGGCCTAGCTGAGGCCGCCGGTCGCCGGGATGTTCTGGCCGGTGATCCACCCGGCGTCCGGGCTGGTCAACAGGGCGACCACGGCCGCCACGTCCGCCGGCTGCCCGACCCGGCGCAGCGGGGTGAGCGCGGGGATGCGCTCCAGCACCTCGGGCGGGTTGCTGCCGCGCAGCAGCTCGGTGTCGGTGGCGCCGGGCGAGACGGTGTTGGCGGTGATGCCCCGCACGCCCAGCTCCAGCGCGGCCACCGTGGTCAGCTGTTCCAGCGCGCCCTTGGCCGCCGTGTAGAGGGCGAGGCCCGGCGCCTGCCGCCTGGTGTTGAGGGTGGAGACACTGATGATCCGGCCGCCGTCCCGCATGTGGTCGGCGGCGTGCCGGATGGTGAGGAACGCGGCCCGCACCGTGATGTTCAGTGCCTGGTCGAGGTCCTCCTCGGTGATCTCGGTCAACGGGGTGGGGGCCAGCGGGCCGGTCGCGTTGTTCACCAACACGTCGAGGCCGTCGAGAAGTTGGTCGGCGCGCTCCATCAGCCGCCGGGGGGCCTCCGGGTCGGCGAAGTCGGCGCGCACCGGGTGGGCCGTTCCGCCGCGCTCGGCGACGGCCTCGGCGACGTCCCGTGCCGCGTCCTCGGCGCGCGCGTAGCTGAAGACGACCGTGGCGCCGTCCGCCGCGAGTCGTTCCACGATCGCGCGGCCGATCCCGCGCGACCCACCGGTCACCACCGCGCCCTTCCCGGCCAGTGGTCCTCGTGCCTGCGTCTGCGTCATGCCGGAACTCTAGAAGCCACGCGCCAGGGAATGACAGGCTTGGGCGATGAGCACACAGCGGGATGGCCCCGTCGAGGAGCCGCTGACCGGCGGCTTCGTCAACGAGGTGGTGCGCGTCGGCGGCACGGTGCGGCGGGCCGTGCCGGAACGGGCGGAGTTCACGCACGCGCTGCTGGCGCACTTCGAGCGGGCCGGCTGGCGGGGCGCGCCCCGGGTGTTGGGCCGCGACGAGCGGGGGCGCGAGGTGCTGGAGTACCTGCCGGGGCGCGCGGCGTGCACGCCGGAGGAGCGGCGGGCGGCGCGCACGGACGAGGCGCTGGCGGAAGTGGCCACGCTGGTGCGGGAGTTCCACGACCTGACGGCGGGGACCGCGCTGGCCGGCGCGGGCGAGGTGGTCTGCCACCACGACCTGTCGCCGAAGAACACCGTCTACGCCGAGGGCTGGCGGCCCGTCGCGCTGATCGACTGGGACATCGCCGCGCCCGGCGAGCGGATTCAGGATCTGGCCCATGTGGCGTGGCAGTACCTGGAGTTGGGCCCGGACGCCGGCGAGCCCGACGAGGTGGGCCGGCGGCTGCGGCTGCTGTGCGAGGCGTACGGCCCGACGGCCGACCGGGCGCGGCTGCTGGAGACGGTGCTGTGGTGGCAGGACCGCTGCTGGCGCGGGATCGAGGCGGGGGCGGAACGCGGCGAGCCGGCGATGGCGCGGCTGGTGGCGGCGGGAGTGCCGGCCGGGATCAGGGTGGCGAGCGCCTGGGTGGTCGAGCATCGGCCGGCGCTGGCGCGGGCGTTGGGCTGAGGGCCCTCCCGGGGGGTGCGGGGCCCGCCCTGCGGGGCGTTGGGACATCGGCCGTCGGCCCCCACCGACGGCCGATGTCTGGGTGGGTTCGAGCCGGTCGGGTCCGGGCGACGCCCCCTCCACGCCACCCGAACCGCCGGCCGAGACCTGCCCGGCGACTCCCCCGTTGCCGCCGAACAGGCTCCACCGGGGAGGCCGGCCGCGCACCCCTGTGCGGCCGGACAAGGATGAGCATGTCAGTTCGTCATAAACACGCGATAAACGAGTGCGGGCGGCCCCTGAGAGGGGCCGCCCGGCTGGTCGTGCGGTGGCTGGTGAACGCTTCACCTGCCCGAGGACAGCGTGCCGTCGGCGGGAATACCGCTGGTGTAGCGGTCGGCCTGGGCCACTCCGGCGCCGGCGACCCACAGCGTGGTGACCAGGGCGAGACCGAGGGCGAACTTCCTGACGCGGGTCATGCCGGACTCCTCACTGGGAACACGGGAACGCGTTCCCAACCCGTGACGTGTGAAAACTTTCCGTGGTGCGAGGTGGTGCGGAACCGCTCATCACGAAGGCCGGTCCCCGACCTGGGAACCGGCCTTAGTGAGAACCATTGTGGGCTCAGGACGCGTAGCGGTCCACAGGGGCGACGCGCCCCGGCTTGTCCTTGGGCTCGCCCGACGCGTAGCGGTCCCGTGCGCTCACGTCACCCTCGGCCGCCTCGCCCCGCTCGGGGACGTGCCCCACAGCCTGCGACTTGCTGTCGCCGTCGCCCTTGGTGCCTGCCTCGCCGTCAGCGGGCTCGCTGTCGCCGTAGTGGTCGCCCTGGGGGGCCACTTCCCCGTCGGCTGGTTCGCTGGAGGCATAGCGGTCGCCCAACGGGCGTACCCCGTCGGCTGGTTCGCCGGAGGCATAGCGGTCCGTCGGGCGGACCTGCCCGGTCTCCTCGCTCCTGGTGTCAGTCAACTTCAGCTCCTTGACGGTCTGGATTGTCGTGGGGCGACACGCCTAGCCAGCAACCCCCCGCTGCGCGTCGGTCGATCCAGCCGAGAATCGTCCGCCCCCCGTGATGTCGAATGTCCGCAGAGCGTGGCACGCACAACTAAATTAACAATAAACGCGCCAACTCGATGTGCTTCGGACTTCTCCTGCGGTCCTAGACGCTGGTGGGGGAGAGCAGGTTCCGTGCGACCGCCGCCTCGGGTGCCCTGATCTCCTCCAGGATCGCCAGCGCGTCCTCCCAACAGGCCCGCGCCCGGTCCGTCTGATGGAGCTCCGAGAGGGCCCGACCGAGTAACAACAGCACGGTTCCGCGCCGCCATTCGCCGCCGATGCCGCCCAGCGCCAGTGCCCGCTCAGCGTGCCGTGCCGACTCCGCCGGCCGCCCGGCGGCCAGGTGGACCTCGGCGATGCGGTAGTGCGTGACGCCCTCCCAGAGCCGCTGTCGGGTCGCCCGGAAGACCTCCATCGCCCGGTCGAACTCTTCCAGCGCCTCCGCGTGACGAGTCGCCCGGTTGAGCGCCATGCCCAGCGTGTAGCGGGCGTTGGCCACCCGCAGCGGCTGCCGCGCGCCGTTCAGGTGCATGTCCACGCAGCGCAACGCCAGCTCGATCGAGCTGTCCACCCGCCCGGTGTCCAGGTGTACCCGCGCCAGGTTGCACACCGCGCTGGCCTCGCCGGGAAGGTTTCCGTCCGCGCGGTACGCCTCAACAGCGCGACTGAAGTAGGTCTCGGCCGCCTCCAGGTCGCCCCGGTAGATTCCGATGACGCCCCGGTCGCTGAGCGCCGTGGCGACCACGAACAAGTCGTCGGCCGCCGTGGCGAGCAGCAGGGCGCGCTGACTCTCGGCGTCGGCCTCGTCGAACTTGCCGTCCATCGAGTGCCCGTGGGCCAGCAGCTCGTGCAACCGGCCCTGTGCAAGCTCGTCGTCGGCCTCCCGTGCGACGGACAGCATTTCGCGCACCACCTGGTCGAACTGGTGGGAGAACGCGCCCGACTCGGCGAGGTCCTGCGCGGTGAGCAGGGTGTCCACGGCGCGCCGCAGCCCGGCGGACGCGCGTTGCTGGCGGACCCGGGCCAGCAGGCACTCGGCCTCGGCGAACAGCCACTCCAGCGCGGCGTTCCGGTCGGGGAAGGCGAGCCCCGGGTGGTCGGTGGGCGCCACATGGTCGACGAGGCGGTCGCCGGGGCGTTCGAGCGCGTAGACCTGACGGCTGGACGCCAGGAAGTGGTCCAGCAGCCGGGACAGCGCGGCCTCCCGTTCGGCCGGCGGCTGCTCGTCGCGCTCGGCGCAGGCGCGGGCGAAGAGCCGCACCAGGTCGTGCAGGCGGTAGCGGCCCTGCGCCGCCGACTCCAGCAGCGAGGTGTCCACCAGGGACTCCAGCAGCTCCTCGGTGGTCTCCGGGTCCCGGTCGAGCAGCGCCGCAGCGGCCGTCAGCGAGATGTCGGGGCCCTCGGTCAGCCCCAACAGCCGGAAGGCGCGGGCCTGTTCGGCCTCCAGCTGGCCGTATCCCAGTTCGAAGGTGGCCTTGACGGTCTGGTCGCCGGCCTTCAGCTCGTCCAGCCTGCGGCGTTCGTCGCTCAGCTTCCTGGCGAGCGTGGAGACCGTCCAGGTGCGGCGGGCCGCCAGCCGGGCGGCGGCGATCCTGATCGCCAACGGCAGGAAGCCGCAGGCCCCGACGACCTGCATCGCCGCCCTGCGCTCGCTGGCGACGCGCTCCTCGCCGACGATCCTGGTGAACAGCGTCAGCGCCTCGTCCGGGCTCATCACGTCCAGGTCGACCAGGTGCGCCCCGGCCAGGTCCACCATCCGCAGCCGGCTGGTGATCAGCGTGGCGCAGCCGGGCGTTCCCGGCAGCAGGTCGCGGACCTGCGCCGCGTCGCGGGCGTTGTCCAGCAGGGCCAGCACCCGGCGGCCGGCGAGCAGCGAGCGGTAGAGGCCGGCACGTTCGTCCACCCCGTCCGGTATCCCGTCGTCGGGGATGCCCAGCGCCCGCAGGAACGCGGCGAGCACGGCGGTGGGGTCGGCCGGGGCCGCGCCCGCGCCCTGGAGGTCGACATAGAGCTGGCCGTCGGGGAAGTGCTCGCGCGCGGCGTGCGCCACCTGCACGGCCAGCGTGGTCTTCCCGACGCCGCCGATGCCGGCGACCGCCGAGACGGCCATCACCTGGCCGCCGGCGCCGGCCAGTTGGGCGCCCAGTTCGCGGACGAACGAGGCGCGCCCGGTGAAGTCGGGTACGGCGGCCGGCAGTTGGGCCGGTCGCACGCTGGGCCTGGCGGGGGAGCCGGAGGGAACGCTCTTCAGCGTCAGGGAGCTGTCCGCGTTGAGGATGCGGTTCTGTAGCTCCGACAGCTCGGCGCGCGGCTCGACGCCCAACTCGTCTATCAACAGCCGCCGCGCGTCGGCGTAGACGGCCAGCGCCTCCGCCTGCCGGCCGCTGCGGTAGAGCGCCAGCATCAGCAGCTCGCGCAGCCGCTCTCGCAGCGGGTGCGCGGCCGAGAGCGCGGTCAGCTCGGCGACCGCGTCGGCGTGCAGCCCCGCCTGGAGGCCGATGTCCAGGCGCTGTTCGCGGAGCGTCAGCAGCTGCTCGGCGAGCCGGGTGCGCTGCATCTCGGCCTCGGGGCCCGGCAGCCCGGCCAGCGCCTCGCCGTCCCACAGCTCGACGGCCTCGCCGTACAGCTCGTGGGCCTGCGTCAGGTCGCCGGAGCCGACCGCCTTCTCGGCGGCCGCGCTCAGCTGTGACACCTCGTCGAGGTCCAACTCGTCGCGCGGGCCGAGCCGCAGGGCGTAGCCGCCGGACTGACTGACCAGCACCGAGGCGCGCGGGCCGAACGCCTTCCGCAGCCGGGAGGCGTAGGTGCGCAGCGCGGCGATCGCCTGCTGCGGCGGCTCGTCCCACAGCGCGTCCACCAGCTCGGTCGCCGAGGCCGGCCGGCCGCGCCGCAGCAACAGGGTGGCGAGCAGGGCGCGTTGCTGGGGCGATCCCGGGGGCAGGAGCTGTTCGCCCTGCCAAGCGCGCACCGGGCCGAGCACCGCGAAGCGCAAGGCAGGTGTGTAACCCCCCGTGGTCCCCTCACCAACGGCCATGGTGTCCTCTGCTTCTCAACCTTTGCACGTATGGGGCGAACGTTGGAGTCTATCCGGCGTGAAGGAGTCCTTTGAAGACCAGGCCCCTGAGGACCGGAACGGCCATGGCAGTGTGGCACGGAGTGGGCCGGGTCGGGAGACGGTCTTCCCGCGATGAACCACTCCAGGCCACACCCGCACCGTGTCCTGTCGCCCCGAGCGGCGTCCTCCTATCCTCGGGTGCATGACGAGAAGCACGGACGTTCCCACGGCCAACGCGATGCGCCGGGCGCTGCGCAGGGCTCACGACGGGGTGGCGCTGGACACGGCGGAGGCCGCCGTGTTGCTCCGGGCGCGTGGCGCTGACCTGGAACGCCTGGCCGAGGCCGCGGGGCGGGTACGCGACGCGGGGCTGGACGAGGCGGGGCGTCCGGGGGTGATCACCTACTCCCGGAAGGTGTTTATCCCGCTGACCCGTCTCTGTCGGGATCGTTGCCATTACTGCACGTTTGTGACTGTTCCGGGAAAGCTTCGTCGCGAGGGCCACGGCATGTTCCTCTCGCCGGACGAGGTGCTGGAAATCGCCCGTCGCGGCGCCGCGTTGGGCTGCAAGGAGGCCCTCTTCACCCTGGGCGACCGGCCCGAGGACCGCTGGCCCGAGGCGAAGGAGTGGCTCGCCGCCGCCGGCTACGACGACACCCTCTCCTATGTGCGGGCCATGGCGATCCGGGTGTTGGAGGAGACCGGGCTGCTGCCCCACCTCAACCCCGGCGTGCTGACCTGGACCGACTTCCAGCGGCTCAAGCCCGTCTCGCCCTCGATGGGCATGATGCTGGAGACCACGGCGACCCGGCTGTGGTCCGATCCTGGCGGCCCGCACCACGGCTCGCCCGACAAGGAGCCGGCGGTGCGGCTGCGCGCGCTGGAGGACGCCGGCCGCTCCTCGGTCCCGTTCACCAGCGGCCTGCTGCTGGGCATCGGCGAGGACTTCACCGAACGCGCCGAGTCGATCTTCGCGCTGCGCCGGATCTCCCGCACCTACCGGGGAATCCAGGAGGTGATCATCCAGAACTTCCGCGCCAAGCCCGACACCGCGATGCGCGCCATGCCCGACGTCGAACTGGAGGAGCTGGCCGCCGCCGTCGCCGTGACCCGCCTGCTGCTGGGCCCGTCCGCCCGGGTGCAGGCCCCGCCCAACCTCGTCGACGAGGAGTACGCGCTGCTCATCCGCGCCGGCATCGACGACTGGGGCGGCGTCTCCCCCCTCACCCCCGACCACGTCAACCCCGAACGCCCCTGGCCCGCCATCGACGAACTCGCCCGGCGCACCCGCGCCGCCGGCTTCGAACTCCGCGAACGCCTCACCGTCTACCCGGAGTTCATCCGGCGCGGCGAGCCCTGGATCGACCCCAGGCTGCTGCCCCACATCAACGCCCTCGCCGACCCGGAGACCGGCCTCGCCAACAAGGACGCCCTCCCCGTCGGCCTGCCCTGGCAGGAGCCCGACGAGCCGCTGGTGGCCAGCGGCCGCACCGAACTGCACCGCACCATCGACACCGAGGGCCGCACCGGCGACCGGCGCGCCGACTTCGATGACGTCTACGGCGACTGGTCCGAGCTGCGTGCCCTCGCCCAGCCCGGACTCACCCCCGACGCCCGCCCGTTGCCCCGCCTCGACGGCGAGGCCCGCGCCGCCCTCGCCGTCGCCGCCGACGACCCCACCCGGCTCACCGACGAGCAGGCCCTCACCCTGCTGCACGCCGACGGCCCCGCGCTCGACGCGCTCACCGACGTCGCCGACCAGCTGCGCCGCCAGGTCGTCGGCGAGGACGTGACCTATGTGGTCACCCGCAACATCAACTTCACCAACGTCTGCTACACCGGCTGCCGGTTCTGCGCCTTCGCCCAGCGCCGCACCGACGCCGACGCCTACACCCTCTCCCTGGAGCAGGTCGCCGACCGCGCCCAACAGGCGTGGGAGGTCGGCGCCGTCGAGGTGTGTATGCAGGGCGGCATCCACCCCGACCTGCCGGGCACCGCCTACTTCGACATCGTGCGCGCGGTGCGCGAACGCGTCCCCGGGATGCACATCCACGCGTTCTCCCCGATGGAGATCGTCAACGGCGCCTCCCGCACCGGGATGTCGATCCGCGACTGGCTGACGGCGGCGCGGGAGGCCGGCCTCGACACCATCCCCGGCACCGCCGCCGAGATCCTCGACGACGAGGTGCGCTGGGTCCTCACCAAGGGCAAGCTGCCCGCCGACACCTGGATCGAGGTGGTCAGCACCGCCCACGAACTGGGCCTGCGCTCCTCGTCCACCATGATGTACGGCCATGTCGACCAGCCCCGGCACTGGTTGGGGCACCTGCGGACACTCGCCGCGATCCAGCGGCGGAACGAGGAGAAGGGCGTCGCCGGCTTCACCGAGTTCGTCACGCTGCCCTTCGTGCACACCAACGCCCCCGTCTACCTCGCGGGCATCGCCCGCCCAGGGCCCACCGCGCGGGACAACCGGGCCGTCACCGCGATGGCCAGGCTCCTGCTCCATCCCCACATCACCAACATTCAGACAAGCTGGGTCAAGTTGGGCACCGAGGGCGCGGCGGAGATGCTGCGCTCCGGCGCCAACGACCTCGGGGGCACCCTGATGGAGGAGACCATCTCCCGGATGGCCGGCTCCGCCTACGGCTCGCACCGCACCGTCGCCGAGCTGACCGCGATCGCCGAACTCGCCGGCCGCCCGGCCCGCCCGCGCACCACCACCTACGGCGAGGTGCCGGCCGAACGCGTCGCCGCCGCGCGCGCCGCCGACGGGCGGCTGCCGAAGCTGCTGCCACTCGCGGGCGGTGCCGGGTGAGCGCCCCGGTGGGCGGGTCGCTGTGGGGCCGCGCCGACCAGCAGGACTTCCGCAGCCGGGTGCGCGGCTGCCTGCTCGGCGGGGCGATAGGCGACGCGCTGGGCGCCGGCGTCGAGTTCGACTCGCTGGAGGCGATACGCGCCGCCCACGGCCCCGACGGCGTCACCGACTACGTGCCCGCCTACGGCCGGCGCGGCGCCGTCACCGACGACACCCAGATGACCCTCTTCACCGTCGACGGCCTGATCCGCGCCCATGTCCGACGCGACACCGGCGCCTGGCACCCGCCCACCGACGTGCACGCCGCCCACCGCCGCTGGTACCGCACCCAGCACGAGTGGGGACCCGACGAACGCCGGCCGGACGACGGCTGGTTGGCCCGCCAGGAGTGGCTCTACGCCCAGCGCGCCCCCGGCCGCGCCTGTCTCAGCGGCCTGGCCGACCAGCGGATGGGCACCGTCGACGACCCCAAGAACCCCGACTCCAAGGGCTGCGGAACGGTGATGCGCTCCGCGCCGTTCGGGCTGCTGGTCGGCTGGGAGCCGCAGCTCGTCTTCCAACTCGGCGTCGAGTGCGCGGCGCAGACCCACGGACACCCCACGGGAATGCTGGCGGCCGGCGCCTTCGCCGCCATCGTGCACGCCCTGGTGCGCAACGACGACCTGGACGCGGCGGTGCAGAAGGCCCTCGCCCAACTCGCCACCAGGCCCGGGCACGAGGAGACGTCCGAGGCGCTGCGGCAGGCGCTCGGCGCGGTCCGGCAGGGGCTGCCGACGCCGGAGCGGGTCGCTTCCCTCGGCGAGGGCTGGACGGCGGAGGAGGCGCTGGCCATCGGCGTGTACTGCGCGCTGGTCGCGCAGGACATCCGCCACGGGCTGCTGCTGGCGGTCAACCACGGCGGCGACTCCGACTCCACCGGCTCCATCTGCGGCAACCTGCTGGGCGCGCTGCACGGCGAGACGTCCCTGCCGCCGGCGTGGGTGGCGGAGTTGGAGGGGCGCTCCACGATCCTGGAACTGGCCGACGACTTCGCGATGGAGATGACCCAGGGCCCGGCCCTGCACGGACCGGGCGACTCGGCGGACATCTGGCTGGAACGGTATCCCCGGGGATAGGGAGACGAGGCCCACCGGCGGTCCCCACGACGGCGGGTGGCCGGCCGCGACCGGCCCCGCCGGGCTGACGGGAGGTTCGGCGGCGGGGGTTGGGCCGCCGGTGCCCCGCAGGCGGTCGAACGGGGCGGCCCGTGACCGGCGTTGGCTCGGGCGTGCGCTCCCGTTCAGCGGCTGCGGCGGCTGCCGGACGAGGGCTCGCCGCCGCTCACGGCGGATCTGGCCCGCGCCGCGGACTCCCGCGCCGGAGCCCGGCCCCCAGGGCCCCCACCAACCCCCGGCTTGCCAGCCGGCCGGGAGCCGATCCGCCACCCGGCCCGGCGGCCGCAGGCCGCCGAACCCGCACTCGCCGGGCCGGCGCCGGCCCGGCCGGCCTACGGCCCACGACTCCGGTCACCCGCACCGCGTCACCATGACCCGGTGCCGCGTCGGCCCCGTCGTGACCAGCAGCGTCGTGGGGGGCTCCGCCGGGGCCCGGCGGAGGTCGAGCCAGAGGTGGAGCGCCGAGGCGTAGGCGGCCGGGTCGCACAGGTCGGCGCGGCCGTCCGCGTCCGGCACGGCCGACAGCCGGAACGTCGCGCCGTCCCTGGTGCGCACCGTGCAGTGGTCGGGCCCGCCGACATAGACCGCCAGCGCGCAGGAGCGGTGGCGCGCCAGCGTCTCCGCCGTCCACGTCGCCGGCGGCCCGTAGCGCGGGTCGTCCTCCGCCGCGTACCGCAGGATGACATCCGCCACCGACAGCCGGCTCGGGTCCTGGGTGTCCTCGTGGACCACGGTGTACGCGGCGTCGGCCGCCGCGTCCTCCGGCTCGAAGTCCGGGTCCGCGTAGCGGGTCACCGCCACCTCCGCCGGCGCCTCGCTCACCAGCCGGGTCAACGCCCGGACGGGGGCGGTGCGTTCGGCCGGTTCGAAGGCGGGCATCGGCAGCCGGTCGAGCCGGGCCGGGCGGTCGTCCGGCTCGGGCAGGTCCATCAGCCGGTAGAAGAGCCCCCGCAGCAGCCGCGCCGACTGGCCCGGCGCCGAGGAGATGTGGTCGGCCAGCGCCGCGTACCGCTCCGGGCGGTGTTCGGCCATGACCCGGTCGAGTTGGGCGCGCAGGCTGCCGCCCTGGCGCAGCCGGGGCGCGGTCCGGCCAAGACCGGCGACGGGCGAGTCCGGGTCGAGGTCCGCCTCCGGGAACGCGCCGAGCAGCACGGGCGTTCCGGTGGCCGCCGCGTAGGTGGTCACGCTGCTGTGGTCGCCGACCACGCAGTCGGCCGCGATGAGCGCCTGTCGCCAGCCCTCCAGGGGGTCGATCAGGGTGAGCCCGGCGCGGCGGGCGCGGTCCAGCCAGGCGCGGAGCTGGCCGGGGCCGTGCCCGTACCAGATGTTGGGGTGCAGCACGGCGGCCAGGCGGTACTCGTCCGCCGGCAACTCGCCGACCAGCCGCCGCAGCAGCCAGGGCAGGAGTTCGTCACGGTCCTCGCCGGCGTCGCCGTCGCCGAAGAGCGAGCGCGGCGACCAGGTGGAGCTGACCACCACCAGCCGCTGCCCCGGCGCCACCCCCAACGCCCGCCGGAACCGCGCCCGGTAGGGGCGCGCGGCCAGGATTCGGTCCCAGCACGGGTCGCCCGCCAGCACGGCGGTCGGCACCGCCTCGGGGCAGGCGGCGCGCAGCCGGTCCATCTGCTCGGGGTGGGACAGCACGGTGGCGCTGGCCAGGGGCCGCCCGTGGTGCAGCAGCCAGTCCGGGGAGAGCCCGAAGACGGGCGCGACACCCTTCGCACCGGAGGAACCGTGGCCGCCGTCGGCGCCGTTGGGGGAGGGCTCGGGGAGAGCCAGCCGCTTGTTGTAGCCGACGCCGTGTGAGAGGACCGCGAGGTCGCCCTGGATCAGGTCGAGCCGGCCGCCGTAGCTGGCGGATATCGCCAGGTCGACGGGGGTCGCCTGGGCCTGTTCCCAGGGCAGCACCGGCAGGCCCAACGAGCCCAGCAGCTCCGGCATTCCGGCCAGGAACGGAGAGGAGCCGGTGCAGGTCGCCAGCATCTGCACCCGCAGGTCGTCGGCCATCAGCGGCAGCACGTCCAACAGCCGCGTCGCCGAGGTGACGTTGTGCACCACCAGCAGCACCCGGCGGCAGCGCGCCCTGGTCACCCAGCGCTGCGCGTCCCGCCCGACCGGCACCCGCAGTCCGCTCGCCGTCCCCTCGTTCACCCGCTCTTCCCCCTCCGCCGCCCTCGATTCCCACAGGAGGCGTCACCTTCCCCAGGATGCCCCGCGTTTCCCTTCCGTTCCAGCACCCGTCGCGCTGGCCGGAACATGCTGGCCGAATATGCGTCAGGAGCGGGCCACGGGCGGGCGTTAACCGGCGGGCCGGCCGCAACACGCCCTGGTGGAAGGCGGGTTGTGTGACGGAACGGCGTTCGCCCCCGTGCGTCGGAGGGCGCGCCGTGGTGTGATGGATCGCGCCATATCGCCGTCCACGGAGGGGGACCCTGGATGCCCGTCAGCAGGTTGCGCGAGATTCCGGGAATCGGCGTCGACGTGCTCGGGGACCGGGCCGACGCCCTGGCCGACCCCGAGCTGTTGCGGCTGGAGAACCTGGACACCGACCTGCGCCCGCCGCACGCCGCGCTGGTCGCCACCCACCAGGCCGTCGACTGGGACGACGCCAACAGCTATCTGCCGTTCCAGGGCAGCGACGAGCTGCGCACGGCGGCGGCCGCGCACGTCGGCCGGATCGCGGGCCGTTCCTACGACCCGGCCACCGAGTGCGTCTCCGTGGCGGGCGGGCTCAACGGCATCCTCAACACCCTGCTCGCGACCGTCGAACCGGGCGACGAGGTCGTCCTCACCGACCCGATCTACGCCGGCCTGGTCAACCGGGTCCGGCTCGCCGGCGGCGTGCCGCGCTTCGTTCCCTGCCGGGCCACGGCGGAGGGCTGGCGGGTGGACCCGGAGGAGTTGGCCGCCGCCGTCGGGCCGCGCACGGCGGTGGTGCTGCTGATGAGCCCCGCGATGCCGACCGGGCTGCTGCTGGACGAACGGCACTGGGCCGCGCTGGCCGAACCCTGCGAACGACACGGCGCCTGGCTGGTCTACGACGCGGCGATGGAACGCGTCCGCTTCGACGGCCGCCCGCCCCAACACCCGGCGGCACACGACGGGTTGGCCGACCGCACGATCACCGTCGGCTCGGCCTCCAAGGAGCTGCGGATGATCGGCTGGCGGGTGGGCTGGGTGGTCGGCCCGGCCGAGATCATCGCGGACGTGCGGCTGGTCGGGCTGACCAACGTGGTCTGCCAGGTCGGCCTCGCCCAACGCGCCGTCGCGGAGGCGCTGTCCGCGCCCGGCGCGGACGAGGACGTGGCGGCGGCCACGGACGAGTGGCGCCGCCGCGCGGAGACCGTCCTCGCCGAACTCGCCGACTACCCCGTGGTCCGCCCCGGCGGCGGCTGGTCGCTGCTGCTCGACGCCGAGCCGATGGGCCTCACGCCGGCCGCGCTCTCCGAACGCCTCCTGGCCAGGGCCAAGGTCGCCGCCACCCCCATGACCGGCTGGGGCCCGACCGGCGACCGCTACCTCCGCCTCGTCTTCGCCAACGAGCCCGTCCCCCGCCTGACCGGCCTCGCCGACCGCTTCCGCGCCGCGCTGTGAGCCCGGCCGGCGGGACGGGCCGAACTGCGCGCCGTTCGACGGGGGTTACCGGCCGGCGGCGGTGGCGCGGCGGCGGGCTGGACGGAGGTCGCGACGACCCTCCGCGCGGTGACGCGCACGATCAGGCGCTCGACGTTCCGGCCGTCGAGCGACGCGCGGACTCCGGCGTCGAGTTCGACCGGCGGGGAGGGTTCGGCCGCGCCGTCGGCGTTGCTCATGGGTGGTCCTCCGTGTCCTGTCGCGCGTGTCGCCTCGACGCGCCGCCGAACCCGCCCGACGCGGCCCCGCTGGAGCGGCGCCAGGACCCCGCCGGCACGCGCTAGTTGAGCCAGGGCGCGTCCCCGTCGGTCGGCCGCTCGTCGAGGGGCCAGCCGGCGGCGGCTGTCGCGTCGCGGGCGATCGCGGTGACCGAACGGCCCCCGGTGGGGACGCGCACCACCCAGTCCGGCGCGTTCGCCTCCAGGTGGCGGGCCATGGCGCCGCCGCGTTCCACGTGGGCGTCGAGTTGGCTGCCGATCTCGCGGGCGCCGAGGCGCTGGCGGGTCGTCGCGTCGTCGGCGGTCAGGAGCACGCCGCTGATGCGGGGTTCGCCGCCCATCGCGCGGGCGATCAGGTCGGGTTCGAGGACGGAGACGGTATTGGTGTAGATCAGCCGGCGGTAGCCCAGCGCGGCGTAGTTGGCCCAGAGGGCGGCGAGGTTGGCCTCGGTCATCCGCGCCCGGTGCGGGTCGTCGGCGGGGGCGGGGAACGCCTGGTCGAGGTTGTCGCCCTCGACCAGGCAGTGCGCGACGCGGGCGGCCCGCAGCAGCGCGGAGATCTCCCAGCCGACGGTGGTCTTGCCGACGCCGGAGCGGCCCCCGACGAGCAGGGCCTCGAACGTGGTGGGGGGCATGAACGCCCTTTCGTGATCGGTCGGTTGGCCGGGCGGGGTGGGAACGGGTCAGGCGAGCAGCGCGGCCAGCCAGCGGGCCTCCCGTTCGGCCGTGTACGCGGCGTCGCGCAGCCAGACCTCGCCGTGGCCCTCGCGCCACAGCGTGGTCCACGGCTCCTCGCCGAGCGCCGAGCGGTCGCGCAGGAAGTCGTGCATCGCGCGGGTGCGGGCGGTCAACAGGGGGGCCAGCGCGCGGCGTTGGGCCTCGTCGAGGCCATAGGCGTCGACGAGCGTCCGCAGCCGGCGGGCGGCCGTCGCGTCGGGGTGGGTGAACGCCGGGTTGGCGGAGAGCGGGACGAAGCCGTGGGCCGCGTACGCGAGGTCGCCGAGGCGGGTGCCGGGGCCCGCGCCGTCCCAGTCGATGAACTGCCAGCCGCCGTCACCGCCGGCGTCCAGCTCCCCGTCCGGGGGCAGGATCAGGTTCCAGGGCGCCAGGTCGTGGTGGACGATCTGTTCGGCGCCGTCCGGCGGGATCAGCCGCTGCCAGGCGGCGTCGGGCGGCGGGGTGAACGAGGCGGCGGCGTCGTGGAGTTCGCGGATCAGCCGGCCGACGCGGGCCAGCCGGTGCTCGGGGTCGAGCAGCGCGAACCGGTCGGGCCAGGCCGGGCCGCCCGGCGCGAACGTGAGGACCTCGCGCCCCCGTTCGTCGATGCCCAACGGGCGGGGCGCGCCGGCGAAGCCGACGGAGCGCAGATGGTCGAGCAGGGCGTGGACGGCCGGGGTCCAGGGCCCGGCGGGTCGGCGCACGGTGTCGCCGACCCTGACCACGTTCGCGCTGACATTGCCGCCGGTCAGCGGGGTTTCGTGGGCGCCGGAAGGAGGTTCGGGGCGTTCGGGGCCCGGGTGCGGTGGGGTCATCGCGGACGAGTGTGGCAGCCGGAGCCGCCGGGCGCGCGGCAATAACCCGCTGGCGCGCCACCCGCCGGCGCGCACCCGCCTCGCGCGCCCCGGCGGCCCGCCCGCCCCGCCCGTTCGCTACTCGGCCAGCGGCACCGTCGTCTCGGCGCCGTCCGGCCAGCTCACCACGGCCGTCAACACGCCCGTCCCCGCATCGCGGAACGCGACCGAGGGCGCGGGCGGCAGGCCCGCGTCCGGCTCGGTCACGCCGAGGAAGACCGCGACCGCGTGCAGCGGCCCCGCGCCCCGGTAGGCGGGCGTCGCGCTGTGCGGGCCGAACGCGTTGGCGCCCTCCGCCCGGTGCACGGTGACCTCGCCGCCCCCGCCCGGGTGGAGCGGGACGACCGCGCTGGTCAGCCCGTCCTCGCGGCGCACCGCGCCCTCGGCCAGGAGGGCCGGCGGGCCGCTCGCGGCCAGCGCGTGGCCGCCGACCAACACCCGCTGCCCGCCGTCCGGTTGCCCGACCCGGGCCAGCCGCACCTCCCACGGCCCGCGCGGCACGGCGACGGTCAGCACCCAGGGCCCGCGCGCCCAGCCCTCGCGGTCCGAGGAGTCGCCCGGCCAGTGCGCGCGGTGCCGGGAGACGGCGAACTCCTCGGTGAGCGCGACCCGTTGGAACGGGCTGCGGTGCGCGGGAACGCCGTCCGCGTCCAGCGGCGTGACCTGGCCGTCGAACGCGACGCCCTCCCGGTGGTCGCCGTCCCGCTGGTGGTTGTCGCGCTCCGGGTCGGGCGGCGGCGTCGCGCCCAACTCGGGCCCGGTGTGGGTGGTGTAGGCGAAGCGGCCGTAGAACGGGTCGTCGCGGGCGGGCAGTTCGGGCGGGGTGTGGTCGGTGCCGTGGTTGGCGACCCGCACCACGCCGTCGGCGGCTGTGCCCGTCACCAGCCAGCCGGGCGCCGGCAGGGCGCGGGTGAAGTCGCCGCGTTCCACCGGGAGTTCCTCCTCGGTCGCGGTCCACACCGGGTGGTCGGCCGGCAGCAGCAGGCCGGCCATGCCCTTGCTGGCCCAGTACGGGGAGGCGGGCCCGGAGTACATCTGCCGAACGCGTTCGAAGCGGCGGTGCCAGCCCAGCGACAGGATGTCGTTCTCCTCCGTCGCGCCCCGGTCGAGGAAGTGGCGCACCATCCCGGAGACGATCCGCCGGGTGCGGCCCGGCGGCAGCGGGCTCGCGTCGAAGAGCGCGCCGGTCCAGAACGGGGCCGCCGCCGCGAACCGGTAGGTCAGGGACCGGCCCTGGAACAGCGGCCCGCCGTCGGCGGCGACCAGGTGCTCGGCGTCGGCGAGGAAGAGGCGCAGCCGCGCCCGGTACCGGTCGGCGAGCCCCGGCTCGGCCTCGGCGCCGGAGATCCGCGTGTACCAGAGCGGGTAGAGGTGCATCGCCCAGGCGTTGTAGTAGTCGAAGTTGCGGAACTCGCCGCGCCGGTAGGCGCCGTCCGCGTACCAGCCGCCGCCCGCGTACCAGCCCTCGGTCTCGTCGATGGCGTACGCGATGTCGCTGGCCTGGTACGGCGCGCCGACCGAGCGGAGGAACGCGGCGACGGTCGCGCGGAACCACACCCAGTTGTTCTCCGGGACCCACACGTCGGCGAGTTCGGAGAGCCAGGCCACGGCCCGCTCCTGGACCCCGGGGTCCAGCCGGTCCCACAGCAGGGCGCGGGTCTCGTGGAGCCCGATGGCGACGGAGGCGGCCTCGACCCTGGCCTGTCCCAGCTCGGCCGGCCGGGGCCAGGCGTGCGGGTGCGCCGGGTCGGTGCCGGCGGCCAGGCCCTCCGCGTAGGGCGCCAACAGCTCGGGGGCGCGCGGGTCTTCGAGGTTCGCGCCCCCGGTGCGGAACGCCGCCAGCAGGAAGGTGCGGGCGTAGCCCTCCAGGCCGTCGCTGGCCTTTCCGGAGCGGCTGGGCGGCCCGGGCAGGTGGATCAGGGAGTTGCCCGGCGTCGCGTGCGGGCGCACGGCGGCCAGCAGCCGGTCCGCCGTCGCCAGCCAGTGCTCCCTGGTCCAGCCGGTGTGCGGGGAGAGCGCCAGGTCCTGGTGCCCGTCGGTCACTTGATGCCACCTTCGGTCAGTCCGGCCCGCCAGCGGCGCTGGAGCGGGATGAAGAGCAGGATCAGCGGAATGGTGGCGACGGCGGAGCCGACGACGACCATCCGCGTGTAGTCGGGGTTCTGGCCCACGCCGGTGTTCCAGGTGAACAGGCCCTGGCCCAGCGTGAACAGGTCGTTGTTGGTGATCATGACCATCGGGAGGAAGAAGTTGTTCCAGATGGCGATGAACTGGAACAGGAAGATGGTCAGCGCGCCGGGACCCATCAGCCGCAGGCCGACGGAGAAGAACGTGCGCAGCTCGCTGGCTCCGTCCATGCGGGCCGACTCCAGCAGCTCGTTGGGTATCGCGCCGGAGGAGTAGGCGCGCGCCAGGTAGACGCCGAACGGGTTGACCATCACGGGGATCAGCACCGACCACATGGTGTCCGTCATGCGGATCTCGGACATCATGAGGTACATCGGCACCACGATCGCGGTGTGCGGGACCAGCACCCCGGCGATGACCAGGCCGTACCACTTCTCCCGGCCCCGGAACTCGAACTTGTCGAACGCGTAGCCGGCGGCCACCGACAGCAGCGTGGCGACGGCGGCGCCGCCGAACGCGTAGATCGCGGTGTTCAGCAGCCAGCGGCCGTAGAGCCCGCCGTCCTGCGCGAACAGGTCCCTGATGTTGTCCAGGACATGGAACCCGCCCGAGGGCGCGAACCCGTTGCTGCCGTAGAGGTCGGGCAGCGTCTTGGTGACGCCGAACAGCAGCCAGACCAGCGGCATCAGGGTGTAGAGCGCGGCGAGGGCGCACAGCAGCGTGGCAAAGGAACGCCGCATCCACCAGGCCCGGTCGCCGGTGCCGACCTGGGTTCCCAGGGTGCTCATCGCAGTGCCCTTCTGTTGGAGAGCTTGGTGACGGTGAAGGACAGAACGCCGGCCAGGACCGCGACCAGGACGGAGACGGTGGCGGCGTAGTGGTAGTCGTTGGACTGGAAGGCGGCCGTGTAGGACAGCATGTTGGGCGTCCAGGTGCTGGAGACCGAGCTGTTGCCCGAGGCCTGGAGGATGTAGGGCTCGGTGAACAGCTGGAGCGAGCCGATGATGGTGAAGAGCGTCGCCACCACCATCGCCGGCATCACCTGCGGCAGCTTGATCCGCAGCCCGATGCGGGACTCGCTGGCGCCGTCGAGGCGGGCGGCCTCGATGGTGGAGCGGGGAATCGCCTGGAGCGCGACGAAGATCAGCACCACGTTGAAGCCGAGGTTGCCCCAGACGGCGATGTTCACCAGGGAGAACAGCACGGTCGCGCCGTGCAGGAAGTCGATCTCCCAGCCGAACACCTCAAGGCCGTCCAACAGCGGGCTCAGGCCCGGGGTGTAGAGGTAGAGCCAGACGATGGAGGCGATGAGGCCCGGCACGATGTGCGGCAGGAAGAGCACGGTCTGCCAGGTCTTGCGGAACGCGGTGACCGCGCTGTCCAGCAGCAGCGCGAAGAGCGCGGCGAACGCGATCAGCAGCGGGACGTAGACCAGCCCGTAGAGCAGCACCCGCCCGACACCCTGGAGGAACTCGGCGTCGCTGAGCGCCCTGGTGTAGTTGTCGAAGCCGGCGAAGACCTTCTTGGGCCCGTCCCAGCCGATCCCGTCGAAGCGTTCACGGAAGAAGCTGAGACCGAAGGCGTAGAGGATCGGGCCGAGGTAGGTGAAGGCGAAGAGGACGAAGAACGGTCCGAGCAGCAGCGGGACCGTGGAACGACGTTTTCTGGTCGTGCCGCCCGCGCCCCGGGGGGTCCGGGTTGAGGTGAGTGAGGCCATGGGGTGTCCCGTGGGTCGAGTCGGGTCGAGTCGAGTCGGCTTGAGCCGGGTCGGTCTTGGCCGGATCGCGTCGCGGGGCGCGCGGCGGCCGGTGGGCCGCTAGTCGGCGACGTTGTAGCCACGGAGGCGGAGTTGGTCGACGACGGTGTCCTGCCAGCCGGTGATCGCGCGTTCCAGGCCGCCGGGTTGGCCGGCGCGGGCGCTGGTCGCGTTGCCGAGGCGGGCGAAGCTCTCCGTCATGTCGGGGCCCCACTCCCATGCGGGGTTGATCTCCTGGGCCGCGGCCGAGGTGACCTCGGGCAGGTTCATGCCCTCGACCCACTCGTTGACCGAGCTGACCTCGGTGGCCCAGGTCTCCTGGAGGTTGACGTTGGCCGGGTAGGCGGTGGAGACGGGGGCGGCGGCGGCCACCGCGTCGGGCGAGGTGGAGACCCAACGGGCGAACTCCATGGCCGCGTCCGGGTGCGGGGAGCCGACGGGCAGGGCCATGGTGGAGCCGCCGAAGTTGCCGGCGGTCGGCTCGTCGTCCCACCGGGGCATCGGCGCGACGTCGAACTTGCCGGCGAGTTCGGGCAGGAAGCGGGAGAGGTTGGCGGCGGACCAGGGCGCGCCGATCAGGGTGAGCGAACGGCCCTGCTGGAGGTCGGTGATGTGCTTCTCGGCGTACATCGGCTCGGAGGTGACCAGTCCGTCGGCGATCAGCTCGTCCCAGTAGGAGGCCATCCGCCGGGTGTTCTCGTCCGTGGTGTTGACCGACCACTCGCCGCTGGAGGTGTCGAACCACTCGGCGCCGGCCTGCCAGGCCAGGGCGGAGAGCAGCCCGGAGTCGTTGTGGCCGAAGGTGGTGAGGAACGCGTCCGGCCGCTGCTCCTGGAGCCGCTCGGCCGTGGCGCGGAACTCCTCCCAGGTCTCCGGCGGCGTCAGGCCGTACTCCTCGAAGAGGTCGGCCCGGTAGAACAGCACGGTCGGGGCGACGTCCTTGGGCAGCGCGTAGACCTCGTCGCCCGAGGGGGAGACCAACTCCCAGGTCCACTCCGGGTACTGGTCGGCCAGCTCCTCCACGTCCCAGTCGGTGATCGGCTGGATCAGGTCCTGCGTGATGAAGCTGTTGAGCTGCGGATACTCCACGGTCATGATGTCGGGCGCCTTGCCAGCCCGGACCGCGTTGAACATCTTCGCGTACCCGCCGTCACCGCCGCCCGGTATGAGCTGGAAGTCGACCTGGACGTCGTCGTGGGTCTCGTTGAACCGGTCGACGATCTCCTGGGAGCCGGAGATCCAGGACCAGTAGGTGATCGTGGTGGGCCCGTCGTCGGAGGAACCACCGGTGAGCGCGCAGGAGGTGAGCAGGGCACCTGCTGCCGCTGTGGTCAGGATGCTCCGCAACGTCGCATGGCATCGGCGAGGAAACACGAACGGCTCCGCTTCCTTGGGTGACGGATGCCTGCACCCTGAACCAGCTTCGATCACGAGTCAAGGGAAGTGTGCAAAAACGTTGATGAGTATCTACGAACAACCATTAAGCTCTACGATCAACCGAGAGGGGTTGCCCAGATGCTCGTAGAACAACGGCAGGAGCTGCTGCTGCGCGAGTTGCGCGCCAGCGGTGCCGTGCGCGTCGCCGAACTCGCCGCCCGCTTCGGGGTGTCGGCCGGCACCATCAGGCGGGACCTGGCCGAGTTGGCGGAGCTGGGGCGACTGACCAAGGTGCGCGGCGGGGCGATACTCGCCGGGCCGCGCGACGAGCCGTCCGCGACGGCGGGGCAGCCGGGGCGCCCGACGCCGCCCGCCGAGCCGCCGGCCGCCGCCCCGACGCCCGAGCCGCCGCCGACTCCCGCCGCTCCCGCGGCGGAGCGCACCATCGGGCTGCTGGTCCCCTCGGCCACCTACTACTATCCGAGCGTGGTCGCCGGGGTGCGCTCGGTGGCCGGCCGCCGGAACACCCGCATCGTGATCGGGCTGACCCAGTACGACAGCCCGCGCGACATCCAGCAGATCGACGAGCTGTGCGCCACCGGCGCCGCCGGGCTGCTGATCGCCTCCACCGGCGGCCACCACCTGCCGGCCCCCACGCTGGAGCGGCTGCGCGCCACCGGACTGCCGTTCGTGCTCCTGGAGCGGCGGCCCGAAGATCCCTACGAACCCTGCGAGTTCGTGGTCTCCGACCACCGGCTCGGCGCCTTCAACGCGCTGCGCCAGCTGCACGGACTCGGCCACCGCTCGGTGGGGCTCTACCTCAACGAGACGCCCACGGCGCCGCTGATCCGCGAGGGCTACCAGCACGCCGTGGAGCGGCTCGGTCTGGACCCCGGGGCGCCGGCGATCAACGGCGGCCGGCCCTCACCCGACGCGCGGGGCGCCGACCGGCGGTACGACGCGTTCATCGACGCGCTGCTGGCGAACGGGACCCGCGCCGCGCTGGTGCACTCCGACTACGACGCGATAGAGCTGCTCCAGAGGCTGCGCGCCCGGGGCGTGCACACGCCCAGCGAGATGGCGCTGATCGCCTACGACGACGAGATCGCCTCGCTCGCCGAGGTGCCGCTGACGGCGGTCGCGCCGGCCAAGCGGCTGCTGGGCGAGGTCGCGGCGCAGCTGCTGCTGGACCGGATGGACACCCCGCCGGACGCCGGCCCGTTGGCCACCCGGCACGTGGTGCTCCACCCGCGCCTGACCATCCGCGACTCCTGCGGCAGCAGGCCGCCGGCGCAACCGGCGGGGCAGCTGTCGGGCGGCGCCGACGCCTGAACGCGGGCGGTCCGCGACCCCTGGGGCGGGTCGCGGACCGGCCGGTCGGCCGTTCCTTCGGGCCTGCGGAAGACTCAGGAACAGGTGTCGAGGTGCGAGTGCGTGATGTTGGTGACGTCGCCGGCCACATGGCCGGTCAGGCCGTCCGCGTTGAAGCGGACCCAGTACCACCACTTGCCGTCGGCGCCCCACCGCTTGCGGGTGGCGGTGATGGACTCGCCCTGGATGGTGGTCCACGGCTTCTTGCCGGAGAACGGGTTGACCCGCGTCCAGACCGAGTGCCCGCCGTGCACCACGCCGGTGACGGCGGAGACGGAGGGCTGCCCGGCGGCGGGCTGTGCGGCGGCGGGCTGTTGGGCCGTGGGCCGCTCGGCCGGGGCGGCCGAGGCGGCCTGCGGCGCCAGCACGGACAGGGTGAGCGTCGCCACGCCCAGTGCTGCGGTGGTGGCGAGTCGGGTGCGGAGTGCCAACGGTCGTGCCATCGGTGCGTCCTTCGCGTCGAGTTGAGGCCCCGGGGGCCGGAACCACGGGAAGTCTTGCCAGCGCGAGCCGCCCGGCGATGCGGCCTGCGCGCACTCCGCTATGCGCTGGGCGCACCGACCGGAACGGGGCGCGCGGCAAGGGCCTCGCGCCGGTAGGCGCCCGGCGGGAGGCCGTAGGCGGCCCGAAAGGCGCGCCCAAAGTCCGAGGGGCGCGTGAAACCCCACCGCGCGCCGATGCTGCCGACCGGGGTGTCGGCGAGCGCCGGGTCCAACAGATCGCGGCGGCAACGCTCCAGCCGCAGCGCGCGGATGGCGGCGGCGACCCCGCCCGACGGCTGGAAGATCCGGTGCAGATAGCGCACCGAGATATGGTGCGCCGCCGCGACGTTCGCCGGGTCGAGCCCGGGATCGGCCAGCCGCCGCTCGATATGCGCGCCGATCCGCAGCCGCAGCACGTCGGCGCCGGCCGGCGACGGCGGCTCGGCCGGGTCCAACCGCCGCTCGACCACCGCCGTCACCAGGTCGGTGACCAACACCCCGAGCCGCCCCGCGTCGCTGGGCCCCCAGCCGGACCCCGCCCCGCCGGCCACCGGCCCGATCAGATCCAGCAGCAGCCGCCGCAGCAGGGTGACCGCCGGATCGTCACCCGGCAGCCGACGCCCGAACAACGGCCGTAATCGGCCTCACTGCCACGGCAGTTGACCGGTCGGCAGCTGGAGCACCACCGAACCGGTGGACAGCGCCGGCGGCACCCGGGCGACAAACGGCTGGGTGGTGTCGTAGAGCACCATGTCGCCCGGCCACAGCCGGGTCGGCGGGCCGTCGAGCGCGATGCTCTGGCGACCGTGCGGGATCAACCCGACCTGGTACCAGCCCGGGTCCAGCTCCCTGATCTGCCGAGGCGTCCGCTTCGCGACCAGCGCCCGGTACTCCATGGCGTTGACCCGCACCGGACCCAGCGCGCCGGCGCGTAACACCCCCCGAAACGCCGACCGTTCAGGACCGGTCGGCAGCGGCTCCTGCGTGGTGACGACCACGCCCCGGCTGACGCACTCCCGCCAGGCGGCGAACCGCTCCTCGGCCGCGGCGACCTGGTCCGTGTGAAAAACCGTACGCAGCATCGTTCTCCCCCTCCCCGGAACCCCGGGCCCGGGGGGCCCGGGGGGCCCGGGGGGCCCGGGGTCGACGAGCGTAGGCAACGCCGGTGAACGGAACCCCCCGTTGGGAGGCTCCCCCGGTGAACCTTTGCCCCCCGACGGCCCGCCGCCTGGTGGTGTGCCCTGGGTCGGCGGCGGGTGGGCCGTTGCCTGGCGGCGCGCCTCGGGTTGGCGGCTGGCGGCGCGCCTCGAGTTGGCGACCGGTGGGGCGTTGCTCGGTGCGTGGGCTCCGGAGGGCAACCTCGCGTCGCTTGCCGGGCGTTGCCCGTTGGGCGCCGGGACACCGCCGATCGGTCGGGACGAACGTGCGCGCCTGCCGCCGACACGTTGGCCACTCGCCGGGGCGCATCGCCTGCCGCGCCTGCCGCGCGGGGCGGCCCGCGCCCCCGCCCGCCGCGCGCAGCGGCCC
>NZ_RFFJ01000065.1 GCF_003696235.1 Streptomyces triticirhizae
ACCCGCGTCGGCGGCGGCTCGTCCGGGGCGCCCGACTCCGGGCCGCCGGACTCCACCGGCCGCGTCGCGGACAGCGCCGGCGGCCCGCCCAGGGCCAGCGCCGGGGGCGCCGGCCGCTCGTCGGCGGTCAGCACCCGCAGCGCGGACTCGCCCAGCCGCAGTATCCCGCCGGGCGGCAGGAGCACGGGCCGCTCGCGCACGGGGCGGCCGTCCAGCCAGGTGCCGTTGGTCGAGCCGAGGTCGGCGACCGCGATGGTGCCGTCGGAGCCGAGCGTCAACGAGCAGTGCAGCCGGGAGACATCGGGGTCGTCGAGGGGGATGTCGGCGTCGGCGGAGCGGCCGATGGTGGCCGTGCCGCCGCGCAGCAGGTGGACGCCGCCCGCGTCCGGCCCGGACGCGACGAGCAGCCGGGCCGGGACCGGCTCGGCGCCCGGCCCCTCCAGCGGCCGGTGCAGCGAGAGCACCGCGCCGTCCACCAGGGGCGGCTGTCCCAACAGGCAGCGCGCCGGGTCCAGCCGGCGGTCCTCGCAGAAGACCGCCCCCGGCGCCGCGCCCCCGGGCGAGACCGCGCTGGCCAGCGAGCCCACGACGGCGGAGAGCGGGGTGCCGGCCGGGGCGGAGATCGCCACGTCGACGCCGTCGGCAACGCCGGGCCCGAGAACGGTCACCCTGATCTGAATCGGCATCGGCCCTCCCGGTCACTCCCGGCTGTCATGTCCCGACCCGCAACGGATGCGGATGCTGCTGGCATCCTCGCACCCGTCACTGACACCGGAACGCGCGTCTGATGCTTAATGATCTTGATTGGCTATATCTGACCAGATCTGATCGGTCGTTGCCAGGCCCCGGGGAAAGCGCGTTCCCGCGACCGTCGACCGTCCCGTCGGCGCGGCCCGCCGTCCGACGCCCCATCATCTCCCGGCCCGCCCGCCGCACCCCACGCGACCCTCCCGCCGGCCGCCGGCGCGCCGCCCGCCCGCACCCGCGCCCGCCGACCCACGCAACCGACCGGCCGACCGCCGCGTCCCAGCAACCAGGGCACGGGCCGCCGCCCCGGCACCCCCTCGCTGTCACCCGGCGGCACTACAGTGCGGCACTACAGTAGGGGCCTCGGGTCCCGTGACCATCAGCGAAGCATCAGGGAGCTAGCGTGCGGCCGGTAGGCAGCAAGTACCTGCTTGAGGAGCCGCTCGGACGCGGCGCCACCGGCACCGTCTGGCGCGGCCGCCAGCGCGAGACCGCCGGCTCCGAGGCCGCCGTCCAGGGCGAGCCGGGCGAGCTGGTCGCGATCAAGGTCCTCAAGGAGGAGCTGGCCCACGACCCGGACGTGGTGATGCGCTTCCTGCGCGAGCGCTCCGTCCTGCTGCGCCTGGCCGCCGCCAACCACACCAACATCGTCCGCACCCGCGACCTGGTGGTCGAGGGCGAGGTGATAGCCCTGGTGATGGACCTGATCGACGGCCCCGACCTGCACCGTCACCTCTACGAGAACGGCCCGATGACCCCGGTCGGCGCCGCGCTGCTCACCGCCCAGATCGCGGACGCGCTGGCCGCCGCGCACGGCAAGGGCATCGTCCACCGGGACCTCAAGCCGGCCAACGTGCTGCTCGCCGGCGGCAGGGACGGCCAGCCGCTGCGCCCGATGCTCACCGACTTCGGCATCGCCAGGCTCGCGGACTCCCCGGGCGTCACCAGGGCCCACGAGTTCGTCGGCACCCCCTCCTACGTGGCGCCCGAGTCGGCCGAGGGCCGCGAGCAGACCTCGGCCGTCGACATCTACGGCGCCGGCATCCTGCTCTACGAACTGGTCACCGGGCAGCCCCCGTTCGGCGGCTCCAACACCCTCCAGGTGCTCCAGCGCCACATCAGCGAGCGGCCGCACCGCCCCGACGGCGTGCCAGGACCGCTGTGGACCGTGATCGAGCGCTGCCTGCGCAAGTCCGCCGACGAGCGCCCCTCGGCGAGCAACCTGGCCCGCGCGCTGCGCACCGTCGCCGCCGGGATCAACGAGCACGCCACCCCCGAGCAGCGCAACGCGGCCCTGGGCGTCGGCGCCCTGCTGCTGCCCGAGGCGTCTCCGGTCCGCGTGCCCGGCACCGGCATCGGCCCCGAGGGCTCGTCCGAGCCCACCCAGGTGCTGCCCGGCGGCTCCCGCGACGCCTCGGGCGAGGGCCGGGGCGACGGCGGCTTCGGCGCCGACCCCGACGCCGCCACCAACGTGCTGCCCACCACCGGCCGGGACGGCGAGGGCGAGGGCGGCGGCCGGCGGGACGACGGCCTCAACGCCACCCGCGCCATGCCGACGCACGGCGCCACGCCCCCCGAGCCCGAGGGCCCGCACCCCTGGGAAGAGCAGATGCGCGCCGCCAGGGACCGCAACGAGCCCACCCGGGTGCAGCCGGTCCAGCAGCCGCAGGACCCGCTCTACCGCCCGCCGCAGCGGCAGCCCCAGCGGCGCCCGCAGCAACAGCACCCGCAGCCCCCGGCGCCCAACCAGCCCCGGCAGGACCCCTACGGCTACCCGCCGCAGCAGCCCCAGCAGCAGCGCTACCAGCCGCCCCCGCCCCCGCCGCAGCAGTACCAGCGCCCGGTGCCGCCGCCCTACCAGGAGCCCCCGCAGCGCCGCCAGGCCGAGCCGCGCCGGGAGCGCGAGCCGCGCGGCCGTTCCCGCGGCGCCAACCCGATGCGGATTCCCGGACTCGGCTGCCTCAAGGGCTGCCTCTTCATGCTGCTGATTCTGGTCGTGATCGGTTTTCTGATCTGGAACTTCACGCCGCTCCAGGACTGGATCGCGGACGGCAGGAGTTTCTGGGACACCGTCACCGACTGGTTCGACGACCTGCGGGAAATGCTCGGGCTGATCGACGAGGCCCAGCAGACCGTGGACGACAACCTCCCCGACGGCGGTGAATGACCAACGGGCGCCGTTTCGTTGGTGAATCCCCTCACCGGTGAAGCGACAACTCGACGGTGATCTCGGTGATTTATCGACTTCCCGTCGGGAATTTCGCCCTGGACATGCCGGCAAACCCGGACAAGCCCGGCGTGCTGTCCTGTGCCCGGCGAGGCCGCGTCGTAGCCTCACGCCATGGCACGGAACATCGGCAGCCACTACACCGCCCACCGTGTGCTCGGCCGCGGCAGCGCCGGAACGGTGTGGCTCGGGGAGGGGCCCGAGGGCCCCGTCGCGATCAAGCTCCTGCGGGAGGACCTGGCCGCCGACCCCGACCTCGCCGAGCGCTTCGCCCATGAACGGCACGCGCTCCTCGGCCTCGAACACCCCCATATCGTCGGCGTCCGCGAGCTGTTGGTCCCCGAGAGCCAGGAGGGCGCCGCAGGGGAGAACGGCGAGATCGCCCTGGTGATGGACCTGGTGCGCGGCCCCGACCTGCGCACCCACCTCACCCGCGAGCGCCGTCTTGCCCCCGCCGAGGCGGCCACCATCGTCGCCGGCGTGGCCAGCGGCCTCGCCGTCGCGCACGCCGCCGGCATCGTCCACCGCGACGTCAAGCCGGAGAACATCCTGCTCGACACCTCGGGCGAGCAACCCGTCGCGCTGCTCACGGACTTCGGGGTCGCCAAGCTGATCGACGAGCCCCGCCACGGCGGCAGGTCAGGCGTCGTCGGCACCCCCGACTACATGGCCCCCGAGATCGTCGAGGGCCTGCCGCCGCGCGCGGCCGTCGACATCTACGCCCTGGTCACCGTGCTGTACGAGCTGCTGTCCGGCTTCACCCCGTTCGGCGGCGGACACCCGGGCGCCGTGCTGCGCCGCCAGGTCACCGAGCAGGTGGCCCCGCTGCCCGGGCTCCCGGACGAGCTGTGGGAGCTGATCCAGCAGTGCCTGGCCAAGGCCCCTGCCTCGCGGCTGCGCGCCGCCGAGCTGGCCTCCCGGCTGCGCGAGACGCGGCCCGCGCTGGCCGGCCTCCCCCCGCTGGACCTCGGCGACCCGGCCTCCGACGAGGAGCGCCGGCCGGCGTCCGGGGACCCCGAGTACGCCGGGTACGGCGGGCACGGCGAGAACACGGCCGCCCTGGCGACCGCCGCCCCGACCAGGGCCGCCGTCCCGCTGGTGCGCGGCGCCGCCCCCGACTCCGAGCGCGTCACCCACACCCGGATGCGGGTGCCGGACGCCGACGAGCTGGCCGGAGGAGCGCACGGCACCGCCCGCGCGCCCCGCGCCCCCGGTCAGCC
The DNA here is from genome assembly GCF_003696235.1 of Streptomyces triticirhizae. GTDB lineage: Bacteria > Actinomycetota > Actinomycetes > Streptomycetales > Streptomycetaceae > Streptomyces > Streptomyces triticirhizae. The sequence goes on from NZ_RFFJ01000065.1 coordinate 4,195, forward strand.
GCGCGCCGGCTCGGCCCGCAACACCACCGCAGGCGCACGCCGGCGCCGTCGGCTCGCCGTCACGGTCGCCGGCGCCGCCGTGCTCGCCGTGGTCGCCGGGTGGCTGCTGTTCTCCGGCGGCGACGAGGGCGGCGGGGGCGACGGGCGGGGACCGGCGACCGAGGTCACCCTGGTCGACGCGGCCGACGTCGGCTGACGCCCCGCCGCCCGGTTCACCGCCGCCGGCCGGCCCTGCGCCCCGGACGTCAACGGTTACGCTGGGGGGGTGGCAGTCGTCGATGTTTCCGAAGCGCTCAAGTCCCTCGCCTCCACCATGGAGTCCATCGAGGCCGTGATCGACCTCGACAAGATGCGGGCCGACATCGCCCAGCTCGAAGAGCAGGCGGCGGCTCCCACGCTGTGGGACGACCCGGAGAGCGCCCAGCAGGTGACCAGTCGGCTGTCGCTGCTCCAGGGCCAGCTGCGCAAGGTCGAGGAGTTGCACGGCCGGATCGAGGACCTGGAGGTCCTCTTCGAGCTGGCCGAGGCCGAGAGCGACGCGGACGCCCGCCGCGAGGCCGAGGACGAGCTGGCCTCGGTGCGCAAGTCCGTGGACGAGCTGGAGGTGCGCACCCTGCTCTCCGGCGAGTACGACCCGCGCGAGGCGATGATCAGCATCCGCGCCGAGGCCGGCGGCGTCGACGCGGCGGACTTCGCCGAGCAGCTCCAACGGATGTATCTGCGCTGGGCGGAGCGCAAGGGCTACCCGACGGAGATCCTCGACACCTCCTACGCGGAGGAGGCGGGCATCAAGTCCACCACCTTCACGGTCAAGGCCCCCTACGCCTACGGCACGCTCTCCGTCGAGCAGGGCACCCACCGGATGGTGCGGATCTCCCCGTTCGACAACCAGGGCCGCCGCCAGACCTCGTTCGCCGGCGTGGAGGTGCTCCCCGTGGTGGAGCAGACCGACCACATCGAGGTCCCGGAGAACGAGATCCGGGTGGACGTCTTCCGCTCCTCGGGGCCCGGCGGCCAGTCGGTCAACACCACGGACTCGGCGGTGCGGATCACGCACCTGCCGACCGGCATCGTCGTCTCCTGCCAGAACGAGAAGTCCCAGATCCAGAACCGCGCCGCCGCGATGCGCGTCCTCCAGTCACGGCTGCTCGCCCACCAACGGGCCGCCGAGCAGGCCAAGATGGACGCCCTCAAGGGCGACGGGGGGAACTCCTGGGGCAACCAGATGCGCAGTTACGTTCTCCAGCCGTACCAGATGGTCAAGGACCTGCGTACCGAACACGAAGTCGGAAACCCGCAGGGCGTGTTGGACGGGGATATCGACGACTTCCTGGAAGCCGGAATCCGCTGGCGTAAACAGCACGAGAAGTAACCTTCACACAACTCTTCCCCTCGGTAAGGCACTTACCGGACATCCTGCTTGACGGGGATGCGTTCAGAGGGAAGGCTGTTCACTTGGCACGCCTGTGATCCGTGGGTGCGAGTTGCGCAAGGGGCGCGTGAGAACGAAGGCGAACCCCACGCAGTTCCGCTGCCCTTGCGTGAGGCTGCCCCATTCACGGGACACTGTGACGAGCACCGTCACACACCAAATAGCTACAGGGGGTAGTGGATAGATGGCCAGTCCCAAGACACGGGCCAACGTGGCGCGTATCGCCGCAGCCGCCGTCTTCGCGGCGGGCGCCTCGCTCGCCGTCGTCGGCACCGCGTCGGCGAGCAACAACTCGGCCAAGCCGGCCCAGCCTTCGACGCAGGACGCGAGCATCGTGGGCGTCATCGAGGGGAGCGATGGCGGCATCATCGGCATCACCGAGGGTTCCTCGGAGGGTGACGACGAGGGCACCAACGAGGGCGAGTCCGATGGCAACGAGTCGGACGGCAACGAGTCCGACGGCGGCGAGTCCGATGGCAACGAGTCGGACGGTAACGAGTCGGACGGCAACGAGTCCGATGGCAACGAGTCGGACGGCAACGAGTCCGATGGCAACGAGTCCGATGGCAACGAGTCGGACGGTAACGAGTCGGACGGTAACGAGTCCGACGGCGGTGAGTCGGACGGCAACGAGTCGGACGGCAACGAGTCCGACGGCAGCGGCACCCCCGGTGGCGGCGGCCCGCAGGGCGTCAACGAGGGTGGCGACGGCGGCCTGGAGCCCGACACCGAGGGTGGCAGCAGCCCCATCGAGCAGGACACCCCCACCGAGGACCTGACCGATGCCGAGGTCCCGGAGGAGCCCCGTGAGGAGCTGGCCGAGACCGGTTCGTCCACCAACGAGACCCTGCTGATCATCGGTGCCGCCACCATGATCGCCGGCGGTGTGGGCTTCCGCTACCTGCCCCGCCTGATCAACAAGGGCGGCGCCACCGCCTGATGGCGCGGTAGCCGATCCTGACACAGGGCAACGGGCCCGGAACGCTCAGTCGTTCCGGGCCCGTCGCTCGTTCTGTCCGCTGCGCCCGGCCTCCCGTTCCCCGGGTTCAGGCCGTGCGCACGGACCTCGCGCTCAGGCCGGGCGGGCCACCAGCAGTGCCACGGCGGCCAGCCCCAGCAGGATGGCGATCAGCGCGCCGGGGGTGCCCAGCACGGCCCAGGGGCCGCGCTCCTGCCGCAGCCGCGCCAACTCGGCGCGGCACACAGCGCACCGCCCCTCGCTCACCCGCCCCGCGCAGTTGGCACACACCATCCAGTCGGCGGTCATGTGATCGTCTCCTCTCGTTCCCCCTCCCCTCCACTGTGCCAGGCGCCGGGCCGATCCGCAGACGAGCGGGCGCCGGGCACGGGGGCGGCCCCCGGGGGACAACCCCCGCAAGAGGGGGCAAGAGGGGTGGAGGCGCGGGCGCCGGGACTGCGCGCCGCGCGGCGCTTCGCGTAGGGTCTGCCCAGCAAGGGAGAACCCCTTGTCCGTACCCAGTCCCGACTTGGTGTAACCGTGATTCGATTCGACAACGTCTCCAAGACATATCCCCGGCAGCAGGCGCCGGCCCTCAGCGGCGTCTCGCTGGAGGTCGAACGTGGCGAGTTCGTCTTCCTGGTGGGCTCGTCGGGCTCGGGCAAGTCCACCTTCCTGCGGCTGCTGTTGCGGGAGGAGCGCGCCAGCGAGGGCACCGTGCATGTGCTCGGCAAGGATCTCGGCCGGCTCTCCAACTGGAAGGTGCCCCAGGTGCGCAGGCAACTCGGCACCGTCTTCCAGGACTTCCGGCTGCTGCCCAACAAGACGGTGGGGGAGAACGTCGCCTTCGCCCTCGAGGTGATCGGCAAGCCGCGCGGTCAGATCCGCAAGACGGTGCCGGAGGTGCTGGACCTGGTGGGTCTCGGCGGCAAGGACGACCGGATGCCGAGCGAGCTGTCCGGTGGTGAGCAGCAACGCGTCGCCATCGCCCGGGCGTTCGTCAACCGCCCGCTGCTGCTGATCGCCGACGAGCCCACGGGAAACCTGGACCCGCAGACCTCGGTGGGCATCATGAAGCTGCTGGACCGCATCAACCGCACGGGCACCACCGTGGTCATGGCGACCCACGACGCCCAGATCGTGGACCAGATGCGTAAGCGTGTGATCGAACTCGAACGCGGTCGGTTGGTGCGTGACCAGACCCGCGGCGTCTACGGCTACCAGCACTGACTCGACCACGGAAAGGACGCCATGCGCGCCCACTTCGTCCTCTCGGAGATCGGGGTCGGTCTCCGGCGGAACCTCACCATGACGTTCGCGGTGATCGTCTCGGTCGCCCTCTCCCTGGCCCTGCTGGGCGGCGCGCTTCTCGCCCGCAAGCAGGTCAACAGCATGGAGGACTACTGGTACGACCGGGTCGAGGTGTCGATCTTCCTCTGCAACGAGATCGACGCCGAGACCGATCCCGCCTGTTCCCGTGGCCCGGCCACCGATGAGCAGCGGGAGGAGATCCAGGCCGAGCTGGAGGATCTGGCGCTGGTCGAGAGGGTCTTCCACGAGACGGCCGAGGAGGCGTACGAGCACTACCAGGAGCAGCAGAAGGACTCGCCGTTCGCCTCGGTGGTGACCCCGGAGCAGATGCAGGAGTCGCTGCGGGTGAAGTTGACCGACCCCACCAAGTACGAGGTGATCTCCTCGGCCTTCGCCGGCCGGGAGGGCGTTCAGTCGGTGACCGACCAACGGTCCCTGCTGGAGAACCTCTTCAACCTGTTGAACGGCGTGAACATCGCGGCGGTGGGGCTGATGCTGCTGATGCTGGTGGTGGCGGTACTGTTGATCGTCAACACCGTGCGGGTCTCCGCCTTCAGCCGCCGCCGGGAGACCGGGATCATGCGGCTGGTCGGCGCCTCCAGCTTCTACATCCAGCTGCCGTTCATCCTGGAGGCGACCATCGCCGGCCTGTTGGGCGCGGTCTTCGCCTGTCTGCTGCTGCTCGGGGTGTACCTGGGGATCGACAGCTTCCTCGCCGAGCGGATTCCGGTGATCGACTTCGTCGGCTGGGACGCCGTTCTCTCGGTGCTGCCCTATGTGTTGGCGACGGGCATCGTGATGCCGGCCCTTGCAGCATTCTTCGCTTTGTACAAGTACCTGAAGGTGTGAATCGGGTGTGACGAATCCCCGATGCTGGACGGGCTGTCAACTACCGTGCGCCCGCCGGGGATGTCCTACACTCCGCACCATGTCACGTCCGTCTCACCGTGGTTCGTCCCGGAGCGTCCGGCGCGGTGCGGCCCTGGCATGTGTCTTCACCGGGGTGTTGGTGACCGGGGCCGCGACCGGCTCGTGGCCCGAGGGGGCCGACGGTTCGGAGAGCACGGTGCTCGCCTCCGGCTCGGGCGCCGGGCTCGGGGGCGAGGAGGCACGGGGCCCCGCATCGGGGACGATCGACGACGCCAGAAGGCTGGTCAGCCGCAGCGGCGACCGTTGGTCGGCTGCCTACACGGCCGAGGAGTACGAGCGGCTGCGCCGGAGGCTTGAGGGCGAGTATGTCGGCACCGGGATAGCGGTGTTGCGCACCGCGGACGGCCGGATCGAGGTCAGCGAGGTGCACGCCGACAGCCCAGCCGAGCGGGCCGGGATCGAGCCAGGCGACGAGATCCGCACCATCGACGGGGTCACGCTGGCCGGCGGTCCTGTCACCGACGTGGTCAGCCGGCTGCGCGGCAGCGACCGCCCCGAGCAGGCCGGCCCGGGCAGCACCGTCTCGCTCGGCATGGAACGGGAGGGCCGCCGCTGGGAGTTGTCGGTGGAACGCGCCCGACTCACCGTGCGCAGCGTGGTGGTCACCGAGAGCGGCGACGGGGTCACCCGCATCGAGGTGGACTCGTTCACCCGGGGCTCGGCCCAGCTACTGCGGGACGCGGTGGCCGAGGTGCCCGCCGACCACGGCATCGTGCTCGACCTGCGGGGGAACGCGGGCGGGCTGCTCACCGAGGCCGCCGACTCCGCCTCAGTCTTCCTCGACGGCGGGCTGGTCGCCACCTACGACGTGCACGGCGAGGAGCGCGCCCTGCACGCCGCGCGCGGCGGGGACACCGACACCCCGCTGGTGGTGCTGGTGGACGGCGGCACCATGAGTTCGGCCGAGATGTTTACCGGAGCGCTCCAGGACCGTAACCGCGCGGTCATCGTCGGTCACCGGACGTTCGGCAAGGGCACCGTGCAGATGCCGAGCGAGCAGCCGGACGGCTCGGTCGCCGAGTTGACCGTCGGGCACTATGTGACGCCGTCGGGCCGGACCGTCGACCAGGACGGCATCGTGCCCGACCTGGTGGTGGACCCGGGCGCGGACGCGGAGGCGAAGGCGAGGACCGTCCTGGACGGGCTCTCCGGCGGGGCCTGACCGCCCGCCCACGGGTAGACTTGGCTGGCCATGGCTAAGGAAAAGGGACGCAAACTCATCGCGCAGAACAAGCGTGCCCGGCACGACTACCACATTCTGGATACCTACGAGTGTGGGCTGGTGCTGACGGGCACCGAGGTCAAGTCGCTGCGCGCCGGCCGGGCCTCGCTGGTCGACGGATTCGGCCAGATCGACGGTGCCGAGGCGTATCTCCACAACGTGCACATCCCGGAGTACGCGCAGGGCACCTGGACCAACCACAGCGCGCGGCGCAAGCGCAAGCTGCTGCTGCACCGCTCGGAGATCGACAAGCTGATCGGCAAGCTCCAGGAGAGCGGCCTCACCCTCGTTCCCCTCCAGCTGTACTTCGTGAACGGCCGCGCCAAGGTCGAGATAGCGCTGGCGAGGGGCAAGCGGGAGTACGACAAGCGTCACACGCTGCGGGAGAAGCAGGACCGCAGGGAGGCGGAGCGGGCCATGTCGGCCGCCCGCCGCAGGCAGCGGGCCTGAGGCGCACGCCCGGGCGGAAACTCCCGGGCACCACGGGCGCTCCCGCGCTATACTCGACGACGGAGCACACGCACGGGCCGCCGGGGAATGCCCACGGCGGGTCGTTTGTTAACTCAACACGGGGATGATCGGTTTCGACAGCGAACGTCGAAGCAGGGGAAGCGAGCCGAGGAAGCGGCAATGATCTCGTTAACCATATGCCGCGAAAAAATAATCGCCAATACCAAGCGCGATTCCTTCGCCCTCGCTGCCTGAGCAGCGACCGCGAGGTGTCAGCCCGGGTTAGTTCCCGCCCCGGGTCCTGGCATCAGCTAGGGAACTCACCGCCCACTCCGGTCACGGGGGTGTGCGGGACAACACACAGTGACTGAGCCCGTCGGAGACTTGTCCGCGTGATCTCCGGGGCTGAGAAAATCGCAGCGGACTGCGCTCGGAGAAGCCCTCCTTCCACTTCGTTGGACGCGGGTTCGATTCCCGCCATCTCCACTCCCGCGCGACCGGCCACGCCGGTGCGCAACGGCCCCGTCCCGGGTTTCCGGGGCGGGGCTTCGTCATGTTCACGGCCGTGCTCGGGCCCGGCCGGTGACGCGGCGGCGCGGGGCGGTGTCGCGGCTCACTCCCGCCGGCGTTCCGTGGTGAACTCCCGCGCGGTTGAACGGCGTTGACCGGCCGTGTTCCGGCCGGTGTCGGACGGTTGAGAGCGTACGCCCGCCTTTTGTCAGTGTGGGCCGGTAAGGTCGCGCCATGGCGAACAGCGGATCGACAGGGACTCCCGCTCTGGGGCGCGGGAGTTGGCGGACGCATCGCGTCACGCTCATCGGCGGCGCCGCGCTGGTGACGGTGCTCGCGGTGGTGGCGGTCCTGCTGCTGCGCGGTGGAGGCGACGACAAGGGCGAGGAGCGCGCCCGCGCGGTCACCGAGCGTTTCCTCGACGCCTGGGCGGCCGGGGAGTTGGCCGATGCGGCGGGCCTCACCGACGATCCGGCGGCCGCCGAGTCGCTGCTCGGCTCCGTGGTGGCCAACACCGAGCCGGAGGAGATGTCCTTCGAGGTGACCGGCCCGGTCGACCGGCCCGATGGGGCGCCCGACGACGCGCGGGCGGTGGGCTTCACCGCCCGCTTCGCGCTGTCCGGGCTGGGCGAGGTCTCCTGGGAGAGCGTGGCGGTCGCCGTTCCCGGCTCCGGGGACGAGTGGCGGCTGCGCTGGGAGTCGGCCCTGCTGCACCCGGAGTTGGCCGAGGGGCAGACCCTGGTCAACACGGTCGCCTGGCCGGAGCGGGCGGGCATCCTGGGCGCGGACGAGTCCCCGGTCGCCGGGCCGGCCCGGGTGTGGTCGGTGAGCATATGGCCGGCCCAGCTCAGCGACGAGGAGCGGGCCTGGGAGGTGTTGGAGGAGCTGGACGCCGGCGTCGACGTCGAGGCGCTGGCCGAGCGGGTGGCCGAGGCCGAGCCCGACCAGGCGGTCCCGGTGATAACGCTCCGGGACGAGGTCTACGCCGAGCACGCCGAGGAGCTGGTCGCCGTTCCGGGCTTCCAGTTCGCGGAGGAGGAACGGACGTTGGCGCTGGCCGCGCGGTCCGTGGTCGGCTCGGTGGACGCGGAGACCGGCGAGGGCGCCTCGGGCCTCCAGGCGCGGTACCAGGAGGTGTTGGCCGGCTCGGCCGGCGCCGAACTCGTCGTCGCCGACCGGGAGTCGGGGGAGGCCGTGCGCACCCTGGAGGAGCGGGCGGGCGAGCCGGGGACGCCCGTGGTCACCACGCTGGACCCGGACGTCCAGCGGGCGGCCGAGGAGGCGCTCGCCGAGGCGGGCAGCGACGGTTCGATCGTGGCGCTGCGCGCCTCCACGGGCGAGGTGCTGGCCGCCGCCGACACCCCGACGGACGGCTTCGCCCGTTCCCTGGAGGGGCAGTTGGCGCCCGGCTCCACGTTCAAGGTGATCACGGCGGCCCATCTGCTGGAGAGCGGGGCCGGCGTGGACGACGTGCTGGGCTGCCCGCGGTACGTCACGGTCAACGGTCAACGCTTCGAGAACCAGGGCGAGTTCGAGCTGGGCGACGACACCAGCCTGCACGAGGCCTTCACCGCCTCGTGCAACACGGCCTTCATAGGCAACCTCGACCGCTTCGAGCACGACTCGCTGGGGCGGACCGCCGAGGCGTTCGGCATCGGCGGCACCTGGGAGGTCGGGGCGGCCACCTTCGACGGCTCGGTGCCGACGACCACGGAGGACAACGAGCTGGCCGCCTCGCTGATAGGCCAACACCAGGTGCAGGCCAGCCCGTTGGTGATGGCCTCGGTCGCGGGGACGGTGGCGGCCGGCGCCTTCCACCAGCCGGTGCTGGTGCCCGAGGCCGTGGAGAACCGCCACGAGGCGTCGGCCGAGCTGTCCGATGAGACCGTCGAGGCGCTGCGGGGACTGATGCGGGACACGGTCACCGAGGGCTCGGCCTCCGCGCTGGCCGAGGTGCCGGGGGAGCCGCACGCCAAGACCGGCACCGCCGAGTTCGAGAACGAGGACGGCGAACTCGCCACCCACGCCTGGATGATCGGCTATCTCGGCGAGGAGGACCTGGCGTTCGCCGTGGTGCTGGAGGCCGGCGGCTCGGGCGGGCGGGACGCGGGGCCGGTGGCGGCCGACTTCCTGACCCGCCGCTGAGCCGCCGGGCCGGCCCGGCGCGCCCGAGGGCGCCTCAGGTGGTGAGCCAGCCCTGGGCGGCCGCCTCGACGCCGGCCTGGAAGCGGTTGGTCGCGTTCAGCCGGGCCATCAGGCTGGCCACCACGCGGCTCACCGACCGCTGGGAGACGCCCAGCCGCTCGGCGATCTCGTCGTTGGACAGGCCGGCGGCCATCATCAGCAGCACGTCCCGCTCCTGGCCGATCGGCGCCTTCTCCGGCGTCGCCGTCGGCTGGTCGCCCCGGCCCTCGAAGTCCAGCGCCTCGTCCCAGCTGAGCTGGAAGAACTGGCTGGCGTAGTCCACCACCGCCGGGTCGCGGACCAGGGCGACCCCCGCGCCCGAGCGGCCCGGGTCCAGCGGCAGCACCACCACCTCGTCGTCGTAGATCTGCATCCGGGAGGCGAGCACCCCGGTGGTGCGGACCATCGCCCCGGCGGCGGTGATGCGTTCCACGTGCCGCGCGGTCGGCCGATGCCGGCGGGCGCCGTGCTGGAACAGCGAGCGGATCAGCACCCCGCGCTTGAGGAGGTCCATGTCGAGCGGTGCCGCGGCCGCCAGCGCCGCCTCGCTCTGCCCGCCGCCCGGCACCAGCGCGTCGAGCGACCTGACGCAGGTGCGGGCGAGGTCGTCGATGACGGCGCGGATGTTCTCTATGCCCTCCACGGCCTCGATGCTGCTCTTGGCCGAGCGCATCGAGCGGGCCTCCAGATAGTCCCCGGAGAGCGCGTGCAGCCGCTCCCTGGTCGCGGCCATCGCCACCCGCTGCCGGAGGATGTCGCCCTCCAAAGGCGCCAGCAGGTTCTCGGCCGCGTTCTCCGGGTTGATCGCCACCCAGCCGCCGCCCGGCGTCGGCTGGAGCAGCCCCAGCCGGGAGAGCAGCCGCTCGGCGCGGCGCACCTCGTCGGTGGTCAGCCCGGCGCGTTCGGCCAACTCGGCGGTGTGGTCGGTCGGGTGGGTGACCCGCAGCTGGTAGATCCGCACCGTGGTGGCGTCGATCTCGTGCTCGATCAGTACGTCGGCCTCATGGTCGATCATCGCGGTCGGTCGTCTCCTCCTGCTCAACCGTTCTCCGGTGCCGGCCGTGGCTCGGACTGTTACAGGGCCGGATACGGGGCCAGATACGAGGTCAGGACAGCCAGCCCTGGAGCGCGGCGCGCGCGCCGGCCTGGAAGCGGCTGTCGGCGCCCAGGCGTTCCATCAGCCGGGCCACCACCCTGCTCACCGACCGGGGCGACATGCCGAGTTGGTGGGCGATGGCCTCGTCCTTCTTGCCCGCCGCCATCAGCACCAACACGTCGCGCTCCACGTCGGACGGCTCGCTGCCGGAGCGCTGGTCCTCCTCGGCGAAGTCGATGGCCCGGTCCCAGTAGTGCTCGAAGAGCTGCTGTAGGAAGTTGAGCACCGCCGGCGCCCGAACGAGGGCCACTCCGGCGGCCGTGTGCAGCGGGTCGATGGGCAACACCGCGCAGCTGGCGTCGTAGATCAGCATTCTCGACGGCAGGACGCTGACGCTGCGGACCTGGGCGCCGGCGGCGATCAGGGTGCCCGCGTAGACGACGGTGGCCCGGTGTTTGCGCGCGGTGTGCTGGAAGAGCATCCGCGTCTTCACACCACGTTCCAGCGTCTCGAGGTCCAGCGGGGTGGCCGCGCGGATGGCGCCCTCGGGCTGGCCGCCGCCCGGCACCAGGGCGTCCAGCGACTCGGTGCAGGTGCGGGCGAGGTCGTCGATGACGGCGCGGATGTTCTCGATGCCCTCGACCACCTCGATGCTGCTCTTGGCCGAGCGCATCGAGCGGGCTTCCAGATAGTCCCCGGAGAGCGCGTGCAGCCTCGCCCTGGTGGCGGCCATGGCGATGCGCCGTTGCAGAATGTCCTGTTCGAGCGGGGCGAGCAGGGCGTCGGCCGCGCTCTCCGGCGAGATGGCGACCCGGCCGCCGCTGGGCGAAGTGCGCAACAGACCGAGCGTGAAGAGTCGTTCCTCGGCCGTGGTGACCTCGTCTTCGGTCAATCCAGCGCGCGTCGCGATCTGGCTCACCGAATCTGTGGGATGGATCACGCGGAGCCGGTAGACTCGGGTCGCCGCTGCGTCTATTTCGCCGGATTCGTGCACGCTCTTCTTCCTCGAACGACGTCGGCCAGCCCCTTGGCGTCAACTTGACAGGCGAGATGATGCCACAGTGACTCTATCGACTTCTCCGTGAATGCTCGTGAGCATGATTGCGCCAGCATGCCACTCATGTTCGTCTATGTGGACACGGAAGAGGGAACCCGTGAAGAAGTTTGCTCTCAGCCTTATCGCAGCCCTTGTCGTCGCGGCTGTGTCCGGTGGAGTAGCCGCCGCTCAGGGCTCCGCCGACGAGTCCTCCGCCCAGGCCGCCCAGGTCACGAACATCTGGGCCTGATCCGGGTTTTCGGAGGGTTCGCGTGAGCAGCGAGGGCGGCATGACGACACCACCGACGCCCCTGGCGGTGTTGCTCAGCCCGCGCCGCTCGGTCGTCGAGGCGGCCAGGGCGGTTGGTGCGAGCACCCTGGTCCTCGCACCGGACCTTTCGAAACCCGGCGTTCGGGAGGCGGTCGAGGCAGCCGACGACGCGATGACCGTGCAGTGGATGGACCACTCGCGGCTGATGATGTCGATCGGCCACCTCGCCAACCTCCCGGCCAGGATCTCCATCTTCGGCTTCGCCGAGGCGAGCGCCCTCGCGGCGGCCCGCGCGAACGAGGCCCTGCGGTTTCCTGGCAATCCCCATGCGGCCGTCGCGTACCTCACGGACAAGGCGGCCCTGCGCGGCAAGGTCAACCAGCTCACCGGTGCCCCCGTCCGGTTCGAGCACTGCGACCGCGCCGCGCATCTGGAAGCCGTCGCCCTGCGCGTTGGCTTCCCGTGCGTGGCCAAGCCACGCACCGGTTTCGGCGGCCAGGACGTCCATCTGCTGCGTGACGTGGCGGACGCGGCGTTCCTGGCCGCCGGGCTGCCCCCGGAACCGGCCCTCATCGTCGAGGAGTTCCTGGAGGGACCCGAGTTCAGCGTGGAGGCCCACTCCCTGGCCGGCGCGCACACCGTCCTGGCGGTCTCCAGGAAGTACACCTCCGGCGCGCCGGAGAGCAGGGAGACGGGGTACGACCTGCCGGCGGAGCTGGACGAGGAAACCATCGAACAGATCCACCAGTTGGTCGTCGCCACCCTCAACACCGCCGGCCATCGCAGCGGGCCCTCGCAGACCGAGGTGATCCTGACCTCGGCGGGCCCCCGGCTCGTCGAGTCGCACGCCCACCCGGGCGAGGACCCCGTCAGCGACCTGCTGCTGCTGGCCAGGGGCACCGACCTCGCCGCCCTGGCCATCGCCACCGCGCTCGGCCTGCCCCAGCCCGCACGACAGACCCGGGAACGGTACGCCGGCGTCCGTCAACTCCGGCTGCCGCCCGGCGTGTTGGTCGCGGTCGAGGGGATCGAGGAGGCGCTCGCGCTGCCCGGGGTCACGGAGGTCGAGATCTCCGTTCCGTTGGGCGGCCATGTTCCGGAGACCACCAGCCGGGTCGCCGGACATGGCTGCGTCACGGCGGTGACGGACGGGCCCCAGGAGCTGGAGGCCGTGCTCAGAAAGGCGCAGGACGTCCTGCGGCCGGTCGTGGTCCCCGTGTCCGCGAACGAGGAGGAGCACTCTGCTGCCTGAGCTGTCCCGTCCGCTGGTCCCGCCGGAGAGCCCGGCGCCGCGCACGGATCTGCTGCTCCCCTTCCACGGTGTTCTCGCCCGACCGCTCGGCCGCGCCAGCTATTACGTGTTGGAGCGCGTCGACGGCGTGGGTTCGGTCGAACAGCGGGGTGTCCTCGGCGCGTTGAGCCTGCACGGGGTGGAGAGCGGGCATGTGCTGCGTCACCAGCAGGTCGGGGAGACGGCCGTCAGGTTCCAGGCCCGCCTGCTGAAGGAGCGCGGCGGCAGCGTGGAGCCGCTGCTGCTGGCCGCGCCCGACCTGGGCGCCTTCCACGCGTGCATCGAGGAGACCGTCCGCCGGCCCGTCGACCAGGAGTTGCCCGTCCCGGGCGGCGGCCTGCAACGCCTGTGGGCCTGCGACGTCGCCTGGACCATCGACCCGCCCGCGCTGCCGCCGATGCTGCTGGCCGACGGGCACCACCGCCTTGAGGCCGCGCGCCGGCTGCGCCGGGCGCACCCGGGCGCGGTGGGGGACCGGCTGCTGGCGCTGGTCGTGGACCACCGGCGCTACCCGTTGACGCTCTCGGCGACCCACCGCGTGGTGCCGGGGCTCGACCTGGAACGGGCGGTGCGCGCCGCCGAGCGGATCGCGCGGGTGCGCGAACTCCCGCCGGCCCGGCGCCCGGTGCCGCGCCCCGGCACCTATCTGCTGACCGGGCAGGGCCGCATCTGGGGCCTGTCGGAGATCTCGCCGGCCGCGCTGGCCGGGCGGCTGCGGACGCTGCCGGTCGAGTGGGTCGAGCTGCCGGCCGCGATCAGCGACCATGTGCTGATCCCCGCGCTCTGCGAGGACCAGCAGCTGTCGCCCGCGCTCCGCTACACCAGCCACTATCCGGCGCCGGACGAGGTGGGCCTGATCCTGCCGCCGCCGACCTGGGACCAGATCTGGGCGGGCGCGGCCAGCGGCACCGGGATGCCGCCGAAGAGCACCCACCTGGGCCCCTCCCCGCTGCCCGGCCAGCTGGGCGCCCCGGGCTGAACGGACGGCCGCCGCGCGGGGACGGCTCCGGGCGCCTCGGCCCGGCGGGCTCACGTCGGCGGGGCGCGGCGGGTGAGCCCGAGGTTTCGTCTGTGTCACCTGCTGCCAACAGGCCGGAAGTCGGGCGTTGTTACCTTCGGCCGCACTCGGGGGAGTCCTTCCACCGTCCGCCTCGGACATCTCACCCGCCCGCACGTCCCACCCGTACACACCCGCACACCCATCGCACCGCGCTGGAGGCGCCATGTCAGACGTCAAACCACGGGCCGCCCGTCGGGGTGGGCGCTGGATCGAGGAGTGGGACCCGGAGGACGAGCACTTCTGGCGGACCACGGGAGAGTCCGTCGCCCGCAGGAACCTGGTCTTCTCCGTTCTCTCCGAGCACATCGGCTTCTCGATCTGGTCGTTCTGGTCGGTGCTGGTGCTGTTCATGGGCGACGAGTACGGGATCGACCCGGCCGGGAAGTTCTTCCTGGTCTCCACGGCCACCCTGGTGGGCGCGGTGGTGCGGGTGCCCTACACGTTCGCCGTGGCCCGCTTCGGTGGCCGGAACTGGACGGTGGTCTCGGCCTCGATGCTGCTGCTGCCGACGGTCGCCGCGTGGGTGGTCATGGAGCCCGGCACCTCGTATACGACATTCATGCTGGTGGCGATCCTGACCGGGGTCGGCGGCGGCAACTTCGCCTCCTCGATGACCAACATCAACGCCTTCTTCCCGCTGCGGAAGAAGGGCTGGGCGCTGGGCCTGAACGCGGGCGGCGGCAACATCGGCGTGCCCGTGGTGCAACTCGTCGGCCTGCTGGTCATCGCCACCGCCGGCGACGGCAGCCCCCGGGTGCTGCTGGCGGTCTACACCCCGCTGATCGTGGTGGCCGCCGCGCTGGCCTGGCGTTACATGGACAACCTGGCGCCGGTCACCAACGACACCGGCGCCGCGAGGGAGTCGGTCAGGGACGCGCACACCTGGATCATGTCGTTCCTCTACATCGGCACCTTCGGCTCGTTCATCGGCTACAGCTTCGCGTTCGGCCTGGTCCTCCAGAACCAGTTCGACCGCACCCCGCTCCAGGCCGCCTCGATCACCTTCATCGGGCCGCTGCTGGGCTCGCTGGTGCGGCCGTTCGGCGGGCACTGGGCCGACCGGTTCGGCGGGGCGCGGATCACGCTGCTCACGTTCCTGGGGATGGCGGCGGCGACCGGGGTGGTGATCGTGGCCTCGCGCGCCGAGTCGCTGGCGGTCTTCCTGGTCGGCTTCATCGCGCTCTTCGTGCTCAGCGGCGTGGGCAACGGCTCGACCTACAAGATGATCCCCGGCATCTACCAGGCCAAGGCCAGGGCGATGGGCCTGCGCGGCGAGGAGGCGGCGGCCTACGGACGGCGGCTGTCGGGCGCGGCGATCGGGCTGATCGGCGCGGTCGGGGCGCTCGGCGGCCTCGGCATCAACCTCGCGTTCCGGCAGTCCTTTCTGACCACCGGGTCCGGGGTCAACGCGTTCGTCTCGTTCCTCGCCTTCTACGGACTGTGTTCGGCGGTGACCTGGGCCGTATACCTGCGCGGCGCGCGTCGGGCGGCGACCGGGGGCGGCGGCGCGGCCGTCGCGGGCGGTCGGCCCAGCGAGGTGCCGGCGTACACCGGGGTCTAGACGGACACGACCCGGAGCCGCCGGGCCGACGGACCGGCGCGTCGCCCCTCGGTCGGCGTAACGCGGGGGAAACGCGGCGGAACCGGGCCCGTCACGCCGCCTTGTCAGGCTCGGCGGCAGCCGGGCCCCCGGGGCGGCGCGGCTCCGGGCCCTGCGGCGGTCCGGCCAGGTCACGGCGGCCGGTCCGTCATCATCGAACCGTCCGGCAGGCGACCCGGCGCCGCCGGGCCGCGACGGCCAGCCAGCACGTCAGCGAGCAACCAGGGTGGAACGGTCAGACCCATGCCCCAGCAAGAGCAGCGCCAGGAAACCGACGTCCGGCCCCTCGACGGCTTCGCCGTCGGGGTGACGGCCGCGCGCCGAGCCGAGGAGCTGGGCGCGCTGCTGCGCCGGCGCGGGGCCGAGGTGACGCACGCCCCGGCGCTGCGCATCGTCCCACTCGCCGACGACGACCAACTGCTCGCCGCGACCCGCGCGTTGATCGACCGCGCCCCGGACATCGTGGTCGCGACCACGGCCATCGGCTTCCGGGGCTGGGTGGAGGCCGCCGAAGGCTGGGGGCTCGGCGAGCCGCTGCTGACCACCCTCGCCACCACGGAGGTGCTGGCGCGCGGCCCCAAGGTGCGCGGCGCGATCAGGGCCGCCGGGCTGACCGAGCGGTGGTCACCGGCGTCCGAGTCCATGGCCGAGGTGTTGCAGCGGCTGCTCGACCAGGGCGTCGAGGGACGCCGGCTCGCCCTCCAGCTGCACGGCGAGCCGCAGCCGGGCTTCCTGGAGGCGCTGCGCGCCGCCGGCGCCGAGGTGGTGGAGGTGCCCGTCTACCGCTGGATGCCGCCGGCGGACATCGCGCCCGTCGACCGACTGATCGACGCCACGCTGGCCCGGGGCGTGGACGCGGTGACGTTCACCTCGGCGCCGGCCGCCGCGTCGTTCCTGCGGCGGGCGGAGGAACGGGCGCTGCTGGAGCCGCTGTTGGACGCGTTCAAGCGGCATGTGCTGGCCGCCTGCGTGGGCCCGGTCACCGCGCTGCCGCTCCAGGCGCACGACGTGCCAACGAGGCAGCCGGAACGGTTCCGGCTCGGCCCGCTGGTGCAGCTGCTCTGCGCGGAACTCCCGGCCCGGGTGGAGACCCTGCCGGTGGCGGGCCACCGGCTGGAGATCAGGGGGCGCGCGGTGGTGTTGGACGGCGCGTTGCGGCCCGTTCCGCCGGCGGGCATCGCGCTGCTGCGCGCGCTGGCGCGCCGGCCGGGGTGGGTCGTCTCGCGCGCCGAGCTGCTGCGCGCGCTCCCCGGCGCGGGGCGGGACGAGCACGCCGTGGAGACGGCGATGGCGCGGTTGCGGACGGCGCTGGGCGCCCCCGCCGTGGTCCAGACGGTGGTCAAACGCGGCTACCGGCTGGCGCTGGACCCGGCCCTGGACGGGCCGAAGTACGGGGACCAGGGCCTGCCCGGCCGGGGTTTCGGGAGTCGCCGGCCGCCGCGCCGCCTGCGGCGGCCGGGCGGCGGCGGCACTTCTTGAGCGAACGGGCGTGCGGGCCGGCGCGCGACACGGCTTCCTCCGGTGCGCTGCCGGACTGTCGGCCAGCCCCCTGCGCCCGGGCTCGGCCCGTCACTCGGGGCTGCCCGGCTCGGGCTGGCCGCATGTCCCGGATGTCCGCCCGCACGCGCCGCCGCACGGGCCCTGTGCCGGATGCCCGTCCCACCGTCTCGTCGTCGGTGTCCGCCCCCGTCGTCGGGAGGCGCGCCACGTCGCGGTACCGGCCGTTGTGCGCCGGCGCGGGCCGGTTGTCTCCTCGTGCGTCACCGGCGGCTCGTGTTCCGCATGTCCACGGCGCGTGGTGGTGCCGTTCGCCCTGCCGGCGGCACCGCCGCGCCGCACCGTCGTTCCCAGTCCCTCTCGCCGGCAGGCGCGTTCCCCTGCCGGAGGCATCGCCGCGCCGTAGGCGCGATACCGGGCTCCTCGCCGCAGACGCGTCCGCCATTGTCAGAGACCACCGCCGCGCGTCCCCGGGAACGCCGTGGGCAAATGTCGCGTACGGTTGTCGGCTGCCCTGCCACAGCAGCAGAAGGGGGCCGAGGCGTTGGACGTGCGAGACCGGGAGATCCGGGACGAGCAGCGGCATCTGGACGCCGTCTACGGACGGCTGACCGAGAAGATCCATGAGGCCGAGTACCTGATGGCGGACGCCGCCCGGCGCGGCCAGGTGGGTACGCCCGGCGCGCTCGCCGAGCGGGACGCGCAGGTCTTCCAGGCGGGGCTCCATCTCTCCCGGCTCAACCGCGAGTTCGAGGACTTCCTCTTCGGCCGCATCGACCTGCTCGCCGGCAAGGACGGGGTGCGCGGCCCGGACGGCGCCTCCACCTCCGTCGAGCCCGCCGACGACGCGGTGCGGGAGGAGGACGGCGGGCAGGTCGCGGAGATCGCGGAGACCCTGCACATCGGCCGGCTCGGGGTGCTGGACGCGGACTACGTTCCGCTGGTGATCGACTGGCGCGCGCCGGCGGCCGCGCCGTTCTACCGGGCCACGCCGCTGCGCCCGGGCAGGGTGGTGCGCCGGCGCGTGATCCGCAGCCGGGGGCGCCGGGTGTTGGGCGTCGAGGACGACCTGCTGCGCCCGGGGCTGCGGGCGCTGCTGGACGGCCGCGAGCTGCCGGTGGTCGGCGACGGCGCGCTGCTGGCGGCGCTCGGCCGGGAGCGCGGCCACCGGATGACCGACATCGTCGCCTCCATCCAGGCCGAGCAGGACGAGGTGATCCGCGCCCCGGCGGGGAAGGTGACCGAGGTCACCGGCGGCCCCGGCACCGGCAAGACGGCGGTCGCCCTGCACCGCGCCGCCTACCTGCTCTACCAGGACCGACGCCGCTACGCCGGCGGCATCCTGGTGGTCAGTCCCACGCCGCTGTTGGTCTCCTACACCGAGGGCGTGCTGCCCTCGCTCGGCGAGGAGGGGCAGGTGGTGATCCGCGCGCTGGGCTCCCTGGTCGACGGGTTCGAGGCGGACGCCTACGACGAGCAGCGGGTCGCCGCGATCAAGGGATCGGCCGTGATGGCGCGGCTGTTGGCGCGGGTGGCGCGCGGCGTCACCGAGGACGCCGACGCGCCCCGGACGCTGCGGGTGGTGGCCTTCGGCCGCCGGGTCGAGCTGGACGCCGACGAGTTGGCGCGGGTCCGCCGCCAGGTGGCCGGCGGCAGCGCGCCCGTCAACCTGCTGCGCCCGCGCGCCCGCCGGCTGCTGCTGGAGGCGCTCTGGCACCGCTCGGGCGCCGCCGCCCGTTACCAGGACCCGGAGTTGGCGGCCGAGGCGAGGGACGGGTTCTTCGAGGACATCGGCGAGGAGGACGTCTTCCAGGAGTTCCTGGCCGCCTTCTGGCCCGAGCGCACCCCGCTCCAGGCGCTGTTGGCCATGGCCGACGAGCAGCGCCTGGCCCGCTGGGCGCGCCGGCTGCTGCGGCCGCGCGAGGTGCGGCAGTTGGCCCGTTCGCTGCGCCGGGTCACGCCCGAGGGGCGCGGGCTCTCCGCCCACGACGTGGCGCTGCTCGACGAGTTGCGCGCGCTGCTGGGCACCCCGCCGAGGCCGGCGCCGGCCGAGCGCGGCAGCGGCGGACTGGACGAGCTGGACGCGCTGGGCGGTGTCGCCGAGTTGACCACCTACGCGGAACGGCTGGAGCGCCGGGCTGACCGGGGCGAGCGGCCCCAGCGGGACGAGGAGCGGTTCGACTACACCCATGTGATCGTGGACGAGGCCCAGGACCTGACGCCGATGCAGTGGCGGATGGTGGGTCGCCGTGGCCGGCAGGCGAGTTGGACGGTGGTGGGCGACCCGGCGCAGAGTTCCTGGACGGCGCCGGAGGAGGCGGCCGCCGAGCAGCACGCGGCGCTCGGCGGCCGGTCGCGCCGCCGCTTCGAGCTGACCGTCAACTACCGCAATCCGGCCGAGATCGCGCGGGTCGCCGACGGGGTGCTGGCCCGGGCGATGCCGGGGGCCACGCCGCCCAGGGCGGTCCGTTCCACCGGGGTGCTGCCCCGTTACGCGGTGGCAGCCGACGCCGAGGAGCTGCCGGACGCGGTGCGCGCCGAGGCGGAACGCCTGCTGGCCGAGGTGACCGGGACCGTGGGCGTGGTGGTGGCGATGGGCCTGCGGGCCACGGCGCGGTCCTGGCTGGCCGGCGCGGACGACCGGCTGGTGGTGCTGGGCAGCCTGGAGGCGAAGGGCCTGGAGTACGACGCGACGCTGGTCGTCGCGCCCGCCGGGATCGTCGCCGAGTCGCCGGCAGGCGCCCGGGTGCTCTATGTCGCGCTGACCCGTTCCACGCAGCGGCTCACGGTGCTCTCGGGGCCGGAGGACCGGCCGGACGCGGCGGGCGTGCCGGAGGCGCTGCGGCTCGCCGAGCCGGGCGGCGGGAGCGACCGCGAGCCCGCCCCCGACCCCGCCGCACGGCGCTGACCTGCGCACTGAGCCCGGTTGACCCCCGGGCTCAGTGAGGTAGCCTGGAGATGGCGTCGGCCCGTTCCATGCCCCCGGGCCCAACCATTGTCGCTACGAGCGACCACTTGCCGCGAGGCGAGCTGGCGGGTCGGCGCCCTTTCTCCCCTCCTTCGATTCCCCGGATTCCCCGCCTCGCGCGTTCCGCTCCGGCGGCTGGTTTCCGATCCGGCTTCCGCGCCCCGCACCCCGCTGTTACCGTCAGGGCGGTCGGCGGTCCCGGCTTCCAGCGTGACGGGGGCCTCTCGTAAGGTGACAGCGGTCCGCCGGCGGCGGTTCTTCGCACGCCGCGCGCGGGCGGAGGGGCTTTGAGAAAGCGAAGGAAGTTCGGCCATGGCAACGGCGCCCAGTGTCTCGTACTCGATGACCATCAGGCTGGAGGTGCCGGCCAGCGGCACGGCCGTCAGCGAGCTGACCACGGTGGTGGAGTCCTCGGGCGGTTCGGTCACCGGCCTGGACGTCACCGCGTCGGGACACGAGAAGCTGCGCATCGACGTGACGATCGCGGCCAGTTCCACGGCGCACGCGGACGAGATCGTCCAGAAGCTGCGCGGGATCGACGGGGTGGCGCTCGGAAAGGTCTCGGACCGGACCTTCCTGATGCACCTCGGCGGCAAGATCGAGATGACCTCGAAGCACCCGATTCGCAACCGTGATGATCTGTCCATGATTTACACGCCCGGCGTGGCCCGGGTGTGCACCCAGATCGCCGCGCACCCCGAGGACGCGCGGCGGTTGACCATCAAGCGCAACAGCGTGGCCGTGGTCACCGACGGCTCCGCCGTGCTCGGGCTCGGCAACATCGGCCCGCACGCGGCGCTTCCGGTGATGGAGGGCAAGGCCGCGCTGTTCAAGCGGTTCGCCGGGATCGACGCCTGGCCGCTGTGCCTGGACACCCAGGACCCGGACGCCATCGTGGAGATCGTCAAGGCGATCGCCCCCGGCTTCGCCGGGATCAACCTGGAGGACATCTCCGCGCCCCGCTGCTTCGAGATCGAGGCCAGGCTGCGCGAGGCGCTGGACATCCCGGTCTTCCACGACGACCAACACGGCACCGCCATCGTGGTGCTGGCCGCGTTGCACAACGCGCTGCGCGTCGTGGGCAAGGAACTGGGCACGGTGCGGGTGGTGATGTCCGGCGCCGGCGCGGCCGGGACGGCCATCCTCAAGCTGCTGTTGGCGGCCGGCGTCAAGCACGCGGTGGTCACCGACATCCACGGCGTGGTGCACGCCGGCCGCCCCGACCTGGTCGACGCTGACGGCGACTCCCCGCTGCGCTGGATCGCCGACAACACCAACCCCGAGGGCGTCACGGGCACTCTGGGTGAGGCGATCGTCGGCGCCGACGTGTTCATCGGGGTCTCCGCGCCCGACGTGCTGACCGGCTCGGACGTGGCGGCGATGGCCGATGGTGCGATTGTCTTCGCCCTGGCGAACCCGGACCCCGAGGTGGACCCGGCGCTGGCCAGGAAGACGGCGGCCGTGGTGGCCACCGGGCGCTCGGACTTCCCCAACCAGATCAACAACGTGCTGGTTTTCCCCGGGGTGTTCCGTGGCCTGCTGGACGCCCAGTCGCGTTCGGTCAGCACGGAGATGATGCTGGCCGCCGCGCGGGCGCTGGCGGACGTGGTGGGCGGCGACGAGTTGAACGCCAACTACATCGTGCCGAGCGTGTTCAACGAGCGGGTCTCGGGCGCCGTGGCCGAGGCGGTGCGCGAGGCCGCGCGCCGCGCCTGACCGCCCCGCGCGGCGACGGGCGTCAACTCGCCGCCGCGCCACGGTGAATCGGGGGCGCGGCGGCGCGCCGCGCATCACCAGCGCACAACGGCGCGGCGAGCCAAGGGCGCTGGCGCGGGCCGGGAACGTGAGCCCGTTCACCCCGGTCGGCCGGGCCGCCGGCGCGCGGGGCGGCGAGTCGGTTGCCACCGCGCTCCGGCTGCCCCTTAGGGTGACCGGGAGGCACGGCCTCGGGCACGTCGCAACCTGCGGGACCTGGGCGCTCTTCGGGCGTCCGACCGGGGGCCTCGGATTGGCCTTCCCGCCACTGGTGAGGGCAGGATGCGTACCCGGGTGCCAGGGAGGACCCCTGGTCCTGGCAGTGTCAGTGGGTCCTGGCAGCATCGGCTTCGATCTCACGCCTCATTGGCAAGATGAACTTGGGAGTACGAAATATGAACCGCAGTGAGCTGGTGGCCGCTCTGTCCGAGCGCGCCGAGGTGACTCGGAAGGACGCCGACGCCGTGCTGGCGGCCCTTGCCGAGACCGTGGGGGAGGTCGTGGCCAAGGGCGACGAGAAGGTCACCATCCCGGGTTTCCTGACCTTCGAGCGCACTCACCGTGCCGCCCGCACCGCCCGCAACCCGCAGACCGGCGAGCCCATCCAGATCCCGGCCGGGTACAGCGTCAAGGTCTCCGCCGGCACCAAGCTGAAGGAAGCCGCCAAGGGCAAGTGACCCTCGGCTGAGGACGACTGAAGGGGTGGCCCCTCCAAGGGGGCCACCCCTTACACGTGTTCGTTCACCCGTCGCTCAGGCGTGCCCATCCGGGCCGTTCACGCCCCGCGTTCGCTCAGGGACGCTCGACCTTGGCGCCCAACTCCTCAAGTTTGTTGAGGAAGTTCTCATAGCCCCGGTTGATCAGCCCGATGCCGTGCACCCGCGAGGTGCCCTGCGCCGCCAACGCCGCGATCAGGTACGAGAATCCGCCCCGCAGGTCGGGGATGACCAGGTCGCCGCCCTGGAGCGTGGTCGGCCCCGAGACCACGGCCGAGTGCAGGAAGTTCCGCTGCCCGAACCGGCAGGGCGTGCCGCCCAGGCACTCCCGGTACAGCTGGATGTGCGCGCCCATCTGGTTGAGCGCGCTGGTGAAGCCGAGCCGTGACTCGTAGACCGTCTCGTGCACGATCGAGAGCCCCGACGCCTGGGTGAGCGCGACCACCAACGGCTGCTGCCAGTCCGTCTGGAAGCCTGGGTGCACGTCCGTCTCCAGCGCGATCGCGTTCAACGGGCCGCCCGGGTGCCAGAACCTGATGCCGCTCTCGTCCACCTCGAACGCGCCGCCGACCTTGCGGTAGACGTTGAGGAACGTCAGCATCTCCCGCTGGCTGGCGCCCCTGACGTAGACGCTGCCCTTGGTGGCCAGCGCGGCGCTGGCCCAGGAGGCCGCCTCGAGACGGTCCGGCAGCGCCCGGTGGGTGTAGCCGCCGAGCTGGTCGACGCCGGTGATCCGGATGGTGCGGTCGGTGTCGAGCGAGATGATCGCGCCCATCTTCTGGAGCACGCAGATCAGGTCCTCGATCTCCGGCTCCACGGCCGCGTTGGTCAGCTCCGTGACGCCCTCGGCCAGCACGGCGGTCAGCAGCACCTGCTCGGTGGAGCCGACCGACGGGTAGGGCAGCCGGATCCTGCAGCCGCGCAGCCGCTGCGGGGCCTCCAGGTACTGCCCGTCGGCGCGCTTCTCGATGGTGGCGCCGAACTGCCGCAGCACGTCGAAGTGGAAGTCCACCGGCCGGCCGCCGATGTCGCAGCCGCCGAGACCCGGGATGAACGCGTGCCCCAGCCGGTGCAGCAGCGGGCCGCAGAAGAGGATCGGGATGCGGGAGCTGCCGGCGTGGGCGTCGATGTCGGCGACGTTGGCGCTCTCCACGTGCGAGGGGTCAAGGACCAGCTCGCCCGGCTCGTCGCCGCTGCGCACGGTCACCCCGTGCAGCTGGAGCAGCCCGCGCACCACCCGCACGTCGCGGATCTCGGGAACGTTCCGCAGCCGGCTCGGCGCGCTGCCGAGCAGGGCCGCCACCATCGCCTTGGGGACCAGGTTCTTCGCCCCTCGAACGCGGATCTCGCCCTCGATCGGGGTGCCGCCGTGGACAAGGAGTACGTCGTCGGTCATGGAACTCGCGATCTGTTCGAAAGGGGTGCGTGGGACCACTCGGAATGGTAGTGGGCCGACCCCGCCCCGTCCCTGCGGCCCGGCCGGGGCCACCCCTCCCCCGGCACACCCGGATGGGGAATCATGGGCGCATGTCCGAGGTCTCCTCGCTCACCGGGCGGCTGCTGGTGGCCACCCCAGCCCTGTCCGACCCGAACTTCGACCGCTCCGTGGTGCTCCTGCTGGACCACGACGGGGACGGCGCGCTGGGCGTGGTGCTCAACCGCCCCACGCCGGTCGACGTGTCCGAGGTGCTGGAGCCGTGGGCGCGGCTGGCGGGGGAGCCGGGCGTGGTCTTCCAGGGCGGTCCCGTCGCGCTGGACGCGGCGCTGGCGCTGGCCGTGGTGCCCGGGGCCGGGCCGCTGGGCTGGCGTCGGGTGCACGGCTCGATCGGCCTGGTCGACCTGGAGGCGCCGCCCGAGGTGCTGGCCGCCGAGCTGGGCAGCCTGCGGATCTTCGCCGGCTACGCCGGCTGGGGCCCGGGGCAGCTGGAGCGGGAGCTGGAGGAGGGCGCCTGGTATGTCGTGGACTCCGAGCCGGGCGACGTCTCCGTGCCGGAGCCGGAGCGGCTGTGGCGGGCGGTGCTGCGCCGTCAACGGGGCACTCTGGCGCTGCTCGCCACATACCCGGACGACCCCTCGCTCAACTAGGCTAGGTACTCATGAGCACTGTTGAGGAGCCCGAGCGCGGAGCGGGCACCGGCACGATCGTCGAGCCCACCCCGCAGACCACGCACGGTGACGGCGATCACGAGCGGTTCGCGCACTATGTCCAGAAGGACAAGATCATGGCCAGCGCGCTCGACGGCACCCCCGTCGTGGCGCTCTGCGGCAAGGTCTGGGTGCCGGGCCGTGACCCCAAGAAGTACCCGGTCTGTCCCACCTGCAAGGAGATCTACGAGTCCATGGGCTCGTTCGGTGGCGGCAAGGACGGCAAGGGCGGCGACAAGTAGCCGAACGCCCGCCCCGGCCGCCGGCGCCGGCCGCCGCGCCCGGCCCACGCGGCCGGCGGCGTTCCGGCCGCGGCC
>NZ_RFFJ01000066.1 GCF_003696235.1 Streptomyces triticirhizae
TGCACGCGGCCACCGGGGTGCGGCCGTCCGCCAAGGCGCCGCTGGCGAAGTGGCGTTGGCTCGCCGAGCGCGCGCCGGAGGCGCTGGCCGCCATGCGCGGCTGGGCCGGCGCGCCCGAGCTGGCGGTGCGCGCGCTCACCGGGCGGCTGGCCACCGAGGTCACCCTCGCCCAGCGCACCATGGCGTTCGACGTCCACCGCCGGTGCTGGGACGCCGAGTTGATCGCCGAGGCCGGACTCGACCCGGACCGGCTGCCGCCGGTGCTGCCGCCGGGCCGGCCGACCGGCGCCGTCACCGAGGCCGCCGCCGCGCGGGTGCCAGGGCTGCGCGCCGGAACGCCCGTGCTGCTCGCGGGACACGACCACCCCGTCGGCGCCTGGGCCGCCGGGGTCCGCGCCCCGGGGCGGGTCGCCGACTCGCTCGGCACCGCCGAGGCTGTGCCACCCTGGCCGCCCAACCTCCCGACGCCGCCTCGGCGTTGGAACAGGGCATGGGCTTCGGCCGCGCCGTGGACGGCGCCACCTGGTACCTGCTGGCCGGCACCGGCGGCTGCGGCGCCCTGGTCGAGTGGGCCGGCGACCGGCTGCTGGGCCTGCCGCCGCCCGGCGCCGAACGCCACGCCGCGCTGGGCGCGCTGCTGGCCGCGGCGGGCCCCGGACCCACCGGCATCACCGTCGAGCCGTACCTCACCGGACGCTCGGCGCCCGACCCCGACCCGGGGCGGCGGCTGGCCCTGCACGGCCTGCGGCCCGAGGACGACCGGGCCCAACTCGCCCTGGCCATCGTGGAGTCCACCGCCTACCAGGCGCGCTGGATGGTCGAGACCCAGGCCGCGCTCACGGGCCACAGGCCGGCGGCGGTCACCCTGCTCGGCGGGCCCGTCGCCCAGCCGCGCTGGCCCCGGGTCAAGGCCGCCGTCAGCCCCTGGGAGACCCGGGTGCTGGCCGAGCCGCACGCCCCGGCGCTCGGCGCAGCGCTGCGCGCCGCCGAGGCCGCCGGCCACCCGACGCCGAAGCCCCTGCCCACCGAACGCCTCGCCCCCGGCGAGGAGGAGAACGCGGCGGCCTACCAACGCCGTTACGCCGCCGCGTTCCTGCCCCTGGTCACCGCGCCCGCCGCCGGCCAGGCCAACGACTCACGACAGCAACGGAGTTGACCCACCTCATGAGCCCCAAGCCGCCCGTCGCCGCCCTGGCCCGCCCCACCGGCACCTTCGCCATGGTCGCCGCCGACCAGCGGGACTCGCTGCGCACCCTGATCGTCGAGCACACCGGCCGCGACCGCGCCGCGATAGCCGACGCCGAGCTGACCGCGTTCAAGCTCTCCGTCGCCCGCGAACTCGGCCCGCACGCCTCCGCGTTGCTCATCGACCGCCAGTACGGCTACCGCACCCTGGTCGACCAGCGGGTGCTGCCCGACAGCTGCGCCGCGATCCTCGCCGTGGACGCCCTGGAGCAGGAGCCCGGCGGACCGGTCACCGACACCGACCTCGACGCGTCGATCGACCCCGCATCCGTCGTCGCGGACGGCACCCGCGCCCTCAAGCTGCTGATCGTCTGGCGCCGCGACGCCCACCGGGAGCGGCGCGCCGCGCTCGCCGAGCGCTTTGTCGCCCTCTGCCGGGACGCCGGCCTCGCCTCCGTGCTGGAGCCGGTCGCCCGCGCCACGCCCGAGGAGGAGGCCGCCGGCACCTTCGACCTCAACGCCTCCATCGTCGAGGCCGCCCGCGAACTCGCCCCGCTGAAGCCGTCGTTGTACAAGTGCCAGGTGCCCGACGGCGGCGTCGGCACCGTCGCCGGGATCGCCGCCCAGGCCGAACGGATCGACGCCGTGGTGGACGTGCCCTGGGTGGTGCTCTCCCAGGGCGTCGCGCCCACCGACTTCCCGCGCGCCGTGGAGGCCGCCTGCCGCGCCGGCGCCTCCGGCTTCCTCGCCGGGCGCGCGCTGTGGACCGACGCGCTCCCCGCCGCCGACCCCAACCCGGTGCTCCGCGCCCGCTGCGCCGCGCGGCTGCGCGACCTCGGCGAGATCGTCGACCGCCACGGCCGCCCCTGGTGGGACACCGCCGCCCACCGCGCCACCGAGGGGGCCACCCGATGACCGGCGCCCCTGGGACGACCGAACGAACCCCTGAACGTGATGCCGCACCGCCCCGCGTCTGCGTGCTGCACACCGTCGCCGCGCTGCCCGCCGTCTTCGCCCCGCTGCTCGCCGAGGAGGCGCCCGGCGTCGCGCCCTACCACCTCGTGGACGAGAGCCTGCTGGCCGACACCATCGCGCACGGGCCGCTGCCGCGCACCACCGCCCGGCTCGCCGCGCACCTCACCGGCGCCCAACAGGCCGGCGCCCGCGCCGTGTTGGTCACCTGCTCCTCCATCGGCCCGGCCGCAGAACAGGCGCGGGCCCTGGTGGACATCCCGGTCTTCCGGGTCGACGAGCCCATGGCCGCCCGGGCGGTGGCCACCGGCCCGAGGGTCGCGGTGCTCGCCACCCTGGACTCCACGCTGCGGCCCACCGCCGAACTGGTGGAACGTCAGGCGGCGGCGGCCGGCGCCCCGTTGACGCTGACCACCTCCACCTGCGCCGGCGCGTACCAGGCCAGGGTGGCCGGCCGGCAGGAGGAGCACGACCGGCTGATCGCCGAGGAGGCCCGCCGGCTGGCCGAGGGCCACGACGTGCTGGTCCTCGCCCAGGCGTCCATGGCGGCCGCCGTTCCCGGGGACGCGCTGCCCGTGCCGGTGCTCAGCTCGCCCCGCTCCGGCGCCGCCCAACTCGCCGCCGTCGCCCGTTAGTTCACCTGCCGCCCGCACCGCCCTGAACCGGAGGGGAACCGCCGACCATGCCCACAGCCGAGCCGCAGCCCTGGTGGCGCGACGCCGTCATCTACCAGATCTATGTCCGCTCCTTCGCCGACTCCGACGGCGACGGCGTGGGCGACCTGCCCGGCATCACCCAACGCCTCGACCACATCGCCGCGTTGGGCGCCGACGCCGTCTGGCTCACCCCGTTCTACCCCTCCCCGCAGGCCGACGGCGGCTACGACGTCGCCGACTACCGCGACGTCGACCCCCGCTTCGGCACCCTCGGTGACGCCGACGCGCTGCTCGCCCGCGCCCACCAACTCGGCCTGCGCGTCATCGTGGACATCGTCGCCAACCACACCTCCGACCGGCACCGCTGGTTCCAGGAGGCCCTCGCCGCCCCGCCCGGCGACCCCGCGCGCGAGCGCTATGTCTTCCGCGACGGCCGCGAGGACCCCGAGGGGCCCCGGCCGCCCACCGACTGGCGCTCCGTCTTCGGCGGCCCCGCCTGGACGCGGGTGCCCGACGGCCAGTGGTACCTCCACCTGTTCGCCCCCGAACAGCCCGACCTCAACTGGGACAACCCGGAGGTGGCCGCCGAGTTCGCCGACGTGCTGCGGTTCTGGCTGGCGCGCGGCGTGGACGGCTTCCGCTTCGACGTCGCCCACGGCATGGCCAAGGACCTGGCGGCGCCGCTGCGCGACCTCGGCCCCGACCAGGTGCACCACCGGATCGTCGGCGCCGGCTGGGAGGGCGACCACCCGTTCTGGGACCGCGACGAGGTCCACACCATCCTGCGCGGCTTCCGCGCCGTGCTCGACGCCCACACCCCGCCGGCCGCCGCCGTCGGCGAGTCCTGGGCCGAGGCCGCCCGCCGCGCCCGCTACACCGACCCGGGCGAGCTGCACCAGACGTTCAACTTCGACTTCCTGTCGGCCGGTTGGGACGCCGCCGAGCTGCGCGAGGTGATCGACCGCTCGCTGGCCGCACCCGGCGCGCCCGACGCCGGCCCCACCTGGGTCCTCTCCAACCACGACGTGGTGCGCCACGCCTCCCGGCTGGCGCTGCCCGCCGGCGTGGACCCGGACGCCTGGTTGCGCACCGACGGGAAGGAGCCGGCGCTCGACCCGGCGCTCGCCACCCGCCGCGCGCGGGCGGCCGCGCTGCTGCTGCTCGCGCTGCCCGGCTGCGCCTACCTCTACCAGGGCGAGGAACTGGGCCTGCCCGAGGTGGCCGACCTGCCCGAGGCGGTGCTCGCCGACCCGGTGCGGCTGCGCTCCCGGGGCGCCCGCAAGGGCCGCGACGGCTGCCGCGTCCCGCTGCCCTGGGAGCGCGGCGGCCCCTCCCTCGGCTTCGGCCCCGGCCCCGGCTGGCTGCCCCAACCCGCCGACTGGGCCGAGCTGTCGGTGGCCGCCCAGCGCGATGACCCGGACTCCACGCTGGCCCTCTACACCGAGGCGCTGCGGCTGCGCCGGGCGCACGCCGGGGGGCGCGCCCTCAGCTGGGCGCCGGGCGCGCCCGCCGGCGTGCTCGACCTGGCCAACGGCCGGCTGCGCTGCGTCGTCAACCTCGGGCAGACCCCCGTGCCGCTGACCGCCGCCGCCCCGCTGCTGGCCAGCGGCCCCCTGGGCCGCCCCCTGGACGGCGGCCCCCGGGACGGGCACCTGCTCCCGCCCGACACGGCCGTCTGGACCACGGCCCAACCGTGAGGGGAACCCCGTTGACCATCGCACTCGGCGTCGTCGCCGACGACTTCACCGGCGCCACCGATGTGGCCGCCGCGCTGCGCCGCGCCGGCGTCCGCACCGCGCTGCTCTTCGGCGTCCCCGACGCCGCGCTCCCCGCGCCCGAGGGCTGCGCGGCCGTGGTGGTGGCGCTGAAGATCCGCGGCGTTCCGGCCGCCCGCGCCGTCAACGAGGCGACGGCCGCCGCCCGTTGGCTGCGCGCCGCCGGCGTCCGCCGCCTCTACTGGAAGTACTGCTCGACGTTCGACTCCACCCCGCGCGGCAACATCGGGCCCGTCGCCGACGCCCTGCTCGCCGAGACCGGGCAGGCCACCACCCTGGTCTGCCCGGCCGCGCCCGAGCACGGCCGCACCGTCCACCGGGGCCAACTCCTCGTCCACGGCCGGCCGTTGGCCGAGACGCCGATGCGCCACCACCCGCTCAACCCCATGACCGCATCCGACCTGCGGCGGCTGCTGGCCCCCCAGACCCCGCACCCGGTCGGCCTGATCCCGCTGCCCGTGGTGCGCGCCGGCGCGCACGCCGTCGCGGAGGCGCTCGCCGAACGCGCGGCGGCCGGCGAGCGCCACCTCGTCGCCGACGCCCTCACCCCCGAGGACCTGACCGTGCTGGGGGCCGCCGCCGGTGAACGGGCCCTGCTCACCGGCGCGGCCGGCCTCGCCGAGGGCCTGGCCCGCTCGCTCGCCCCCGCCGGGCCGGCTGCCACCGAGGAGCCGCCCCGCGCGGGCCCCGGGGCCGTCCTCGCCGGCAGCTGCTCGGCCCGCACCCTGGAGCAGATCGCCCACTTCGCCGCGCGCCACCCGGCGTTCCGGATCGACCCCCGCGCCGCCCTCGCCGGCCGCGACGTGCTCGGCGAGGCCCTCGCCTGGCACGCCACCCTGCCGCCCGACGCCATCCCGCTCCTCCACGCCTCCGCGCCGCCGGCGGAACTCGCCGCCATCCAGCGGGAGTTGGGCGCGGAACGGGCGGCGGCCACCGTCGAGGCGCTGCTGGCCGAGCTGGCGGTGCGGCTGGTGGGACGCGGCACGCGCCGGCTGCTGGTCGCCGGCGGGGAGACCTCGGGCGCCGTCACCACCGCGCTGCGGGTGCCGGCCGTGGTGGTCGGCCCCGAGGCCGACCCGGGCGTGCCCTGGACCCGCACCCTCGGCGACGACCCGCTCCATCTCATGCTGAAGTCCGGCAACTTCGGCGCGCCCGACCTCTTCGCCCGCGCCCTGGAACCCGTCGAGGAGCCCACCCCATGACCCCGCACCCTGCGGAGCCGGCCGCCCAACTCGTCGCGACCGGACGCTCGTTGTTCGACCGGGGCCGCACCCACGGCAGCACCGGCAACCTCTCCGTGCGGCTGCCCGACGGTCGGGTCCTGGTCACCCCCACCGGCGCCAGCCTGGGCGCGCTCGACCCCGAGGCGCTCGCCGTGATCGACCGCGAAGGCCGCCACCTGGCCGGCCCACGCCCCACCAAGGAGGCGTTCCTCCACGCGGCGGTCTACCGCGCCAGGCCCGAGGCCGGGGCCGTGGTCCATCTGCACGCGACGCACGCCGTCGCCGTCTCCTGCCTCGCCGACGTCGACCCGGCCGACGCGCTGCCGCCGCTGACCGCCTACTACCGGATGCGGGTGGGCCGGCTGCCGCTGCTGCCCTACCACGCCCCGGGCGACCTCGCGCTCGGCCCGCTCGCGGAGGCGGCCGCCGCCGACCACCACGCGTTCCTCCTCGCCAACCACGGCCCGGTCGTCGCCGGCCCGAGCCTGGCGGCGGCCACCGACGCCGCCGAGGAACTGGAGGAGACGGCCCGCCTCCACCTCCTCCTCCACGGCCACCGGGTCCGCCTCGCCGGCCCGACCAACTGACCCCGGCCGCCGGCCCGTTGGCCCGGTTCGGCTCAGCGCGTCGCGTCGCCGCCGAGGTGCTCGATCAGCCAGTCCTCCACCTCGACGACGTGCGTCTCGGCCCGCAGTCCGGCCCGGTCGGCGTCCCGGGCGCGCAGCGCCGTGAGGATCGCGCGGTGCTCGCCCACGGTCCGCTCGGCCGCGCCCGCGTCGGTCTTGCCGCGCCAGATCCGTGCCCGCGTGGTGCCGCCGGACATGCCCTCCACGACGGCGGCCAGCACCGGGTTCCCGGACGCCTCGTTGACCAGGGCGTGGAACCGCAGGTCGTTCTCCACCAGCGCGGTGTGGTCCACCTCCGGCTGGCGCACCAACTCCTCGGCGTCGACGAGGAGTTGTTCCAGCTCCTCCAGGGTCTCCTCGGAGATCCGGTGCGCGGCCAGCGCCATCGCCCGGGGCTCCGGCATCCGGCGCACCTGGCAGAACTGGAGGACCGTCGCGTCCTGGCGCAGGTCGACCACGCAGCCCATGCCCGCCAGCAGCATGTCCGGGGCGAGGCTGGTCACACAGGTGCCGTCGCCCTGGCGGGTGTTGAGCACCCGCATCGCGGAGAGGGTGCGGACCGCCTCGCGCAGCGTGCCACGGGAGACGCCGAGCCGGGCGGCGAGGCCCTTCTCCACCGGCGACCGGTCGCCCGGGCCCAACTCCCCGGTGATCAGCATCTCCTTGAGGCGGTCCACCGCCTCGTCGACCAGTCCCACACGCCGCCCTTTCCGATGAGGGGAACCCCGAGGAACCCCGAGAAGGCTCCCTCAATTCATCTGACCTATGGCGCCGTTGGTCATCTGGCTGATCGAGGGGCACGGGGAAGGTCCCGCCCGGGCCTGGGGGAGTTTGCCTGTTTCACATGCGCTTCCCGGCCGATGGCCGCCCGGAGGGGAGCCGTTCGACATCCGGAACAAGCCCCAAAGATCGGTTCTGTCGACCGTCGAGGAGCGTTGGCGGTCGACACCTCACCTCGTGGCGCACACTCCCCGACCGTGCGCGGAGAACAGCTCCGCTCGGCGGCCGGGTCAGCCGCCGAGCGGAGCTTCCATCCGGAGCGTGTCCGGGTGCGGGTTTCTCTCCTCCTCGTTCGGATAGTTCCGGATCAAAGATCCGCTGAATAGCGGGTGTTGGTCAGGAGGTGGTGAAGGACAGCGAGTCCACGTCGAAGTTGTTCTCGCCCGGGGTGGTGAAGACGACATACAGCGTGTGGGTGCCGTCCAGGTCGGCCACGTCCACCGGCTCGGTCGACTGGTAGACGTCCCAGTCGCCGGTGGCCGGCACCTCCGTCGTCGCCAGCAGCTCGCCGTCCGGGGCGCCGGCCCGCAGCTCGATCGCCCCGCCGCCGTCGGGCGAGGAGAGTCGGTAGCTGACGGAGTCCACGCCCTCGACGCTCATCGGCTCGAACGCGATCCAGTCGCCGTCGCTGATGTCGCCGATCCGCTGCCCGTTCTCCGCGTCCGCCTGGGAGACGATCCGCGTCCCCGACTGGTCGTGGTGGTACTCGGCCTGCTTGTGCTTCGGCTGGAGCAGCGCCCGGCCGTAGCCGGTCAGCGAGCCGGTGCCCTCGCCGCCCCGGTCGGTGTAGCGGGCGTTGAGCACGTAGTACAGGTCGGCGCCCTCCGGGTGGCCGCCGAGGTCGCCGGTGTCCACCGTGCCGGAGCAGCCGTGCAGGTCGGTCGTCGGGTGCTCGTGGTCGTCATGCCCCAACGCCGGGTTGACGATGACCTGTTCGCAGTCGATCTCGCCGTCCTCCGGGTCGGTGACCGTCACCTGGTAGGGGATCTGGTCGCCGAACTCGATGAGTTGGCCGCTGGTCGGGAAGTCGATGGTCACCGTCGGCGCCGTGTTCCCCACCGTGACGGGGATGTTGGCGTAGCCGGAGGCCCCGCCCGGGTTGGTCACCTTGAGCTGGGCGCTGTACTGTCCGACCACCTCGTAGGTGTGGGAGACCTCCGGCTCGGTGGCGTCGAACGTGCCGTCGCCCTCGAAGTCCCACTCGTAGGTCAGCTCCCCGCCGCCCGGGTCCCTGGAGCCCTCGGCGGAGAACTCCACGGTCAACGGCGCCGGGCCGCTGGTCGCCGAAGCGCTCGCCTCGGCGATCGGGGCGCGCCCGTTCGGCGCGTAGTCGATCCGGTAGAGCCCGGAGTCGGAGTTCCCGCCGCCGAACTCGCTGCCCCACTCCAGGACGTAGAGCGAGCCGTCGGGGCCGAAGGTCAGGTCCATCGGCTTGACGAAGTCCTCCGTCGGCAGGAAGTCGTTGAGCTGGTTCAACACCGCGCCGCCGTCGGAGGTCAGCGGGATCTCCTTGATGTAGTTCCTCGTCCACTCGAAGAGGAACTGCGTCCCGTCGTAGTACTCGGGGAACTTGGTCGGCGACGGGTTGTCCGGGTCGTAGCGGTAGACCGGGCCGCCCATCGGGCCTGAGCCGCCCTCGCCCAGCTCGGGGAACTCGGGCGAGACGCCGTAGCCGTACCAGACGTCCGGCTGCCGCACCGGCGGCAGCTGCTCAAGACCGGTGTTGTTGGGCGAGGGGTTGGTCAGGTTGTCGCAGTCGAACTTCTCGCCGACCTCACCGGTGTCCGGGTTGTAGGGCGCGTAGGGCTGGTTGTCGCCGTGGCAGAACGGCCAGCCGTAGTTGCCCGGCTCCTCGATGATGTTGTACTCCACCAGCCCCTCGGGCCCCCGGTCGGTGGTGGGGCCACCCCGGTCTGGCCCGTAGTCGGCGACGTGCACATAGCCGGTCTCGGGGTCGACGGAGAACCGGAACGGGTTGCGGAAGCCCATCGCGTAGATCTCGGGCCGGGTGCTCTCCGTTCCCTCGGCGAAGAGGTTCCCCTCGGGGATGGTGTAGCCGCCGTCGTCGGACGGCACCACCCGCAGGATCTTGCCGCGCAGGTCGTTGGTGTTGCCCGAGGTGCGGGCCGCGTCGAGCATCTCCTCGCCCTCGCGCCAGTCGATCGGCGCGTAACCCTGCCAGTCCGAGGACAGGTTGGGCGGCACGTCGTCGCCGGTGGACAGGTAGAGGCTGCCGTCCGGGCCGAAGGCCACGCTGCCGCCGGTGTGCCCGGGCTCGGGGTAGGTCCGGTCCCGGTAGGCCGGGACCTCGATCACCGTCTGCTCGCTCGCCACGTCCAGGGTGTCGCCCTCGACGGTGAAGCGGGAGAGCCGGTTGATGTCCTCGGCGCTGTCGGCCGGCGCGTAGTAGAGGTAGATCCAGCCGTTGGTCGCGAAGTCCGGGTCGAGCGCGAGGCCGACGAGGCCGTCCTCGCCGCCGGTGTAGACGTCCAACGTGCCCGCGGTGCTGGTGGAGTTGGTCGCCGGGTCGAAGACCTTCAGCTCGCCGCCGCGCTGGGCGTAGAAGACCCGCCCGTCGTCGGCGACGTCCAGCTCCATCGGGTCGGCGGTGTTGTCGTCCAGGGTGACCTTGTCGAAGTTGTTCCAGACGGTGCCGCCGCAGTCGCCCGGCAGGTTGCCGGCCGCCCACCTGATGCCGCCGACCACGTGGTCGCGGAACGCCTCCTCGGTGTAGGAGGCCGCGTCGTGGCCCATCGCGGTGGCCCAGACCTGGCCGCCCTCCGCCTCCCGACACCACGAGATCGGGTGGTCGGGGCCCATCGCGTCGCCGCCCGGGTCATAGGTCGACTCGTCGGCGGTGACGAGGACATGGACCTCGCCGCGCGGGTTGGGGTCGAAGTTGTACCACTCCTCCTCGCGCTCCCACACCTC
Organism: Streptomyces triticirhizae; assembly: GCF_003696235.1. Classification (GTDB taxonomy): domain Bacteria; phylum Actinomycetota; class Actinomycetes; order Streptomycetales; family Streptomycetaceae; genus Streptomyces; species Streptomyces triticirhizae. The sequence goes on from NZ_RFFJ01000066.1 coordinate 10,149, forward strand.
CGGCAGCCCGGCGGTCGAGGGGTGCGCGTGGTCGGCGACATGCGCGGTGCCCTGGAGCACGCCGGGGGAGTGCGACGGCATGTGCGCGCCCCCGTTGACGAGGTCGTCCCACCAGGGGAACTCCTCCTCGATGCCCATGTCGAGGGTGTTGTGGATGGCGGCGATGCCGCCGCCGTTCTGGACATAGGTCTGGACGGCCGCGCGCTGCTCGTCGGTCTCCCAGATCATGCCGGAGTTCTGGAGCATCACCACCACGTCGTAGGTGGCGAGTTCCTCGTCGTTGAAGACGGCCGGGTCGTCGGTCTGGACGACCTCGAAGTTGTTCTCGGCGGCCTCCTCCTCCAGCATCTGGATGCCGGCGGGGATGGAGTCGTGGACATAGCCGACGGCCCGGGTGAAGACCAGGGCGCGGAAGTCGGCGTCGGCCTCGACGTCGTCGGCCTGGGCCAGCGCCGGCAGGGCGCCGAGCGCCAGCAGCGGGGCCGCGGCCAGCGCGAGCAGCCGTCTCCGGCGCGGCGCCGAACGTCTTGTCGAACGGTGGGTGGAACGTTTCATGTGGGGGATGTCCTCTCCTCAGGGATGTGTGACGGAGCGGGATGGCGGTGCGGCGGTGGTGCCGCCCGGGGCGGCACGGACACCTGGTGGTGCGGCTCGTTGCCCGCCGCCGGGCTCAGGCGGACCCGGCGGCCTTGACGGCCTGCCGGAGGAAGGCCAGGCCGCCGGTCGCGATGGCGTCCTGGGTGTCGGCCAGCGACCGCCAGACCGAGGCGGCCACCGCGATGGACTCGTTGTGGGCGGTGAACGACTCGATGCACAGCGGCCCGGTGTAGCCCGCCTCCGGCAGCGCGCGCAGGAAGCCGGGCCAGTCGAGGTGGTCCATGCCGGGCGCGCCCCGGTCGTTGGCGCAGACCTGGACATGGACGATCCGCCCGGCGGCCTGCCGGACCGCCCCCGGCAGCGAGTGCTCCTCGATGTTCTGGTGGTAGGTGTCCAGGGCCACGCCGATGCCCTCCGGCGGCAGCCCCTCCAGGGCCTTCAACGTCTGGCCCACCGTGTTCAACAGGCTGGTCTCGTAACGGTTCAACGGCTCGACCGCCAGCCGCACGCCCGCCGCGACCGCCTGCTCCACCACGGGCGCCAGATACTCGCGCCACTCCTCGTAGGCCGCCTCCCGCTCGGCCCGCGTCATCCGCCAGGTCCGCCCGACGGCGGTGTAGACCGGCCCGGCCACCACCGGCGCCTCGGTGGCCTGGGCGGCGTCCACGCAGTGCAGCAGGTAGTCCTGGGTGGCGCGGACGGTTCTGGGATCGGCCCGCACCAGGTCGCGGCCCGGCGTCATCACCGCGACCACGGCGGCCGGGGCCAGCTCGTGCCGCTTCAGCAGCCCCGCGACGTTCGCCGGCAGCCAGTCGCCGGGCGACTCCAGCGGCAGTTCGATCGCGTCGAAGCCCCAACCGGCCAGCTTGGGCACGGTTTCGGCGATGGCGTCCTCGTTCACCGGCGCGTGCCAGATCCAGGGGTTGGCCCCGATGGCCAGGCGCATCAGCGACCTCCCCAGTCCTGCGGGTAGCCCGGCAGGTCCTCGCAGCCGCACAGCCCGTAGTGCAGCGGCGGCAGGTCCTCGTTGACGTAGTCGTCCCGGTTCTCCTCGGTGATCACCGGCTGCGGGAGCACCCACTCGCCGGGCACCTCCTCGCCGCGCAGGACCTTCAGCGCCGCGATGACCGGGGTGCGCCACTGGAACGTGGGGTAGCCGGGGGCGATCGCGGTCAGGTCGCGCTCGGCCCACGCCTGAAGGAAGTCCTGCTGGTCCTCGCCGCTGATCGGCGGCACGTCGAGGCCGGCGTCCTCGAACGCCTCGATCGCGGCGACGGCGGTGGCGCCCGAGTCCATCCACACGCCGTCGATGGAGCCGTGGCGCGCGATCGCGTCGGAGACGACGGACTTGGTCACCGCCGGGTCGCCCTCGGTGAACTCGACGTCGGCGACCTCCAGTTCGCTGTCCTCGAACGCCAACTCGGCGGCGGACCAGCGGTTCTCCAGCACATCGACGCCGGGCGAGATGCGCAGCGCCAGGATCTTCCCGCCGGGCTCCACGTTCTCCACCAGGAAGTCGGCCGCGGCGGCGCCGTAGGCGTAGCCGCCGACCGGGTGGACGAACGTCACCGGGCAGTCGGTGTTGACGCCCCGGTCGAAGACGATGACCGGGAGCCTCGTGCACGCCTCCTCCACGGCCGGGGTCAGCGTGGCCGTGGTGTTGGGGGAGACGATCAGCAGGTCACAGTCCTGCTCGCTGAGGTTCTGGATGTCGGAGATCTGCTTGTCGTCCTTGCCCTCCGCGTCCAGCACGGTGAACTCGGCGATCTCCTCGTGCTGGGCGACCTCGGCCTCCATGGTGGTCAGGCCCACCTGGCGCCAGGGGTTGAAGACGCCCGCGTTGGAGAAGCAGAGGTGGATGCCCTCGCCCTCGGGGAGCGCGTACTCCTCGGTGCTGACCATCTCGGGCCGCAGCATCTGTTCCCAGGGCCGGCCCTCGGGGCCCTCGGGGGTCTCCTCGGAGAGCGCCAACTGCCGCTGGTACTCGTCCTCCTCGAAGAACTCGGCCTCCTGCGCCTCGCCCTCGCCCTCGGGCTGGGCGGAGCCGGCCGGGTCGGGCGGGCCCTCGGCCGGGGCGTCGGAGGAACAGGAGACGAGCAGGCCGGCCGCCAACACGGCGGCCAGCGCGGCGGCCGTTCTGCGGCGGGCGAGTCGGCCAACGCGGCGGCCGGCACGGTGGGTTCTCATGCGGTGGGTCCTCCAGTCGAGGGATTTTCCTTGCTGGGTGCTGCGGTTGGCGGTGCCGTGGTCGGTGGTGCCGTGGTCGGCGGTGCGGTCTCGGTGGCCGGCGGCGGTCCGGCCGGCGGCGTGGTCGCGTGGGTGCCGGGTGGCGGCGGCTGGTCGTTCCGGGAGGGCGAACGGCGGCGCCAGCGCGACCAGTTGGCGGCGCCGACGGCGACTGCGGCGATGACGATCAGGCCCTGGACGGTGGGCTCAAGGGAGCCCGAGACGCCCCGCAGGTTGAGCAGCGTGAAGAGCGCGGTCAGCGCGAACGCCCCGGCCATCGCACCCAGCACCGAGCCCCGACCGCCGCCCAGCAGCACCCCGCCGAGCACCACGGCCGTGATGGCCTCGAACTCCATCCCCGAGCCGGCCTGCGCGGACACCCCGGAGAAGCCGCCGACCAGCACGGCGGCCAGCGCCGCTGCCGCGCCGGAGAGCACGAAGGCCAGCGTCCGCACCCGGGCCGTCGCCACGCCCGACAGCTCGGCGGCCCGTTCGCTGTCCCCGGTGGCGATCAGCGTCCGGCCCCAGCGGGAGCGCGTCAGCCACCACACGGCGGCGCCCACCACGGCGCAGACCAGCACCGCCCACGGCAGCCAGCCGAACGCGTCCTGCCGGCCCAACGCCCGGAAGTCGTCCGGGAGATACCCGGTGGGCGAGCCGCCGGTCCAGTAGAAGACGCCGCCCTCCAGGATCAGCATCATGCCCAGCGTGGTGATGAACGACGGCACGCCGAGCCCGGTGGTGATCAGCCCGTTGACCAGCCCGACCAGCGCGCCGGCCGCGACCAGGGCCAGCGTCACCACCAGCCAGTGCGCGCCGGGGAAGCCGTGGTAGATCTCGGCCGCCGCCACCACCCCGGTGGTGACGATCGCCCCGACGGACAGGTCGAAGTGGCCGCTGACGATGACGAGATACTGGCCGGCGGCCAGCAGCACCAGGGGCGCGGCCCGGCGGACGAACGCCAGGAACCGGTCCGGCTCGTAGAAGCCCGCGTCGGTGACGGCCAACGCGCCCAGCAGCAACGCCAACAGCACATAGACGGGCAGCGCGGTGCCCAGCGTCTGGGTGAGCCGGGTGCCCAGGCGGACGGGCCCCTGGACGGGGGTCGCGGTCGTGGTGGTCATCCGGTCCTCCCCGCGCGGCGGCGGCCTCGGGCGTAGACGGCGACGGCGGCGATGATGACGACGCCGCGCAGCACGTTCTTGAAGAACGGGTCGATGGCCAGCTGGTTGAAGACGCTGTCCAGCACGGCCAGCACGGTCACCCCGCCGAGCGTGCCCAGCACCCCGCCGCGCCCGCCGGCCAGGATGGTGCCGCCCAACACCACGGCCGCGATGGACTCCAGGTCGTAGCGGGCCTCGGTGCCCGCCCAGGGCGAGCCGGCGCCGAAGCGCGCGGCGAGGAACAGCGCGGCGATGCCCACACACAGCGCGCACAGCACATGGGCGATCAGCACCGTGCGTTCGGTGCGCACGCCGGACAGCCGCGCGGCGTGCTCGTCGCCGCCGGTGGCGTACATGTGGTGGCCAAGACGGGTGCGCCGCAGCACGAACCAGAGCGCCAACGCCACGGCCACCAGCAGGAACACGGAGACCGGCACCGGGCCGATCCGGTCGTAGCCCAGGCGCTGGAAGGAACGGGAGACCTCGCCGGCCGGCCCGGTGTAGTTGTCCTCGATCCAGCCGCGCAGGATCAGCCCGACGCCGAGCGTGGCGATGAACGCGTTCACCTTCAGCCGTGTCACGACCAGCCCGTTGGCCAGCCCGACGCCCAGGCACAGCGCCAGCACGGCCAGGACCGCCGGGACCATGTTGCCGTCGCTGCCGGCCATGGTCTCGGCGGCCACCAGGGTGCCCAGGCTGGCGAGATAGGCGACGGACAGGTCGAGGGAGCCGGTGAGGATGACCATCGTCTGGCCGAGCGCGATCAGGCCCAGCGCCACGCAGTTCTGGAGAATGCCGGTGATGTTGGGCTGGGTGAGGAACTCCCCGCCGCGCACGGTCACCACGATCCAGCCGAGCAGGGTCACGCCGAGCGCGGCCAGCCAGATGCCGACGGTGGGGTCGGCGAGGCGCCGGCGCCAGCGGTCCGGGACCGGCGGTCTGACGGCCGGCAGGGGCGCCGGTTCGGAAGCGGCGGCCATCAGGCGGCCCCCGCCCGGTCGGCACCGGTGGCCGTGGCCCCGCGCATGATCTCCTCCTCGCTCGGCCCCGCCGGCAGTTCGCCCGCCGGCCGGCCGTCGGACAGCACCAGCACCCGGTCGCTCATCCCGATCAGCTCCGGGAGTTCGGAGGAGATCAGCAGCACGGCCAGGCCCTCGGCGGCCAACTCCCGCACGAGGGTGTGGATCGCGGCCTTGGCGCCCACGTCGACGCCCCGGGTCGGCTCGTCGAAGAGCAGCACCCTGGGGCGGGCGGCCAGCCACTTGGCGATGACGACCTTCTGCTGGTTGCCGCCGGAGAGGAAACGGACCTCCCGGCCGGTGGAACGGGACGTCAGACGGACCCGGTCCAGCAGCCGGGTCACCGTCTCCTCGCCGGCGCCGCGCTCCCCGACGCCCACGGCGCGGGTCACCAACAGCGTGTTGTCGCGCACCGACTGGCGGAGCGTCAGCCCCTCGGCCTTGCGGTCCTCGCCGACCAGCGCGATCCCGGCGCGGATCGCCTCCCGTGGGCGGCGCGGGCGCACGGCCCTGCCGGCGACGGTCATGGTGCCCCGGGTGAACGGGTCGGCGCCGAAGATCGCCCGGGCCAGCGCGCTGCGCCCCGAGCCCTGGAGCCCGGCGACGCCGAGCACCTCGCCGGCCCGCACGGTCAGATCGATGTCGGACAGCCGGTCGTTGCCGCCGCCGGCGACGGTCAGCACCGGCTCGCCCAGCGCCCCGGGATCGGCGCGCGGCGGGTAGTAGGCGCTCAGCTCGCGGCCGACCATGGCGCGGACGATCTGGTCCACGTCGGTGTCGGCGGTCCGCACACAGGTGACCCGCCGACCGTCCTTCAACACCGTGATGCGCTGGGAGAGTTCGAAGATCTCCCGCATCCGGTGGGAGACGTAGAGGATGCCGAGGCCACGCGCGGTCAGCCGGCGGACCAGGTCGAAGAGGGCGGTCACCTCGTGTTCGGCGAGCGCGGCGGTGGGCTCGTCCATGATCAGAATCCGCACGTCGGCGGCGAGCGCCTTGGCGACCTCCACGGTCTGCTGGAGGGCCACCGACAGCTCGCGCACGGGGGTGTCGGGGGCGATCTCGGAGGCGTTCAACTCGGCCAGCAACTCGGCGGTCCGCCGGGCCATCGCCGCGCGGTCCACCAGGCCCCGGCGGGTGGGCTCGCGGCCGAGAAACACGTTCTCGGCGACGGTCCGGTCCGGGAGCAGGGCCAGCTCCTGGTGGATGATCCCGACGCCCGCCGCCTGGGCCTGGGCGGGGTGGCCGAAGACGCGGGGCGTTCCGTCGATCTCGATGCGGCCGCTGTCGGGGGAGTGCTCCCCGCTGAGCAGCTTCATCAGGGTGGACTTGCCGGCGCCGTTCTCGCCGACGACGGCGTGCACCTCTCCCGGCGCGAGGTCGAGGGAGACGCTGTGGAGGACGCGGATGCCAAGAAAGCTCTTTGTCATGTCCTGCATCAGCAGCATGTGGGCACTGTCGAGGCGAAAGAACTGACTGTCAAGAGACAAAGCAGGGGCGGAAGATGGCAAGGGGGAGGGGATTTTGCTCAATGGGCGTCAACTTTTGCCGAGTTCAGACAAAAGTCGAGTCGGGTTCGGGCGGCGGCGGGGCTCGGCGTGGCGGGGCGCTGGGCTTGCGGCGCCGGCGCCGGCGCGCGGGGCCGGGGTGGGGGTTGAGGGGTGAGGGTGAGGGGCCCGTCGTGGGGTTGTTCGCTCCGGGCCCGTTTGATCTCTTGCCGATGAGGGAGGGGGAGTTGGGCCCGGAGTGCCCGAAGTGAGGCTGAACATCATATGTTTTCCCCCGGCGGGTGGGAATGTGCGTGCACGCTCTTCCCTGCGGAGCCTCGCGCGGCGCCACGCGCGCTGAGGGTCCGGCCGACTCGCGGGGACGGCTCGCGGCCGGGCGCGGCGCCTCGTTCCCTCACGCCCCGCGCGCTGCGGCTCGCGCGTAGGCCCAGAGGCGGTCCGCCGCCTCCGGGTCCGCCGCGTGGGGGGCCAGGGCGGCCCCGTTCTCCTGGTTGTCCTCCAGATAGCGGCCGGTGATCCCGTGCGCCAGCGGCGAGGCCGCCAGCAACACGGAGGTCGCGGCGCCCTGTTCGGGCGTCTTGTAGTGCGGCGGCGGGGTCACGTTCCCCGACGCGTCCATCACGCCGAACGCCCGCATGGTGGCGTCGTCCACGTGCCGCTGGAGGCCGGTGAGGACATAGCCGGGGTTGAGCGCGTTGGCCGTGATCCCGTCGGCCGCCCAGCGGCGGGCGGCACCCATCGCGAGGAGGATGTCGGCGGTCTTGGACTGCCCGTACGCCGCCCACGGGTCGTAGGGCCGCCGCTCGAAGTGGGGGTCGTCGAAGTCGAAGGGCGCGTCGAGGTGGGCGCCCGAACTGACGACCACCAGCCGGGCCGCGCCGGCCTCCCGCAGGGCCCCGTGCAGGCCGAGGGCCAGCGCGAAGTGGCCGAGGTGGTTGGTGGCGAGCTGCGACTCCCAGCCGTTCGGGGCAAGGGTGCGCCGGGGCAGGGCCATGATCCCGGCGTTGGCGACCAGGATGTGCAACGGCCCACGCCAGGCGCGGGTGAACGTGTCAACCGAGGCCGGTTCGGCCAGGTCGAGCGGCTCCGCCAGCACCCGGCCGGCGCCGGGGACGGTGGCCAGCTCCCGGATCAACGGCTCGGCGGACGCGGGGCGGCGCGTGGCGATCGTGACCTCGGCGCCCGCCGTGGCCAGGGCCCGAACGGTCTCAGCGCCGAGCCCCGAGGCGCCGCCGGTGACCACGGCCCGCCGGCCGCCGAGGTCGACGCCCTCGATCACCTCAGCGGCGGTGGCCCGGGCGGAGAAGGGCGACGAGAAGGGAACCGTGTCGGGGGAGTGGGGAGGGTGGGTCATGAGGCCACGTTACGGCGGGCGCACTGGACAGCCTATGGTTGAGAGTCCCCTGTTCTTTAGCGAGCGTCCATAGGTCGGATCGTTGGACGCGTGGGAGTGGCCATGGATCCCCTTGAGGACGTGCTGTACCTGCTGGAGCCGCGCGGCCACCTCTCCGCGCGTCTGGTGGCGGGCGGGCGCTGGGGGCTGCGCTTTGACGCGCCGCCCGGCGTGAAGTTCAACGCCGTCCGGCGCGGCTCCTGCCTGCTGGAGGTCGAGGGGCGCGCGGAGGAGGGCCGCGTCGCGCCCGTCGAGCTGGCGGAGGGCGACTGCTATCTGCTCACCCGGCGTCGCCCGTTCACGCTCCGCAGCGATCCCGAGGCGGAGCCCGTCGGCGCCGGCCCCGTCTTCGCCCGGGCCGAGGACGGACTCGCGCGGGTCGGGCGGGGCGAGGAGACGTCCCTCATCGGCGGCGGCTTCACCTTCGGGACGCGCGCCCAGGACCTCCTCCTCGACCGGCTGCCGCCCGTCGTCCACCTGCCGGCCGGCACCCGGCACGCGGAGGCCGTGCGGTGGTCGCTCAACGAGATCGACCGGGAGCTGACGCGCCGGCCGGCCGCCGCCACGCTGGTGGCGGAGCATCTCGCCGTCGTCATGCTCGTCCATGTGCTGCGGCTCCACCTCGCGCGCGAGCCACGCGCCGTGTCCGGCTGGCTGGCCGGCCTGCGGGACCCCGTGGTGGCGACGGCCCTGACCGCCCTGCACCGCGAGCCGGCGCGCTCCTGGACCGTGGCCGAACTGGCGGGCGCCGCCTCGGTGTCCCGTTCCACGCTGGCCGCCCGCTTCAAGGCCACGGTCGGCCAGGGGCCCCTCGAATACCTCACCCGCTGGCGCGTCGAACTCGCCGCCCGGCGGCTGCGCGAGGGCGAAGGCACGCTCGCCGCCATCGCCCACGCCGTGGGCTACGGCTCCGAGAGCGCCCTGAGCGTCGCCTTCAAGCGGGTCATGGGGATGTCCCCGGGTGACTACCGCCGCCGGCCGCCGGCGCGTTGACGCCCTGGACCGCGCCGTGCGGCGCGAGCGCCCCCCGGCTCGGCGCCCGCGCCTCCGCCTTGCCCCGGCCGCGTCCCGCAGCGGCGGACCGGCCGCTCCGCCGAGAACCGGGGGAAGAGCGACCGCGCGGTGGTCAGGAAGCCGCGCCGCGCCGACCAGGGGCGGCCCAGCCGCGCCGCCAGCTCCTCGGCGGCCCGATAGGCGCCCACACAGAGGCAGTCGGCGAAGCGCGGCGCGAGCGGGCGGGCGGGAGGAGAGCCGCGCGGGAGGAGAGCCGCACGGGTGGAACGGCGCCGCAGTCCCGCCATGTCCCGTCCGTGGCGGATCAGTTGGGGGATATCCGCAGCAGCACGGCGGCCGGCCGCTCCGGCAGCGTGACGGTCAGCCGGCCCGAGCCGGCGTCCCAACGTGCCTCGGGCGCCGCCCCGTTGGGCGTGCGCGGGAAGAGCACCGACGGCCACCCCCGAGGCGACCGCCCGGGTCACCGGCTGGCGGGACGCCCTGCGCCGGGCCGGCGCGCCCGTGCCCGAGCCCGTGGTGGCCGGCTGGACCCCGGCCGACGGCTATGCGGCCGGTCAACGCTTAGCCCGTGACCCGGAGTTGACCGCCGTGCTCTGCGGCAACGACGACCTGGCGCTCGGCGTGCTGCGCGCGCTGCGCGAGGCGGGCCGCCGGGTGCCGGATGACATCAGCGTCGCCGGCTTCGACGACGCCCCGCACTCCGCGTTCCTCTCCCCGTCCCTGACCACCGTGCGCCTGGACTTCGCCGGCGTGGGGCGCGCCGCGTTCGCCCTGCTCCACGGGCTGATGGAACAGGGCGAGCCGGTCGCCCCGCACCCGGTGGCCGAGCCCGTGCTGATCGCCCGGGAGAGCACCGGCCCAGCGCCACGCGCCTGAGCCAGCCGGCCGACCGCGCGGCGGCCGGCGGCAAGCCAACTCCGTCAGTCAACTCCGCGCCGCAGCGCGCGAGTTCCTTCGAGAACGAGAACGGCAGCCATGGCCATCACCACCGCCCGCACCGTCCGCAGCGCGACCGGCGCCGGCGCCGGTCGCGTGCTCACCGTCCAACTCGGCCGGCCCGCCGCCCCGTTGACCCACGCCGCCAACGGCGCGCTCTACGGGCTCAGCGACGACGGCGTGCCGGGCGACGCCGCGCTCGCCCCGCTGCGCCTCGGCAGCGTCACCCAGAAGCCGGAGGGCGGGCAGCAGCACCCCAACGGCGACGCGCTGACCGTGAGTTCGGCGTTCTTCCGCAACGGCGGCGGCGAGGTGCTGGTGCTCGCCCAGGACGACTACCGGCGCTGGCCCTACGAGGATCTCGGCATCGAGGAGCATCTGCGCCGGCTGGAGGCCATCGCCCGCCGGCTGGCGGCCCACCCGAGGGCGGAGCGCTTCGTGGTGGTGCCGTTCAACGAACCGGACGGGATCTGGTACGGGTTGAACGCCGAGGACGAGGCGGAGTACGCCACGGGGCGTGACCGGTTCCTCGCCGACTGGACCGCCGCCTACGCCCGAGTGCGCGCCGTCGCCCCCGGGTTGCGGATCGCGGGCCCCAACGAGGCCGCCTATGACCGGCGTTTCCTGCCGGAGTTCCTCGCCCACGCCGCCCGGCACGGGGTGCTGCCCGACGTGCTCACCTGGCACGAGCTGGCGCCCTCCTCCCTCGCCGAGTTCCGCGCGCACCACGCCCACTACCGGGCGCTGGAACGGGAGTTGGGCATCGGCCCGCTACCGGTCACCATCACCGAGTACGGCAACCGCCGCGACCTGTCGGTTCCCGGCCAACTCGTGCAGTGGGTGGGGATGTTCGAGGAGGCCGGAGTCGCGGCCAACCAGGCGTACTGGGACCAGGCAGGCAACCTCGACGGCAATGTCGTCCGAACCACGGTGCCCAACGGCGGCTGGTGGTTCTTCCGTTGGTACGCGGCGATGACCGGCGGCGCGTCCCCGTCGTGCCGCCGGAACCCGACACGGTGGACTCGCTCCAGGGCCTCGCCAGCCTCGACCCGGGGCGGCGGCAGGCGCAGGCGCTGGTCGGCGGCGCCGACGGCGCGTTCGACGTGGTCCTCGCCGGCGTGCCGGACGAGGTGCTGGGCCGGGCGGTCACCGTCACCGTGGCCGAGGCGCGCTGGTCCGGCTACGAGGGCGCGCACCCCGCCCCCCGGGTGCTGGCCCGCACCGTGGCCGAGGTCGCCGACGACGGCACGGTGACCGTCGCCGTGCGCGGCGCGCACCGGAAGTCCGCCTACCGCGTCGTCCTCACCCCGGCCCCCGGCGGGGACGCCCCGCCGGCGCCGCGCGTGCCCTGGCGCGACGTTTGGGCGGCGGACGCCGCCACCGTCACGGCCGGCACCCTCGTGCCCGAGGTCTCTCTGACGGACCATCAGGGCTACGCCGCCTGGGGCGCAGCCCGGGTCGAGGGCCTCAACGGCCCCGACAGCGCCGTGGAGTTCGCTGTCTCGGTGCCCGAGGACGCCACCTACGAGGTGTCCTTCGGCTATGGCAACGGCTCCGGATCGCCCGCCCGCCAGCGGCTGTTGGTGGACGGGCGGCCGGTCGGCTCCGTGGCGTTCCCGGCCACCCTCAACGTGGGCCACACCGGGCTGCGCACCGTTCCGCTCCAGCTGACCGCAGGACCGCACGCCCTGACGCTGGCCTGGGAACGTGGCGAGATCGCGCTGGACCGCGTCGAACTCACCCCGCGCACCGCCCCGTTGACGCGCTACGAGGCCACCCTCGCCGAGGTCGCCGGCGACCCCGCCTACCGCTACGACACCCCGGGCGACGCCGGCACGCTGGTGCTGGGCGAGGACGACACGGTCACCTTCGACGTGTTCGCGCCCCGCGACGGCTATCACACCGTCACCACCCGGGGCGCCGACCGGGCGTTGACCGTGACGGTCCACGGCGCGGCCGTTCCCCTCGCCCCCGGCCGCCCCGCCCGGCTGCTGCTGGCCGCCGGCAACAACCGCATCACCGCCCGGGGCCCGGGCGCCGTCGCCGGGTTGGAGGTCGCCGGGCACGGCGAGACCGAGGGGCTGGTCGGGTACGAGGCGTCGGCGGCCCGGCTGGCCGGCGGCGCGCGGCTGGAGGCGAGCGAACACGCCGCCGGCGGCCGCTGTCTGGCGCCCTTCAGGGGGCCCGACGCCGCCGCGACCTGGACCGTGCGGGCGCCGCGCGCCGGACGCCACCTGCTGGTGCTCGGCTACGCCCACGACGACCGCGCCGACAACGGCCACGCCTACAACGCCGACCTCGTCTCCCGCACCGCCCTGCTGCGGCTCGGCGAGGGGCCGGCGCACCGGATGACCTTCCGCAACTCCCTTTCCTGGGACAACTTCTGGACCCTGACGCTGCCCGTCGATCTCGCCGCCGGCGAACACCCCCTGACCCTGACCGGCCCCGAAGGGCCGACGCCCCGCGTGGACCGCGTGCTGCTCGGCCCGGTCGTCGGCTGACGGGCGGCCCGAGCACGGACGGGGCCGCCCCGCGATGAGTTTCGGCCGGCGCGCCGGTCTCCCCTGGTGACCCGCGTGCGGCGCCGCCCCCGCGCCGCACGGCACGACGACACCACGGAGGACCCGATGACGTCCATCCCCGACACCCCCGACACCCCCGACGCCGCCCCGCCCGCCCGGCCGCCCGTCGTCGACCTGGCCACCTGGCAGGCCGCCAGCGACGAGCTGCTGGTCCGCGAGAAGGCCCACACCCACGAGGGCGACGCCATCGCCGCCGCCCGCCGCCGACTGCCGATGGTCGAGGTGGACGGAACGGTCGAGGTGGTCGGCGCCGAGGGCCCGGTCCCGTTCCTCGACCTGTTCCAGGGCCGCGACGAGCTGATCGTCTACCAGCACATGTGGTACGACGGCGCCCCGCACCAGGGCCAGTGCGAGGGCTGCACCATGATCGCCTGGCACCTCCAGGACGCCTCCTACCTCAACGTCCGGGGCGTCTCGCTCGCCCTCGTCACCGTGGGGGCCTGGTCGGAGGTCGCGCCGTTCGTCGAGTTCATGGGCTACACCCAGCCCTGGTACTCGGTGCGCGACGCCCCCGCGCCGATCGGCGGCGAGATGGGGTATCTCCGCACCTTCCTGCGCGAGGGCGACCGCACCTTCATGACCTACGCGACCACGGGCCGGGGCACCGAGCGGATCAACGCGGCGATCAACCTCCTCGACCAGACGGTCTACGGGCGCGGCGAGGAGTGGGAGGACAAGCCCGAGGGCTGGCCCAGGGGCGGCGAACCGTGCTGGTACTGGCGCACGGACGCCGAGGGGCGGTCCACGTGGGGCCCGACCAGCCGCCCCGTTCCGCAGTGGACCAGGCCCGGCGTGACGGCCGAGACCACCCTCGGCCGGAACAACCCCTGCCACTGACGCGTCCGTCGGCGGTGCGCGGGGAGCGGTAGGCTCGCCGGGTGTTCTCCCCGCAGGGCCCCAGCGCGCGCGAGCTGGCCGTTCAGGCGCTCTCCTCGGTCGAGCGCGGCTACGACCTGCTGGCGCCGAAGTTCGACCACACCCCGTTCCGCACCCCCGACGTCGTACTCGACGCCACCGCACGGGAGTTGGCCGCCCTGGGCCCGTTCGAGGCGGGGCTCGACCTGTGCTGCGGCACGGGCGCGGGACTCGGCGTGCTGCGGGCGGTCGGCGCGCGGCGGGTGGTCGGCGTGGACCGCAGCGCCGGGATGCTGGCGGTGGCGGACGAGGCGAACGCGCGATCCGGCGGCGGGGCGTCGCTGGTGCGGGCCGACGCCCGGGCGCTGCCGTTCCGCTCCGCCTTCGATCTGGCGGTCAGCTTTGGCGCGTTCGGCCACTTTCTGGCCGAGGACCGGCGCGCGCTGTTCGCGGCGGCGCGGGAGGCGCTGCGGCCCGGCGGGCTGCTGGCGTTCCCCGTGGCCGCCCCGCCCCGGGTCGGCTCGCCCGGCTACTGGCTGCTGTGGGGCTTCGACGCGGCGATGCGGGTGCGCAACGCGCTGTGGCGCCCGCCGTTCGTGATGTACTACCGCACCTTTCCGCTCTCCGTGGCGCGCGCCGAGCTGGCCGAGGCGGGGTTCGCGGTGGGCACCGTGCCGCTGTCGCTCCCCGAGCTGGGCGAGCGCCCCGACGGCACCCCGCGCTGCCGGCTGGTCCTCGCCCGCCGCCCCTGAGACACGCGCGCTGACAGACGCCCTGCTGATCACCGACGGGTGACCGGCCGGTAGCGGCCACCGGGCCGAGGCCGGGGCCCGGGTGAGGTGTGGCCCGGCCCCAGGTTGGTACCCGGGTGCCATGCGAACAACGAATCCGGACCCCGATCCCTACCTGACGCCCGGGTACCGGCCCGGCGGCGCCACCCGCCCCCGCACCACGCCGCCGGGGGAGACGCCGCCGGCCGAGGGCGGGACCTCCTTCACCGGACCCGACGACTCCCACAACCCCGTCGGCGGCTGGGCGGCCGGCCCGCTCACGGCGGTGCTGGTGGTCGCGGCGCTGGTCGTGGCCTTCTTCGTGGCCTACGCGGTCTGGCTGATCGTGGAGTGAAACCGGGGGCGCGACCGACGCCGCCCGCCCCCGGCCCTCACGGCTTGCGGCCGACGCCGCCCCAGGCCGCGACCGGCGTGACCAGCTCCGAGGTGCCCGGCTCGGGCCGCCAGGTCGACAGCTCCACCACGCCCGGCTCCACCAGCTCAAGCCCCTCGAAGTAGCCGGCGATCGCCTCGGGGGAACGCAGGATGTAGGGCACCCCGCCGCTGTTGTTGTAGCCCTCGGTCGCCGCGACGTACTCCGGGTCGGTGTCCGTGCCGTCGTAGAGCGCGAGATAGCTGCCGGAGGGCAGCGCGGCCATCAGCCGGCTGATGATGGAACGCGCCTCCTCGTACTCCCGCACATGCCCCAGGATGCCGATCAGCATCAGCGCCACCGGCCGGGAGAGGTCCAGCCGCCGCCCCGCCTCGGTCATGATCGTCGCCGGGTCGTGCACGTCGGCGTGGACATAGCTGGTCGCGCCCTGCGGGCTGGACGTCAACAGCGCCCGCGCGTGCGCCAGCACCAGCGGGTCGTGGTCCACATAGACGATGTGCGCGTCGGGCGCGGTCCGTTGGGCGATCTCGTGGGTGTTGTCCACCGTCGGCAGCCCGGTCCCCACGTCCAGGAACTGCCGCACCCCCGCCTCGCCCGCCAGATGCCGCACCACCCGCGCCAGCCAGTAGCGCGAGGTGCGAGCGATGTCCCGGATGCCCGGGTAGGCGGCGACGAACGCCTCGCCGGCCTTCCGGTCCGCCTCGTAGTTGTCCTTGCCGCCCAGCCAGTAGTTCCACACCCGGGCGGAGTGCGGCAACGAGATGTCGATCTCGGGCACGGGGGAGGACGAGTTGCTCATGGGACACCGTTCCTGATCG
This sequence comes from Streptomyces triticirhizae, assembly GCF_003696235.1. Taxonomy (GTDB): domain Bacteria; phylum Actinomycetota; class Actinomycetes; order Streptomycetales; family Streptomycetaceae; genus Streptomyces; species Streptomyces triticirhizae. The sequence goes on from NZ_RFFJ01000066.1 coordinate 25,424, forward strand.
GGGACGTTCGCACGTGGTCGGCTCGCGAGCGGCAATGTACCCGAACGACGAGCCCGCCGGGCCCCGAGGGACCCGGCGGGCTGACGGTGCCGGTTCGCGACGACGAAGTACCCGTGGATCAGGTGAAGTTGACGTCGCTGCAGATGAAGTACGTCTGGTCCAGGTGCGAGGCCTGCCAGATCGTGTACACGATGTGGTGGCCGCTGCGACCCGGGGCGCTGACGCTGAACTCGATGTCAGAGGCCGGCGGGTAGCTGCCCGTCCTCTCCACCAGCTCCAGGTCGTCCCAACCCAGGGCCTCCGTCTGCGGGTTGAAGCCCTGCTTGGTCACGTACACCTCGAAGAAGTCGGCACCGTGGCTGGCGGTGTCGTAGAGGTGCACGTTGAAGTTGCTGCCGACGTTGGTCGTGGTCCACGGGCCCACGTTGTCCAGCGAGCTGGCGAGGCCGCCCTGGGCGTCGCCGGCGCTGCACAGGTTCCCGTTGGAGATGGCGCTCTGCCAGTTCCCGGCCAGGTTCTCCTGGAACAGGCTCATCCAGTTCCACATGGTGTTCGGGTTGGCCTGGAACGCCTGCCAGCACATGGGGTCTTCCTGCTCCATGGCGGGGTTCATGTGGTCGTCGCCCCAGCGGTCCCAACAGCCGTAGGCGCGACCAGCCGGCTCCACGATCGAGCCGTGGGCGCTGGCCGACTGGGCCCACGGGCTGAGGAACAGGGCGATGAGGCCGACGACCGCGGCCACTGCGGGCGCCGCCAGCCGAACGGTCCAGCGGCGTACGGGGGTTGCTGCGTACATAAGCGTGCGTTCTCCGTCTTCCGGAAGTGGAGTGGGGGGTTGAACTGTTTTCCGGTTTGGGAGCGCTCCCAAGGTTACGGGGACCTTACCCCCGGACACACCGTGGAAACAGTCCCCGTGCGGCCCAATTTCTGCTTCCCGGCCCGCCGGGGTGACCGGGGCCACCTCACCGGGCCCAAGCGTCCCCGGAGCAACTCCTCGGTGACGGCGGCCAGTCGGGCGGCCGCCGCCGGGGCGAGGGCGGTCGGGGACGTCGCGACCGGCCGCCCCCGGTCGACCGCCGTGAGCGGGGCGCGCGGGGCGCGCCGGCTGCCGCACCTAGGTTCGGCGGTCGTGGTGGTCCAGCAGGCGGTTGATGAACCCGAGGAACTGGTCGCGTTCGGCCGGACCCAGCGGCGCGAGCAGTTCCTCGTCGAGGCCGTCGAGGACCTGGTCGAGGCGGCGCAGCTGCCGCCGGCCCCCCGGGGAGATGGTGATCGTGTTGCGGCGGCGGTCGTCGGGGTCGGGGGCGCGTTCGACCAGGTCGCGCTCGGTCAGCTCGTTGAGCACGCCGACCATGTCGCTGCGGTGGATGCCGGTGCGCTCGCTCAGCGCCGCCTGGCTGCCGGGGCCGAGGTCCTGGAGCGAGGCGAGCACGGCGTAGTGCCACCTGCGGGCGTCGACCCTGGCCAGCCCTTCGCTCACCAACCGGTCCGAGCGCGCGGACAGTCGCGCCAGCTGGCGACTCACCCGCCGTCGCAGCCTGTCCGGCGTCCGGGCCGGGTCGTCGTGGGGCACCTCCGCGCCCTCGGCTCTGGTCATGGCGGCCATCCTAGCCCTTTGCGTTAGTCGGACTAACGATGTGCCGGCGCCGCGCGCCGGCACGGTCCGGCGCCCCCGTTCGAACTCCCCGCGCACATCGGGGCGGAGGACCGGCCCGCGCTCCCGGCCGCCGGCCGGGTGGGACGCCGGTTGGGGGCGGCGGTCTGTCGGGGGCGGCGGGTTCGGCCGGCGGGTTGGCGTTGGACGGGATCAGGCCGGTGGGGTCGCGCGGGGGAGCAAGGGCCAGGTGCCGGAGAGGCGGATCGCGGCCTCCGTCACGGCCGGGTCGCGCGCCGCCGAGGCGAGGCCGTCGACATAGGCGTGCGCGGCCGCCTCGTACAGGTCGTCCACCTCGCGCAGCGCGGCGTCCCGCGCCGCGTCGCGCGCGGCCTCGTCGTCGCGGTGCGCCTCGGCCCGCTCGGCGGCCCGGTGCGCTGCGGCGAAGGCCGCCCCCTCGGCGGTGGCCAGCCGGCGCCGCGCGTCGAACGTCGCGCGGTAGGCGGCCAGATACGGGTGCGCGAGGCTCAGCCCCAGCAGGAACGCGACGCCGCCGGAGAGCAGCAGCAGCGAGACGAACATCAGGGTCATGGTCTGCTCGCCGATGTTCAACTCCTCCAGCACGCTGGTTCCCTGCCGCTGCTCGGGCGACAGGAACGCCGCGTCCTCGGGGTTGGCGAGGTAGGGCTCGCGCTCCTCGGCCAGCAGGCTGGCGCGCAGGTCGCCCAGCACCCAGCAGGCGTAGACCCAGGCCGCGAGCAGCGCGATCCCCGGCAGCCGCAGCATCCGGGGCGCGCCGGTCGCTGGCAGCGACCGCAGCAGCCGGCCCAGGATGTGCGGGACCACGATCATCACCGTGCCGACGGCGAGGGTGAACGTCGCGGTCAGCAGGTTGGACGAGGCGTCGCCCACGCCGTGCAGGCGGCGGAACGCGGTCCAGTAGATGGGGAGTTCGACCAGGGCCAGGCAGACCAGCAGGGCGAGGGTGGCGCCCCGGGACAGCCCGGCGCGGCTCTCGCCCTCCCACTGGACGGGGGTCGGCGCCGCGCCGGCGGCCGGGGCGGCCGCCGGGTCGTCGTCGGGGTCGAGGTACGCGTGGTCGTCGTCGGGGTCGTCGTCGGGGTCCGGGGGCGCGTCGGGGGCGCCGCGCGCCGGCGCGTGCGCGGTGCCGGTCCGGCCGCCGTTCTCGTGCTCGGTTTCGTGGTCGTCGTCGGTGAGCGCCCCGAGGTCGGTGTCAGGGGCGGGCGTGGGGGCGCCGTCCCGTGCGGGGGCCGCGTCCCGGGTGCGGTCCGCTTCGTCGGCGCCCGGCGCGGGCGTCCCCCGACGGCGGGCCTCGGCGCGGCGGGCCTCGGCCCAGCGGGTCAGCGCGTCCCTG
>NZ_RFFJ01000067.1 GCF_003696235.1 Streptomyces triticirhizae
AGCGCCGGCGCGCACCGGGGCAAGGGAGCGGCGCGCGCCAGTTGAACGCACGCGCCGGCGCGGGACGCGGGCGCCGGGGGCTGAGGCCCAGCGCGTCAGCCCCGCGCCCGCTGGAAGCGCCGCGCCCCCGTCGCGAGATCGACGATCGGCTCCGGGTAGTCGGCCGGGCGCTCGGGCTCCGGCAGGCGCCAGGGCTGGTGTGCCTTCCGCCCCGGGATCTCCGCCAACTCCGGGACCCAGCGCCGGACATAGTCGCCGTTCGGGTCGAACCTGCGGGCCTGGGTGAGCGGGTTCAGCACCCGGTTGGGCCGGGTGTCGGTGCCGGTGCCGGCGGCCCACTGCCAGTTGAGCTGGTTGTTGGCGAGGTCCCCGTCCACCAGCAGGTCGAGGAAGTGCCGCGCGCCCAGCCGCCAGTCCAGGTAGAGCGTCTTGCTGAGGAAGCTGGCGACCAGCAGCCGCGCCCGCCCGTGCATCCACCCCTCGTGGCGCAGCTGCCGCATCGCCGCGTCCACCACGGGAAAGCCGGTGCGGCCCTCGCGCCAGGCGTCGAACGCCGCCGGGTCGTTCCGCCAACGGTCGCCGTGGCCCCGGTAGTCGTGGCGTCCGGCGGCCGGGCGGGCGGCCAGCACCTGGTGGTGGAAGTCGCGCCAGGCCAGCTGGCGCACGAAGTCGTCCGCGCCGGGGCCGCCGCGACGGCGCGCGGCGTGCAGGACGTCGGTCGGCGAGAGGCAGCCGAAGTGCAGGTGGGGCGAGAGCCGGGAGGTGGCGTCGGCGGCCAGGTCGTCGGCCAACGCGTGGTAGTCGCCCAGACCTTGGCGCATCCAGGCGGTCAGCCGCTTCCGGCCGGTGGCCTCGCCGCCGCGCGCGAGACCGGGCGAGCGCTCGCCCCCGGCGATGGCGGCGGCGTCCGGCAGCGGCTCGGAGCGCACCCGTTCGGGCACCGGGACCGAGCGCGGCGCCGGCAGCGGCCGGCGCACCCGCTGCCGCTCCCAGCGGCGGAAGTAGGGCGTGAAGACGGCGAAGTGGTCCTTGCCGGTGGGCGTCAGGACGCCCGAGGGAACGACGGTGAGCACCGCGTCATGGACGACGAGGGCGCGTCCGTCCGCTTCGAGCGCCGCGCGCAGGCGCCGTTCGCGCCGGTCCGCGTACTCGCTGACGCCGGCCGCCAGATGCACCTCGCCCGCGCCCGTCTCGGCCGCGACCCGGGCCGTCTCGGTCACCACGTCGCCGTGCCGCACCACCAGGCGGCCGCCGCGTTCCCGCAGCGCCTCGTCCAACTCGGCGAGCGCGTCCGCCAGGAACGCCGCCCGGTTGGGCACGGCGAAGCCGCGCTCCACGATCCCGGAGTCCACGACGAACAGCGGCACCACCCGGCGCGCGGCGTCCAGCGCGCCGCGCAGCACGGGGTTGTCGCGCAGCCTGAGGTTGGCGGTGAACAGCGCGATCGAGACGTCCAACGGAACTCCCGGGGATTTCTGGGGTGTTGAGGCGCCTCAGGGGCGCGCGGCGGCCGGTCGCACGCCGGGGTGCGCGGGGGCGCCCACCTCGGCGCGCGCCGAGATCTTCCGCACCATGCCGCCGAACACCCAGGCGTGGAACGGCGCGACGGCCCACCAGTAGAGATGTCCCGCCAGCCCTCGCGGATGGTAGAGCGCCCGCTGCCGGTAGACGGTCCGACCCGCCGCGTCCCGCCCGACGCCCAACTCCAGCCAGGCGTCGCCCGGCAGCCGCATCTCGGCGCGCAGCCGCAGCAGCGAGCCGCGCTCCAGCGCCACCACCCGCCAGAAGTCCAAGGCGTCGCCCAGCCGCAGCCGCACCGGGTCGGCCCGGCCGCGCCGCAGCCCGACGCCGCCGAGCAGCGAGTCAAGCCAGCCGCGCACCGCCCAGGCCAACGGCGAGGAGTACCAGCCGTTCTGGCCGCCGATGCCCTCGACCACGCGCCAGAGCGCGTCCGGGGACGCGTTGACCACCCGTTCACGCCGGTCGGCATAGAGGCTGCCGCCCGCCCACGGCGGGTCGCTGGGCAGCGGGTCGCTCGGCGCGACCCGCTCGGCCGGCGCCACGGTCTCCCCGCCGCCGACCCGGCGGATCGCGCGGCGCAGCGCCAGGTCGATGCCGAGGAACCCACCGGGCGGCGGCATCACGTAGCAGGTGATGTCCTGCTCGTGACAGACCACCTCGTAGCGCAGCGACTCCACCAGCGGCCGGGCCAGCCGGCTCGGCACCGGGGTGACCAGCCCGACCCAGAGGCTGGAGAGCCCGGGGCTGAGCACCCGCACCGGCAGGATGACCCGCCGGGGCAGCCCCGCGTGCAGGGCGTAGCGCCGCATCATGTCCTGGTAGGTGAGCACGTCGGGCCCGCCGATGTCGAACCTGCGGTTGATGTGCTCGGGCAGCTGGGCGCAGCCGACGAGCAGATGGAGCGCGTCGCGGACCGCGATCGGCTGCACCCTGGTCCGCACCCAGGCGGGAGCGGTCATCACCGGAAGGCGTTCGGTCAGGTGCCGCAACATCTCGAACGAGGCGGAGCCGGAGCCGATGATCACCGCCGCGCCCAGCACCGCCGTCGGCACCCCGGAGGAGAGCAGGATGCGCCCCACCTCGGCGCGCGAGCGCAGGTGCGGGGACAGCTCGTGCTCCGGCACGCCGGGCGGGGTCAGCGCGCCGAGGTAGACGATCCGCCGCACCCCGGCGGCGCGGGCCCGTTCGCCGAAGGTCCGCGCGGCCAGCCGGTCCCGTTCGGCGAAGTCGGAGCCGCCCCCCAGCGCGTGCACCAGGTAGTACGCCACGTCGATGTCGCGCAGCGCGTCGACCAGCGAGTCCCCGTCGGTCATGTCGCCGCGCACCACCGAGACCCGCCCGGCCCACGGCCGGCCGCTCAGCTTGGCCGGGTCGCGCGCCAGGCAGCGCACGGAGTGCCCGGCGGCCAGCAGTTCGGGAACGAGCCGGCCGCCCAGGTAACCGGTCGCACCGGTCACCAGACAGCGCGGTCGCGGTTCGGCTTCGGCCTGCCCCATGGGTGCCTCCGGGTCCGGGCAACGGCGAGACGCCTGCTGGGTCGCCCCTCCCCCTCATGCTTGGGCGCCGGCCGCCCGGCCGCAAACGGACGGCCGGGCGGACAACGCCCGCCGCACACCGCCGGCCGGGCCGGCCGGCCCGGCCGGAAGCGGAACAGCGGCCGTATCGGTTCGCCAACCTCACGGTTGCGACGCCGGCGCGGAAGCGGAACGAATCCTCGGTTGTCTGTTCGTCCGCACCCCTGGGCCGTGACCTCAACGGTGTAGGGACCGTTGGCCCTTTCGTAGCACGGCGGTGAGGAGTGATCAGGATGTCGTTACCGACGCCGTCGGGTGTCTTCCCCTTGGCTTTTCCGCTCTCCTTCCCGTTGGAGCCACGGGCCGGCGGGGTGCGGCCGCTCGTGCACACCAGGGACTTCGCCTCGCCCCTCACGCGGATACTGCTGAGCAGCGAGGGCCAGACCACCACCCTGTTGGAATCGATGTCCGGAGAATCGTTGCGGCTGCGCTGTCTGGCCCAGTTACGGGTTCCCGCCCGGCAGACCGGCGAGGGCGTCGCGGGGCTGCTCGGCGTCCATGAGGAGGCCGGGGTGCTGGTCCGCCACACCGCCACCACCCGGCAGGGCGGCGAGCCGCTGTCGGTCAACCACGTGGTGGCCAGGCTCGACCTCGAACCGGCCATCGAGCACTGCCTCACCTCCACCTCGGTGCCGCTCGGCCGGGCGCTCACCAAGGCCGGCACCGGCCATCGGCGCACGCTGCTGGAGACCGGCCGGCGCCGCTGGGGCCAGGGCGGCGACGACCGGGCCGCCTGCTACAAGACGTATCTGGTCTGGCACCGCGACGAGCCGCTGGTGCTGATCAACGAGCTGTTCAACCCCTCCTTCGTTCCGGCCGGTTGAGATGACACGTCCCGAGGAGTGGTCCGAGGAGTCGCCCGTGGGGGGGCGCGTGGGGGCGCGCGTCGCGCGGCGGCTGCGCGCCGAGGTGGGCATCGTGGGCGCGGGCCCCGCCGGCCTGGCGCTGGCCAACGTGTTGACCCGGCGCGGCATCGACTGCGTGGTGGTGGAGCGCGCGAGCAGGGCGCGCGTGGAGGAACGGCAGCGCGCGGGGCTGCTGGAGCACCGCACCGTGCGCTGGCTGCACGCCCAGGGGCTCGCCGACCGGCTGCTGGCCGAGGCCACCCGGCACGGCTGGTGCGACTTCCGCTGTCTGGGGCACACCGTTCGAGTGGACTACGGAGCGTACTCCGGCGGTCACCAACACCATGTGTACCCACAGCAGAACCTGGTCAGGGACCTCGTCGCCGCGCTGGAGCTGGCGGGTTCGCCCCCGCTGTTCTCCCATAGCGTGCGGGCGGTAACGGACATCACCAGCCGACGTCCCCGGCTGGAGTGCGAGGGCATGGAGATCGAATGCGACTACGTGGTCGGCTGCGACGGCTTCCGCGGCATATCGCGTGCCGCGCTGCCCGCCACCGGGCACCGCGCGCACAACCGCCGCTATCCGTACGACTGGTTGACGGTGCTGGCGGAGGTGGACCGGCCGGCGGACGGGGTGCGCTACGCGGTGCACCGCTCCGGCTTCGCCGGGATGATGCCGCGCGGCCCCAGGGTCAGCCGCTTCTATCTCCAGTGCCCGCCGGACGACGCCGTCGAGGCGTGGCCGCGCCGGCGGATCGTCGCGGAGCTGCGCACCCGGCTGGCGGACGGCGACCCGGCTGGGCTGCCGAGCATCGGCGCGCTGACCGAGGTGCGCATGTTGCGGATGCACAGCAGCGTTCTCGCGCCCCTGGCGCACGGCCGGCTGCTGCTGGCCGGGGACGCCGCGCATGTGCTGACGCCCTCGGGCGCCAAGGGCATGAACCTGGCGATCGCGGACGCGGCCGCGCTGGCCGAGGCGCTGGTGGCGCGGCTGCGCGGCCGGGACGCCGGGCCGCTGGCCGGCTACAGCGCGGCCCGACTGGCCGATGTCCGGCGGGTGTTGGGCTTCTCGGAGTGGCTGCTCGACCTGCTGCACCTGCCGCCCGAGGCGGCCGAGCCGGGGAGGGAGCTGACCGCGCGGCTGGCCGGGATGCGCCGGCTGGCGACGCCAGGGCCCGGCGCCTACCGCTTCGCGCACCGCTATGTCGGCTCCGGGGTGCGGGAGTGGTGCGATGACCCTCCTCGTTGAGAACGTCCGCGCGCTGTACGGCTTCTCCCGGGGCACCCAGGCCACGCTCAGCGTGGCCCAGCCGCTGCTGGGCCTGCTGCTCGCCGGCGGCGCGCCGCCGGGCCGGGTGGTGCTGGTGGCGCTGGCCTCGTTCGCCGCGTACTTCGCGGTCTTCGCCGTGAACGACCTGATCGACTGGAACATCGACCAGCAACGCTTCGCCCACCTGCGGGAGTTCGAGGGCTTCGACATCGACAGCGCCGGGGTGCGCCACCCGTTGGCGCAGGGCCGGCTGAGCCTGCCGGTCGCCGCGTCCTGGGTCGCCTCGCTCGGCGCGGTGGCGCTGGTGCTGGCCGCGATGATCAGCTGGGTCTGCGTGGTGCTCTTCGTCACGGCGGCGCTGCTGGAGGCGGCCTACTGCAAGCTGGCCCGGGTCACCCCGTACAAGACGCTGCTCACCGGCGTGATGGTGGCGCTCGGCGGCTGCGTCGGCTGGTTCGCGGTGACGGACGCGGTCGACGAGCCGGTGCTGTGGCTCTTCGCGCTCTGGCTCGCGGCCTGGGAGATCGGCGGCCGGAACATCGTCAACGACCTCGCCGACGTGGACGAGGACGTGCACCTCGGGGTGCGCACCGTTCCCGTGGTGTACGGGCGGCGGCGCAGCGGGCTGCTGTCCGCGGCGACGCTGCTGGTGGCGTTCGTGGCCAGCGTCGGAATGACGCTGGGCGCGCTGCCGGTCTTCGGGCTGCTGGGCCTGGCGGGCACGGTGGTGGCCGGCGGCGTCGCGCTGGTCTGCCCGGCGCTCCGGCTGCTGCGCTGCTGCGAACCGCGCACGGCGCTGGCCGTGTTCAACCGCGCCTCCCTCTACCCGGTGGCGGTGCTGGGCTTCGCCCTGCTGGGCCAGGCCGCCCACGCCCTGACCGGCCTGTGACGGCCGGCCCGTGGGGCCCGGCTAGCCGAGCAGCGCGGCGATCACGGTGAGGACCGGGACGGACAGCGCGGTGGACAGCAGCACCGCCTCCCTCGCCAGGCGCAGCCCGACCCCGTAGTGCGAGGCGTAGGTGAACACGTTCTGCGCGGTCGGCAGCGCCACCGTCACCACGACCACCAGCTGGGCGTCCCGGTCCAGGCCGAAGGCGAGCGTCAACAGCCAGGCCAGCAGCGGGGCGACCAGCGACTTCAGCGCCACGGCCAGCAGCACCCGGGCCCGGTCGGGGCCGCGCCCTGGCAGCTCGCTGCCGTGCAGGGAGATGCCGAAGGCGAGCAGCACGGCCGGCACCGCCATGTTGCCGAGCAGCGTCGCCGGCTCCATCAGGGGGGCCGGCGGGGTCAGGCCGGTGGCGGCGACGGCGAGGCCGGCCAGCGAGCCGAGCACGATCGGGTTGCGGAACGGGGTGGTCAGCCGCCGCAGGGTGCCGGTCCGCGCGTCGGCCGGCCCGGTGGTGAGGTCGAGCGTCGTCAACACCACGGGCGAGACGACGAGTTGCTGGAAGAGCAGCACCGGCGCCACCAGTGAGATGTCGTCCAGCACATAGACCGCGACCGGGATGCCGAGGTTGGCGATGTTCACATAGCCGGCGCACAGCGCCCCGATCACGCCAGCCCCGACGCCCCAGCGCCGCGCCACGGCGACCGCGACGTAGCCGCCGGCGACCGCCAGGAAGCTGATCGCGGCGGCCAGCAGCCTGGGGGAGAAGAGGGTGGAGAGGTCCGCCTCGGAGACGGTGACGAAGAGCAGCGCCGGGGTGGCGACCTGGAACGCGACCCGGGTGAGCACCTCCCGCCCGCTCCCGCCCAGGGAGCCGCGCCGCCCGAGGAGATAGCCGACGACGATGATGGACGCGATGATCACAAAGCCGGTCAGCACCCCACGCATGACCGAAACCCTCCGTCGACGGACGATCAGCCGTCAACGAGAGACCGGCTGTCGAGACCGCCGCCGAGGTCTCTCCGGCAGCGCCGTCCGGACCGGAGAACTTCCCGTCACCCCGCGTGAGCCTTAACAGTTCCGACCACATCTGTCACATAACGTCCCCTTACATGATCGCTTTCGCCGCGACCGCGACCACCCTCGCCCTGGTGCTGGCTCCCGCCCCACTGGCCCCCGCCCCGACCGCCGCCGAGCGCGGCGCCCGACTCGCCGACCGGATGGCCGCCGACCTCACCGCCGACGACGCGCTGCGCCACCTCGACGCCTTCCAGGCCATCGCCGACGCCTCCGGCGGCCACCGCGCCGCCGGCACCCCGGGCCACGACCGTTCCGCCCGCTACGCCGCGCGGGTCCTGGCCGGCGCGGGCCTCACCGTGACGTTCGAACGCTTCACCTTCCCCTACCGCGAGGCGCTCGCCGAGTCGCTGGCGCTGCTGCCCGCCGAGGACGGCGGCGCCGAGCGGGAGATCCCGGTGCACGCCATGTCCTACACGGGCAACACCGAGGCCGGCGGGCTGACCGCCCCGCTCGTCGCGATCACCGCGCACGGCTCCGGCGGCGCCGGCTGCGCCGCCGAGGACTTCGCCGGCCACGAACTGGCCGGCAGGGTCGCCCTGTTGGAACGCGGCGACTGCACCTTCGCCGCCAAGCAGGCCAACGCGGCGGCCGCCGGCGCCGCCGCCGTCCTGGTCTACAACTCCGAACCGGGCGAACTCACCGGCACCCTCGGCGACCCCGACCCGGCGGCCCTGCCCACCGGCGGCATCGCCCGCGAGGACGGCCTCGCCCTGGCCGCCGCGCTCGCCGAGGGCACGAGCCCGACCGTCCGGCTCGACCTGCGGGAGCTGGTCGAGGAGCGCGAGACCGCCAACGTCATCGCCGAGACCCCGGGCGGCGACCCGGCCACCACCGTGGTGGTCGGCGCCCACCTGGACTCCGTGCCCGACGGGCCCGGCATCAACGACAACGCCTCGGGCGCGGCCGGGGTGTTGGCGGCCGCCCTCGCCCTCGACGAGGCCGGCGGGGCGGAAGACCCGCCGCACCGGGTCCGCTTCGCCCTCTGGTCGGCCGAGGAGTTGGGCCTGCGCGGCGCCCGCCACCATGTCGACCACCTCTCCCCCGCCGAGCGCGAGGCGATCGGCCTCTACCTCAACTTCGACATGATCGGCTCGCCCAACCCCGGCCTGTTCGTCTACGAAGGCGCCGACCTCGACGCCCGCTCGGCCGCCGTCACCGAGGACCTGTCCCGCCTCCTCGACGAGGGCGCCGGCACCGCGCGGCCCATCCCGTTCGACGGCCGCAGCGACTACGCGCCGTTCCTCGACGCCGGCATCCCGGTCGGCGGCACCTTCGCCGGCGCCGAGGGGCGGATGACCGAGGAGGAGGCCGCGCTGTGGGGCGGCACCGCGGGCGAGCCGCACGACCCGTGCTACCACCGGGCCTGCGACACCGTCAGCAACATCGACCGCGCCGGCCTCGCCGCCCACACCCGCGCCCTCGCCCGCGCCGTCGGCCGGTACGCCTGGCACCTTCCCGACCGCGCCGAGGCCCCCGACCAGCCCTGACGCCAAGCACCCCGAGCGCCCGGCGGCCTTACCACGCCGGGAGGCTGCGGCCGGAGCGCCGCGCCCGGTAGGCTCTCCGTGTGATCTTCAAGCGCATCGGAAACGGACGACCCTATCCGGACCACGGCCGGGACCACACCCGGGAGTGGTCCGACGTGGCGCCGCGTCCGGTTCGCCTGGACCAGCTGGTGACCACCAAGCAGCAGCTGGACCTGGAGACACTCCTCGCCGAGGACTCCACGTTCTACGGGGACCTCTTCGCCCACGTGGTGAAGTGGCAGGGCGACCTGTATCTGGAGGACGGGCTGCACCGCGCCGTCCGCGCCGCGCTCCAGCAGCGGCAGGTGCTGCACGCCCGGGTCCTGGAGCTGGACGACTGACCCGACGGCCCGGGACGTCGCCCGGGCACGCGCGCGGCCGGCCCCGGGGCGTTGCCCCGTTCGGGCCGCTTCAGCATTTCAGCTGATCATTTATTGGGCCGAGGCCATAAGTCTGACTACGCTGCCGCCATGAGCATGTTGACGCCCCCCGGCATGGGCGGCAAGAAGTTCCGTGTCACGGGCGACCGTTACCCACGGATGCGCCGCCCGCGCCACCGCCGGCGGGTGCTCGCCGTGCTGGGCTCGGTGGCCGCGCTCGGCCTGCTCGGCTTCGGCACCCTGCAGCTCGTCGACGTGTTCACCTCGGACGGGTCCGCCTCCGCCGCCCCGCAGGCGAAGCCGGCGACCGGCCAGGACGACGCCTGCGAACCGGCCTCGGAGGCCGCCGCCGGCGTCGAGCTGCCGGAGCCCGCCGCCGTCACCGTCAACATCTACAACGCCACCACCCGCACCGGACTCGCCCAGGACACCGCCGACGCGCTCGCCGAACGCGGCTTCACCATCGGCGAGGTGACCAACGCGCCCGAGGACCTGGACGGCACCGTCGAGGCCCCGGGCCTGCTGCTCGGCACCGAGGCGGCCAACGAGTCCGGCGCCGTCGACCTGCTCACCACCCAGCTCGCCGGCGCCGAGACCGGCGAGGCCGAGCCGATCACGCCGCCGGCCGACCCCGAGGACGCCGAGGACCCGGAAGCGCCGCCGGCCGCCGACCCCGCGACCTCGGTCGACCTGGTGCTGGGCGACGGGTTCACCGAGCTGACCAGCGCCGACGAGGCCGAGGCCCTGCTCGCCGAACTCACCGCGACCAGCGCCGAACCCGCGAACTGCTGACGCCGAGCCCCGGGGCCCGCGCCGCGCTCAGGCCAGCCCGTACATCCGGTCCCCCGCGTCCCCGAGCCCGGGCACGATGAAGCCCTGCTCGTTGAGCCCCTCGTCGAGCGCGCCCGTCACCACCGTGACCGGAGCGCCGGACAGCTCGCCCTCCAGCCGCTCGACGCCCTCGGGCGCGGCCAGCAGGCAGATCACCGTCACATCGTCGGCGCCCCTGCGCATCAGCTCGTCGATCGCCACCACCAGCGTCCCGCCGGTCGCCAACATCGGGTCCAGCACATAGACCTGGCGGCCCGACAGGTCGTCCGGCATCCGGTTGGCATACGTCGACGCCTGGAGCGTCTCCTCGTCCCTGATCATCCCGAGGAACCCGACCTCGGCCGTCGGCAGCAGCCGCACCATCCCGTCCAACATCCCGAGCCCGGCGCGGATGATGGGCACCACCAGCGGCCGGGGATGCGACAGCCGCACCCCGGTGGTCGCGGTGACGGGGGTGCGGATGTCCACCTGCTCGGTGCGGACATCGCGGGTGGCCTCGTAGGCCAGCAAGGTGACCAACTCGTCGGCCAGCCGCCGGAACGTGGGGGAGTCCGTGCGCTCGTCGCGCAGCGTGGTCAGCTTGTGCGCCACCAGCGGGTGGTCAACGACATGGGTCCGCATGTGTTCGACAGTAGCGAACGCCTCCGACACTCCGGCCGCCGACGCCGTCTTCCCCGGATGTGCCCCCCCGGTGGACACGGCGAGGCGGCGCCGTGGAGAGTGGTGACCGGCAGCGCCGCGATCGAGAACCAGGGAAGAACCAGGAACAACACACGCGGACATACCGTTGGCGAACTGCCGAGTTACCCGACAGCGCACCCCTTATCTGCCACGATGCTTAAGGGCACTGCCGAACCGAGTGGGGAGAGTCACGGTGTACTTCACCGCACTGCTCGCGCGGACCGATCATGGTTGGGAAGCGAGTGATACAGAGCTTGACGACGTGGAGAGTCTGGACGAGTTGGCCGAACTGGCCCGCGCGGCCGGGCCGGACGACGAGACGGTGCTCGTCTGCATCGAACAGGAGGGCGCCTGGTTCGGAGTGGTCCGGGTAGACGGCGAGGACGACCCGCGCGTCTTCGTCTCCGACGCGGCCCGGGCGCTGCGCAGCGCCTACGGCGAGATCCTGCTCACCGACGAACTCCTCGGCCGCGCGCCGACGTCCCCCGACGCCCTGGAGCGGATGGTGGACCTCGACGGGACCGAGGACGGCACCGGAGAGGCCGAGCAGCTCGACGAGGACGAGGACCCGGCGGAGGACGGCGCCGAGTCCGTGCCGCGCGGCCCGGTCGGCGACGCCGACCTGCTGAGCGACCTGGGCATCGACACCGCCACCGTGCTGACCCTCAGCCCCGACGACGCCCTGGGCGAGATCGCGGACGCGCTGGGCTGCGCGGACGTTCTGGAAGCGGTCAGGTGACGGCCGGCAGGTGACCGACCCGCTCCGCGACCCCTGGCGCCCGGCGATGCGTCGGGCGCTGGCACAGGCCAGGCTCGCCGGCGACGCCGGCGACGTCCCCGTGGGCGCCGTGCTTCTCGGCCCCGGCGGCCCGGAGGGCCGGCCGCTCGCCGAGCACCACAACGAACGGGAGGCCGACACCGACCCCACGGCGCACGCCGAGATCCTCGCGCTGCGCCGTGCGGCCAGGCGCCTGGGCGACTGGCGACTGATCGACTGCACCCTGGTGATCACCCTGGAGCCGTGCACCATGTGCGCCGGCGCCGCCGTGCTGGCCCGGGTGGGCCGGGTGGTCTACGGCGCCGCCGACCCCAAGACCGGCGCGGCCGGCTCCCTCTGGGACGTCATCCGCGACCGCCGCCTCAACCACCGCCCCGAGGTCGTCCCCGGCGTCCTCGCCGACGACTGCGCGGCCCTCCTCACCGACTTCTTCCGCGCCCCCCGTGGGCGCCCCACCCCCGACCGCTCCCCGGCCGGCCCCGCTACCGGTTTCAACTCACCGCCCCCCGTGGGATAGGCTCTGCCTCGGTAGCGTGTCCGAGCGGCCTAAGGAGCTCGCCTCGAAAGCGAGTGTGGGGGCAACTCCACCGAGGGTTCAAATCCCTCCGCTACCGCGCTGAGCAGGACGTCCGTCGGCCCGGCCCCCAACTGGGGGCCGGGCCGACGGCGTTGGCGTCTCAGTTTCCGTCTCGGCTGGGGCTGGTGCCGCGCCCCTGACCTGGGCGGCCGCCGTGGTCAGGGCGCGCAGTTGGGGCACAGCCCCCGGTAGGTGACCTCGACCTCGGAGACGGTGAAGCCGAAGCGCTCGTCGTCGGGGAGGTCGGCCAGCGGGTTGCCGCTGGGGCGGACGTCGCGGATGGTGCCGCAGCCGGAGCAGACCAGGTGGTGGTGGGGGTGGTGCCCGTTGGGGTCGTACCGCTTGGCGCGCCCGTCGGTGGAGACCTCGGTGACCTCGCCCAGGGAGACCAGCTCGCCCAGGGTGTTGTAGACGGTGGCGCGGGAGATCTCCGGCAGCCGCGCCGCCGCGCGCGCGTGCACCTCGTCGGCGGTGAGGTGCACATGATCACCGTCGAGGACCTCGGCGACGACGCGTCGCTGGGACGTCAGCCGCCAGCCGCGCCCTCGCAGTCGTTCCAGCAGGTCGCTCATGGGGTTTCACCTATTCACGTCTGGCGGGATACGCGAAGTTAACCAGGGGAAGTCTGGGTTGGGAAGAGGTACGGCCTTGGTGCACTTCTTGACTTGTACTGAGTCCATCGTAGGATCGGGTCCGGTGGTAGCCAAGGGACAGGAAGGCCCCGTGCGGCTGAGACGGCGGCAGAAAACGTTCTCCTCCCCCGGGTGCGCGCGCCACTCGCGCCCGCCCTCCGCGAACGGACAGGGCCGACGCCCCCGGTCGCTCCACCGCCCGCAGTTGCCGACCACCGCGATCCGCCCAGGGCCGGAAGGACTTTTTCCATGTCTGAGAACCATGACGCCGTCGTCGTAGACGCCAAGACCGAGGGCTCGGGCGGGGGTTGCCCGGTCGCGCACGGGCGGGCCCCGCACCCGACGCAGGGCGGCGGGAACCGCCAGTGGTGGCCGAACCGGCTGAACCTGAAGATCCTCGCCAAGAACCCCGCCGTGGCGAACCCGCTGGGCGAGGACTTCGACTACGCCGAGGCGTTCGGGAACCTCGACCTGCCGGCGGTGAAGCGGGACATCGCCGAGGTGCTGACCACCTCGCAGGACTGGTGGCCTGCGGACTTCGGCCACTACGGCCCGCTGATCATCCGGATGGCCTGGCACAGCGCCGGCACCTACCGGATCAGCGACGGCCGGGGCGGCGCGGGCGCCGGTCAGCAGCGCTTCGCTCCCCTCAACAGCTGGCCGGACAACGCCAACCTGGACAAGGCCCGCCGCCTGCTGTGGCCGGTGAAGAAGAAGTACGGCCAGAACCTCTCCTGGGCCGACCTGCTGATCCTGGCCGGCAACGTCGCCCTGGAGTCCATGGGCTTCACGACCTTCGGCTTCGCCGGCGGCCGCGAGGACGTCTGGGAGGCCGAGGAGGACGTCTACTGGGGCCCCGAGACCACCTGGCTCGGCGACGAGCGCTACACCGGCGACCGCGAGCTGGAGGAGCCGCTGGGCGCCGTCCAGATGGGCCTGATCTACGTCAACCCCGAGGGCCCCAACGGCAACCCCGACCCGGTCGCCGCCGCCCGCGACATCCGCGAGACGTTCCGCCGCATGGCGATGAACGACGAGGAGACCGTGGCGCTGATCGCCGGCGGCCACACCTTCGGCAAGACCCACGGCGCCGGCCCGGCCGACCACGTGGGCGACGACCCCGAGGCCGCGCCGCTGGAGGAGCAGGGCCTGGGCTGGCGCAACACCTACGGCACCGGCAAGGGCGCGGACGCCATCACCAGCGGCCTTGAGGTCACCTGGACGCCCACGCCGACCCGGTGGGACAACAGCTTCTTCGAGACCCTGTTCGCGTACGAGTGGGAGCTGTTCAAGAGCCCGGCCGGCGCCAACCAGTGGCGGCCGAAGGACGGCGCCGGCGCCGGCACCGTTCCGGACGCCCACGACCCGTCGAAGAGCCACCAGCCGACGATGCTGACGACCGACCTGTCGCTCCGGTTCGACCCGGTCTACGAGCGGATCTCGCGGCGCTTCCTGGAGAACCCGCAGGAGTTCGCCGACGCCTTCGCCCGCGCCTGGTTCAAGCTGACCCACCGCGACATGGGCCCGGTCGCCCGCTACCTCGGCCCCGAGGTGCCCAGCGAGACCCTGATCTGGCAGGACCCGCTGCCCGAGGCGACCTTCGCGCCGCTGGGCGCCGAGGACGTCGCCGCGCTCAAGGAGCGCGTGCTGGCCTCCGGCCTGTCGGTCTCCGAGCTGGTGTCGACCGCGTGGGCCTCGGCCGCCTCGTTCCGGGGCAGCGACAAGCGCGGCGGCGCCAACGGCGCGCGCGTCCGCCTGGAGCCGCAGCGCGGCTGGGAGGTCAACGACCCGGAGCGGCTGGCGAACGTGCTGCGCGCCCTGGAGGGCATCCAGGAGTCGTTCAACGCGGAGCGGGGCGAGGGGCGCGGCGTCTCGCTGGCCGACCTGATCGTGCTCGCCGGTGGCGTGGGCGTCGAGAAGGCCGCGCGGGAGGCGGGCTTCGAGGTCGAGGTGCCGTTCACCCCGGGCCGGGTGGACGCCTCGCAGGAGCAGACCGACGTCGAGTCGTTCGCCGCGCTGGAGCCGAAGGCGGACGGGTTCCGCAACTACCTGGGCAAGGACGTCCGGCTGCCGGCCGAGTACCTGCTGGTCGACCGGGCCAACCTGCTGAACCTGAGCGCCCCCGAGATGACGGTCCTCGTCGGCGGCCTGCGGGTGCTGGGCGCCAACCAGGGCGGCTCCTCGCTGGGCGTGCTGACCGACCGGCCGGGCACGTTGACCAACGACTTCTTCGTCAACCTGCTCGACCTGGGCACCGAGTGGAAGCCGACCGCCGAGGACGCGACCACCTTCGAGGCGCGGGACGCGGCCACCGGCGAGGTGCGGTGGACCGGCAGCAGGGCCGACCTGGTCTTCGGCTCGAACTCCGAGCTGCGGGCGCTCGCCGAGGTCTACGCGAGCGATGACGCGAAGGAGAAGTTCGTGACCGACTTTGTCGCCGCGTGGCACAAGGTGATGGACCTGGACCGGTTCGACGTCGCCTGATCGTCGTCTGACCGTCGTCTGACCGTCGCCGCCCGAACGGTTCCGCTCGGGTCCCACGGTTCCGCACACTGACCCGCCCCGGGTCGGCCGCACCACGGCCGGCCCGGGGCGGGCGCGTTCGCGGGGCGTCTCCGCGCCCGGATGGACCGGCGCCGGGGGACCGAACGGCCGCCGACCACCCGAGCGGCGCCGCCGCCCGTCCGGGTGGCTACACTGCGGCCCGGGAGGTGGGCATGTCCCTGGCACTGGCGAAGCGCATCGGCCTGTATCTGCTGGCCGTGGGCGTGCTCTACGCCGTCCTCAACGAGCCCGACCGCTCCGGCGAGTTCGCCCAACTGGTCTTCACCGCCCTCGCCGACGCCACCGACGGCCTGCTGACACCGCTCGACTGAGCCCAGCGCCGGCCCCGACTCGCCCGCGCCACAACGGTGTTGACCGTCGCGGCCCGACATGGCCCGATCAACACGTCGTGAACGGGTGCTTGCGCACGGTGCGCATGTCTTGTGATGCTATGACTGCTTTTGCGGCGAGTGCACCGTGAAGGGGTGGTCGGCAGGTGGCGGTGACGCAGTCCAGAGGCGCCGGGGCCCGTGCGCTCACCCAGTCGCTCTGTGAGCGGATGGCCCGCCTCCAGGCCGGCACCGCCGAACACACCCGCGTCAGGGAGGCCCTGATCGAGGCCAACCTGCCACTGGTCCGCTACGCCGCGCTCCGCTTCCACAGCAGGAACGAGCCGATGGAGGACATCGTCCAGGTCGGCACCATCGGGCTGATCCACGCCATCGACCGCTTCGACCCGGCGCGCGGGGTGCAGTTCGCCACGTTCGCCCTGCCGACCATCGTGGGCGAGATCCGCCGCTACTTCCGGGACAGCGTGCGCACCGTCCATGTGCCGCGCCGGCTGCACGAGCTGTGGGCGCGGGTCTGCTCGGCCGCCGAGGAGCTGACGGTGTCCCTCGGCCGCTCGCCCACCACCGCCGAGTTGGCGGAACGGCTGCGGCTGCCCGAGGAGGACGTGCTGGCCAGCATGGACGCGGGGCGGGCCTACCGGGTCTCCTCGCTGGAGGCCACCCGGGACCGCGAGGAGGGCGCCCCCGGGCCGATCGACCGGCTCGGCTACGAGGACCCGGGGCTGGCCGGCGTCGAACACCGCGCCCTCGTCCGGCACCTGCTGGTGCAACTCCCGGAGCGGGAGCAGCGCATCCTGCTCCTGCGCTACTACCGCAACCTGACGCAGTCTCAGATCAGCGCGGAACTCGGGGTTTCGCAGATGCACATCTCACGGTTGCTGGCCCGCGCCTTCAGCAAGCTGCGTTCCGCAAATCCGATCGAGACCTAAGCCTTCGGAAGGACCCAACTCCGGGAACTCGCACGCCAGCTGTGCCGTTTTATCGACATGAAGCTACATCGCGTTGATGACATGTGACATTCTGTCGAGACCGCGTTTGGCAAGGCGGCAGCTCCGGTATTCACGAGAGGGTGCCTCTCGTGGAGTCCTGCCTGAGGTGTCCGCCGCGACCCGTCCCGCCGACCTCAAGGGGGTGGCATGTCCGTAGAACTGGGCAGCTCCAAGGTGCTCCACCACGACCGGCACGCCGCATGTTCCCGCGCCGCACGAACCCTCGGTGCCGCACGCGGCTCCCGCCGAGACCGACAACCTCGACACCCGCACGCTCTCCCGTTCCCTCTTCCAGCGGCTGGCAGCGCTGGACGCGGACAGCCCGGAGCGCGGCTATGTGCGGGACACCCTGATCGAGTTGAACCTGCCCCTGGTTCGCTACGCGGCGGCCAGGTTCCGCAGCAGGAACGAGCCGATGGAGGACATCGTCCAGGTCGGCACGATCGGGCTGATCAAGGCGATCGACCGCTTCGACTGTGAACGCGGCGTCGAGTTCCCGACGTTCGCGATGCCGACGGTGGTCGGCGAGATCAAGCGCTTCTTCCGCGACACCTCCTGGTCGGTGCGTGTGCCCCGACGGCTCCAGGAGCTGCGGCTGGCGCTGACCAAGGCCAGCGACGAGCTGTCCCAGCGGCTCGACCGCTCGCCCACGGTCGCCGAGTTGGCCACCGCGCTCGGGGTCACGGAGGAGGAGGTGGTCGACGGGCTGGCCGTCGGAAACGCCTACACCGCCAGCTCGTTGGACTCCCCCTCCCCGGAGGAGGACGGCGGCGAGGGCTCGTTGGCCGACCGTCTCGGGTACGAGGACACGGCGCTGGAGGGCGTCGAGTACCGGGAGTCGCTCAAGCCGCTGCTGGCCCGACTGCCGGCCAGGGAGCGGCGGATCATCATGCTCCGCTTCTTCGGGAACATGACGCAGTCGCAAATCGGTGAGGAGGTCGGCATCTCCCAGATGCACGTCTCCCGGCTGCTCACGCGCACGCTCCAGCAGTTGCGTGAGGGGTTGACCGCAGAGGAGTGAGGGGTCCGGACCGGCGGAGCGCCGCCGGTCCGGCGAGGACAGCGGAGCCAACGCCCGCTGCCCGGCCCGCGATCGTTCGCCCGACCGCGACGGACCAACCCACGCAGGGGTCCGCGCGGGGCGTCGCCGACGGCGGCGCGCGGGAGGGCGACGACCGCGCCGCACCACCGCGCCGACGCCAGCGTCGGCACGTGAACCACCCACGAGACGGCGGCCGTTGGCCACGGTCGCCCGGGGGGCCGGCCGCGCCGAGCCCTCAGCCCAACAGCAGCCAGGCGACCACGGCGAGCGCGATCACGCCCACCGCCACGCCCACGATGAGCCCGACCCGGGGGCCGGACGAGGCGGCCGGAGGCGATGCCCCGGCGGCGCCGGCCGAGGGGCCGTCGTTCACAAACGCCTGGAACATCTGCGTGCTGCCGGCCGGGTCGACATCCTGCGGCCCCTGGGGCCCTTGCGGTGCTTGGGGATTGTGCGCCATGCCTGCCGACCCTAGCGAACGCCCCCGGCGTCGGCACAGCCGATCCGCCGGCCTTTTCCTTGCCGCGCGGGCCACGCCCGACGAGCGGCCCAACTCCCGTCCGTTACGGTCCTGTTGGGTGAAGCGAACGGAAATGCCCATCCATGGCCGTTGTTCACCATTGTGGGGGGCGTTTTTCGGCCCGTCCCGGAACCGGACGTGATCGGTTCCGGAACCGTACGTGATCCCTTGCGGGGCATCTGGTGCGCCTGTGCAATGAAGGCCCCCCACGGATCAACCATTGGATGTGATGTTCATGCCAGGAGCCAGGCGCTCCCCCACCCGCCGCTGGCTCGCCGGCGGAACGGTCCTCGCCCTCGGCCTGACCTCCCTGCTCGCCGTCAACGCCCAGGCCGAACCGGAGCCGGCGGACGTCGAGCCCACCGAGGTGGTCTTCATCGACGAGTTCGACGGCGCGGCCGGCTCGCCGGTGGACAGCTCCAAGTGGCAGCTGGACCCGGGCGACAACGCGAACAACGCCGAGTTGCAGTACTACACCGAGGGCACCGACAACGTTCAACTGGACGGCGAGGGCCACCTGGTGATCACCGCGACCGAGGAGGGCGCCGAGAACCACCAGTGTTACTACGGCACCTGCGAGTACACCTCGGGGCGGCTCAACACGGCGAACACCTTCTCCGCCGAGTACGGGCGGGTCGAGGCGAGCATCAAGCTCCCGCAGGGGCAGGGCATCTGGCCGGCGTTCTGGATGCTGGGCTCCGACTTCCCCGGCGTCCCGTGGCCGGACAGCGGCGAGATCGACATCATGGAAATGGTCGGCCACGAGCCGGGCACCGTCCATGGCACCGTGCACGGCCCCGGCTACTCGGGCGGCGGCGGCATCGGCGCCAGCTACTCGCTGCCGGGCGGCGAGATCTTCGCCGACGACTTCCACACCTTCGCCATCGACTGGGCGCCCGACTCCATCGTGTGGTCGGTGGACGGCGAGGTCTTCCAGGAGCTGACCCCGGAGGACGTGAACGGCAACGCCTGGGTGTTCAACAAGCCGTTCTTCATGATCCTCAACGTCGCGGTCGGCGGCCACTGGCCGGGCCCGCCGGACGACTCGACCACCTTCCCGCAGCAGATGCTGGTCGACTACGTCAGCGTCACCACCAGCGAGTGAACCACCGGACCACGGGGCGCTGAACCCTCCCCGCGCGCGCCCGGGCGGCTCCCCCCGCTCCGGGCGCGCGACCGGCCCCGGCACGCCCCCGGGCGGCCCGGGGCCCGTTCGGCCGAGCGGTGGTCCTTCGATGATCGAAGGACCACCGAATGGTCACCGACCGGTCATCGAACGATCACCGAACGGCCTACGCCGACCGGAATACCGCCGGCCACCCAACCGTTCCGCTCGCATGGCACACACACTCGCAACGGAACTGGGCCCCATCGGGGTCTGGCAGATGGCGCTCACCGGCGACGACGGCGCGCTCACCCCGGAACTCCTCGACGGCGCACGGGAGTTGGAGCAGCTCGGCTACGGGGCCCTCTGGCTCGGCGGCAGCCCGCGCGTGCGGCAGGCGGAGCCGCTGCTCGCCGCGACCTCCTCCCTCCGGATCGCGACCGGGATCACCAGCATCTGGGACGAGGACGCGGCGATCGCCGCCCAGGACTTCGCCGAGCTGAACGAACGCCACGACAACCGCTTCGTCCTCGGCCTCGGCGTGAGCCACGCCGCGCTCGCCGGCGAGCGGTACCGGCGGCCGTACTCCACAATGGTGGACTACCTCAACGCCCTGGACGAGGCGCCGCGACCGGTGCCGGCCGACCGCCGGGTGCTCGCCGCCCTCGGCCCCCGGATGCTGGAGCTGTCCCGGGACCGGGCCGCCGGCGCGCACCCCTATCTTGTGACGGTGGAGCACACCGCGCGGGCGCGCGCCACCCTGGGCCCGGACGCGCTGCTGGCACCGGAGCTGAAGCTGGTGGTCGACACCGATCTCGCGCGGGCGCGCGAGACGGCGCGCGCCTACCTCGGGGGCTACCTCCAACTGCCCAACTACACGCGGAACCTGGAGCGCCTGGGCTTCACCGAGGAGGACTTCGCGGGCGGCGGCAGCGACCGGCTGCTGTCGGAGGTCTTCGCGCTCGGCGACGTGGACGCGATCCGCCGGCGCACGGACGCCTTCCTGGCGGCCGGGGCCGACCATCTGACGCTCCAGGTGGTCACCGAGCGCGTGGGCCAGGAGGTGCCCCTCGCCACCTTCCGCGCCCTGGCCCCGGCGCTGATCGACTGACCTGGAGGGGGCGGTGCGCGCCGGCGCGGGCCGGCCGGCGTGCTCCCGGCCCGCACCCGGGTGGCGGGCACCGCGCGCCGGCCGGCGGCTACCAGACCAGCACCGGCTTGACCACGCGCCCCGCGCGCTGGTCGGCGATCGCCTCGTTGATGGCGTCGAAGGTGTACCGGCTCACCAGATCCTCCACCGGAAACCGCCCCGCGTCGTGGAGCGCGAGCAGCTCGGGCAGGAACCGGCGGGGCGTCGCGTCGCCCTCGATACAGCCGCGCAACGACTTCCCGCCGTACATCAGATCCCGCACGTTTAGGGTGAGTTCGGCCGGGCCGAGGCCCACCACGGCCAGGGTGCCGCGCGCTGCCAGCGCGCGGAGCGCCTCGGCGATCACCCCGGGCGAGCCCGTGGTGTCCAGCGCATGGCTGGCGCCGCCGGCGGTGAGGTCGCGCACCGCGTCGGCGAGGCCCACGCCGTCGCCCAACTCCCCCGGGTCGAGCACGGACTCCGCGCCCAGCGCGTGCGCCTGCGCGCGCCGTTCGGGCAGCACATCCACCACCAACACGCGCCCCACGCCGATGGCGCGCGCCGCCAGGAGCGCGGAGAGCCCGACGCTGCCCGCCCCGTAGAGGGCGAGCGTGTCGCCGGCGCCGGGCCGCAACACGTTGAGCACGGCGCCCGCCCCGGTCTGCACCCCGCAGCCGAGCGGAGCGAACGTCGGCAGGTCCGTCTCCCGGTCCACCACCACGACGTTGTCGACGGTGGCCAGGACATGGCTGGCGAAGCTCGACTGGCCGAAGAACGAGCCGAACAGCGGCTCCCCGCCCCTGGTCAGGGTCGGCGAGCCGTCGGGGCGGCGGCCGGCGTTGTTCAGCGCCAACAGGCTGCCGCAGTAGGCGGGTTCGCCACGACGGCAGCTGAGGCAGCCGCCGCAGTGGCGGTAGCTGAGCAACACCCGGTCGCCGGGGGCGACTCCGCGCACCTCACGACCCACGTCCTCGACCACGCCGGCGCCCCCGTGGCCCAGCACCAGGGGCGGCGAACCCTCCGGCGCCTGGGACTTGACCGCCAGGTCGGTGTGGCAGACGCCGCTCGCCACGATGCGCACCAGGATCTCGTCGGGGCGTGGGTCGTCCAGCTCGACGGTCTCCAGGGTGAACGGGCTCTGCGGCCCGTGGGAGAGCGCGGCGGTCACGCGCACGTGTGGGGTTCCTTCCTCGCGGGGGTGCGTGGGTGAGGGTGGCACGGGGGGGGTTGGGGGCGGCGCGTGGGCTGGGGCGGCGCGTGGGTGGGGTGGCCGCGCCGGGTGGAGGGTGCGCGCGGCGGCCCGGGGCGGACACCGAGCGCGTTCGCTCCCTCACGGTACGCGGAAACGAACCGCCGGACCATGGGGCCTTCGGGCGCCCGGCGCGGGCGCGCGGTGATCGTTGCCCGCCCCCACGGGACCCGGTGCGCCATGATGGGCGATATGACCGTTGATGTGCGTCTCGCCCAGCGCCCCGAGGCGGACGCCCTGCTCGGCCGAAGCCCGCTCGCCGCCCTGGTGGGGATGTTGTTGGACCAACAGGTGCCCATGGAATGGGCGTTCACCGGCCCCTACACCATCGCGAACCGGCTGGGCGAGGACGACCTCGACGCCCGGAGGATCGCGGCCATGGACCCGGAGGAGTTCGCGGCCCTGCTCTCCACCAAGCCCGCCGTGCACCGCTATCCCGCCGCGATGGCCAAGCGCGTGCAGGAGCTGTGTCGCTACCTGGTGGCGCAGCACGACGGCGACGCCGAGGCGCTCTGGCGCGATGTCGGCACCGGCGCCGAACTGTTCCGGAGGCTGCACGCCCTGCCCGGGTTCGGTAAGCAGAAGGCACAGATCTTTCTCGCACTCCTGGGCAAGCAGTTCGGCGTGACCCCCCAGGGCTGGCGCGAGGCCGCCGGTCCCTATGGCGAGGAGGGCTCCTACCGCTCCGTCGCCGACATCACCGGGCCCGAGTCCCTGGCCAGGGTCAGGGAGTTCAAGCAGCAGGCCAAGAAGGCCGCCAAGGAGTCCGCAGCCACCGGCGCGGCGGGCAGGACCGGCGCATAACGGCCGGGCCACCGGCCGGACTTATCGTTGGCGGGCATGGAACAGCAGAGCGGAACGCCCGCCCTTGAGCCCCCCGGCGACGCGCCGCCGGGCCCGCCCCTGGCCTCGGGCCGCACGGCCGACGTGTACGCGCTGCCCGGCGACCGGGTACTGCGCCGTTACCGGGACGGGCAGAGCGCGACGGCCGAGGAGTCGCTGCTGCTCCGGCTCGGCACGCTCGGCTATCCCGTGCCCCGCGTCCACCCCCGGGCCGAGCCCGGCGGGACCGGACACGGCGGGGCCCGGCTCGACTCGGCGGGTCGACCACGGCTCGGCCCAGGCGACCTGGTGATGGAGCGGCTGCACGGACCCACCCTCGCCGAGGCGCTGTTGGGCGGCACGACCTCTCCCGAACGGGGCGGCGCCGTCCTCGCCCACCTCCTGGACCGCCTCCATGCCCTCCCGGGGCGCCTGGTCCATCTCGACCTGCACCCGGAGAACGTGATCAGCACGGCGCGCGGCCCCGTGGTCATCGACTGGTCCAACGCCCGCGAGGGCCATCCGCCCGGGCGGGACCGCGCGGTCTCGGCGGTGATCCTGGCGGAGGTGGCGGTGGGACCGATCCCGCTGGCGCGGGCCGTGCTGGCCGCCCTGCTGGACGGGCTGGCCCGGCCGGCCGACGCGCCGGACCAACCGCCGTTCAGCGAGCAGGAGTTGGCCTGGGCGGGAGACTTCCGCCGCGCCAACCCGACCCTCTCCCCGGCGGAGAAGCGCGCCCTCGACCTCGCCCTGGAACTCGTCGCGGAGCACGCCGCGTGCCGCCCCGAACGCGCGAGGGAACAGCGGTCACCGTGAAGGGTGGTGCGGTCGGCACCGACCGGCGCGAGGGCGCGCAGGGGGGCGCCAGGAACCTCAATTTTTGCTCTGAGACCGGGCCCGACCCTTTTGCTCGGGGAGGACTCGGGCATGGTAGGAGGTGACCAAGCCGACATCAGGCGGCATTCCGTCCACGCGTCCGGAGCCCGGCCATGAGCAGCAACCCCCACAGTCCCGACCGTCGAAGGCCCACGTCGCTCGGCCTGGAGATCGGCTCGATGGCCCGCGACGTCACCAGCGACCAGGTCGGCCGGGTCATGGCCCACCTCTCCGGCCGCGTCTATCTGCGGCCCCCGGGCGGCGGCCGCGAGTGGACCGCGAGCGCCGAGGACCTGCGCCCCATCAGCGCCAGCGAGTCGCTGCGCGCCCGCGTCGCCGAGGCCAACCGCCGCGCCGTGCGCGGCAACCGCTGACCCCCACCCGTCAACGGGCCCCCGCCGCCCGTCCGTTCTCCCGTCGCTCGCCCCGTTCCGCACCGCCCCGTCGCCCCGCCGCGCCTTCGCCCTCCGGCCGCCGCTCCACCGCCGTCGCCGAGCCGCCAGGTCCCGCCGCGCAGGCGCCGGGCCACGCCGCGCAGGCGCCGGCCCGCCGGGCGGAGGACCACCCGACCGCCGCGCGGAAACCGCAGGACCGGGCCCCTCG
Source organism: Streptomyces triticirhizae (assembly GCF_003696235.1). Lineage (GTDB taxonomy): Bacteria > Actinomycetota > Actinomycetes > Streptomycetales > Streptomycetaceae > Streptomyces > Streptomyces triticirhizae. The sequence continues at coordinate 23,811 of NZ_RFFJ01000067.1, forward strand.
CGCGCGGAGAACCCCAGGTCCGCACAGCCGTCCTCGACCGCGCCGCCCGAGGCCCCGTGGGAGCGTCGGCAGCCCGCGCCGCTCCCTCCGCCGGCCTCGCCTCCGTCCCCTCCCTCGCCTCCGCCGCTTCCGTCGGCGCTCGCGCAGACGGGCCGGGCCGCCGCCCTCCTGGCCACCGGCACGGCGCCCGGCAGCGAGGGGCCCAGGCCGCCCATCAACTCCCGCGCCTCGGCCGGGCCGAAGGCCGCGATCGCCTCCGCCCGCACCGCGCGCGCCCGCTCCAGCGGCTGCCGCCCCGCCTCGAAGTGCGCCGGCTCGGAGACGAGCAGCAGCACCCGCTGATGGACCCGCGCCTGTTCGGCGGAGAGCGCGGGCCTGTTCTGCCGGAAGTCCTGGAGGTGGTCCCGCCAGAAGCGGGACTTCAGCTCGGCGGACAACTCCCCGTAGAGCGCGTGCCGATAGGCCGTCGGGTAGCGAATGATCTCCGCGAACCGCGTGGGGGCGGCGGCGCCTCGTTCCTCGACCCAGGCGCGGGCCGCCGCGCGGGAGCGCTCCGCGAACGCCGGTGCCCGCCCGGCGAACACCATCCCGGCGGCCGCCACGAGGCCCCCGGCCAGCCGCAGCAACCCGGCCCGGCTCAGGCCGCGTTCCCCTCCGCCGGGCTCGATCGGATCGGGGCGTCCTCCCGCCTCCCTCCGCAGGCGGCCGAGGGCGCGCAACACCCGCACGGTGCGCCGGGGCCCCAGCCGCCGCCCGAGCCGCGCGGCCATCGCCGGGCCGGCCCAAGCCCTGACCGCCCCCTCCCCGGTCCCGTCCACCGCGAAGAGCCTCGGCGCCGCCCGAACCCGCGCCCTGCCCCGCGGGGTCAGCGCCCGCCAACCAATCACGTCGGGATGCGCGAGGGGCAGCACCTCGACGCGCCCCTCACCCGCCTCGGCGACCGCGAACGCGCCCCCCTCACAGGGGGCGCGAGAGCCGTCGAAGGCCAACACCCACCGATCCGGCCCGACCGACATGACCGTTCACCCTCCGTTACCTTCCCCCGCTGACCTGCCCATCCTCGGTCGATCTCGACGCCCCCGCCAGAGCGCGCGGAGTCACGCCGGGGCGTGCCCGAACACCTGCGCGCCCCGAACTCACCTCTCCCGCCGGGCCACGCCCTCCCGGCGCGGTCGACGAAGTCGCAGCCAACGCAAAAGCCCCCGTCGGTGACCCGACGGGGGCTCTGAGCTGCGCGCTCGGCAGGATTCGAACCTGCAACCTTCTGATCCGTAGTCAGATGCTCTATCCGTTAAGCTACGAGCGCTCGGCGGGCTCTGGGAGCCCGTTCCGGCGAGGGATACGTTACAGGATCGGCGGCCTCGGGGCGAAATCGTTCCTGGGGGAGCGCGGGGGATGGCCTCTGACCTGCGGAAACAGCCGAACGGGCCCGGAACGACACCAGCCCCGGTCGGGGACCGGGGCTGGTGGGAGACGTTGCGGCGGAGGCTCCGGGATTTGAACCCGGGATGGGGGGTTACCCCAAACCGCATTAGCAGTGCGGCGCCATAGACCAGACTAGGCGAAGCCTCCTGGCACCACGGCCGAGAGCCGGGTGCGAGGAAATGATGCCACAGCCCGAACGGCCGCAGCCAATCGGTCGCCACCTTACGGGGGCCGATCGCCCGCGTCGAGTTGCGCAACGTGCGGCGCCCGGGAGCGTTAGCAGTGCGGAGCACGCCTTGCCCGGTGCCCCATGGATGCCCACACCGCACTCGATGTCTCAGGAGCGTTCCCATGTCGCGCAGGTCCCTCGCCCCTCTCGCCCTGGCCACCGCCCTGGTCGCCGCCTCCGCCGCCGCCGTCGCGACGGCCGGCCCCGCGGCCGCCCGCTCGGGCGGGTCGCCCTGGGCCCCCGTCGGGGCCGACCGCCTGCTGATCACCGTCTCGGGCGCCGGCGAGGCCGACGGCACCTTTGAACTCACGTGCGCCCCCGCCGGCGGCACCCACCCCGAGGCCGCCGAAGCCTGCGCCAGGCTGGGCGAGTTGGACGCCCCGTTCGCCTCCGTCGCGGAGGGCACCGTGTGCACCTTCCTCTACGGCGGACCCGCCACCGCCCGCGTCACCGGCCAGTGGCAAGGCGAGCGGGTGGACGCGGAGTTCAACCGGGACAACGGCTGCGAGATCAGCAGGTGGGACCGGCTGGTCCCGGTGTTGCCGAGCGTCGGGTCGAACGGCGGGTCGGGGGCCGCCTGAGGGGTGACTCTCCCCGGCCCCTCCGCGCGGCTCGCGGCGGGCCGTAGACTCCCCCTATCGACACGCACGGGACACGTGCACTCGGAAAACGTGGGTCAAGGGAGGAACCGACGTCGTGAGCAGCAGGCCAGCGAGGGGCGCTGCTCGCCTCGCCGCCATACTCGACGCGCTGCCTGACGCGCTGTTGCTGGTGAACGGCAACGGCACCGTCGTCAACGCGAACGCCATCGCGATCGAGACCCTTGAGGTTCCGGGCGCTCCGCTCGTCGGGCGTGGGCTCCTGGACATCGTGCCCGACTTCGACCCACGCAGAATCCCGGGCTCCATGCGCCGCCCGGAGGAGGACCCGAGCGTCAGGACGAAGCCCACCCGGATGGTGGCGCGGCGCACCGACGGCACCGAGTTGCAGGTCGAGGTGACGAGCGCCGGCCTCAACTCCGAGCGCACTCCGTACGCTTCGGCCATCGAGGCCGCGTTCGCCGACGACCACGCGGGCGAGGAGCTGTTGGTACTGGTGGTACGCGATCTCACCGGCACCCTCGACACCGAGGCCGAGCTGGTCAGGCAGCAACGACAGACCGAGATGATCCTGCGCGCCGCCTCCGAGGGCGTGGTGGGCGTGGACACCGCCGGACGGATCGTGCTGGTCAACCCGGCCGCCGCGCAGATCCTGGGCCACCGGGCGAGTCAGTTGGGCGGGCAGTTGCTGCACCCGTTGGCGCACCACTCGCGGGCGGACGGCACGCCGTTGACCTTCGAGGAGACGCCGCTCCACGACACCCTGATCTCCGGTCGTAAGCACCGGGTGCGCGGCCAGGTGCTGTGGACCAGCGACGGCCGCCCGGTCCCGGTGAACATGACGACGGCGCCGGTGCGCGACGGCGACCAACTGGTCGGCGCCGTGCTGACGTTCCTCGACCGCCGCCCCTACGACTCGCTGGCCGCCCGCCACACCCAGCTGCTGTCGGTGCTCCGCGACGGGCTGCGCGGCCCGCTCGACCAGCTGCGCGGGGAGCTTTCCGCCCTGGCCGCCGACCCGGCGGGCCAGCTGTGGCCGGAGGCCAACCAGGTGCTGCACCATCTGGCCGCCGGCTACGCCCGGATGACCACGCTGGTGGACAACGTGCTGGCGTACCAACGGCTGGACGAGGGCCGGGAGAAGCTGGCGCTCAAGCGGGTCTCGCTGGACACGGTGGTGGCCGCCGGGGTCGAGGGCGCGACGGAGCTGATCGGACCGGGGCGCGCGCAGTTCGCGGTGCACGCTCCCCCGATCGAGGCCGAGGTGGACCCGGAACGGATGGCGCAGGCCCTGGCCCATCTGATCGCGGATGTGGCCGGAGTGGACGCGACCGGTCAGGCTCCGACGGCGACGGTCGGGGACTCGACCATCGTGGTCGCGGCGGCACAGCGGGGCGAGGTGGTGCGGATCGAGGTCCGTGGCCCCTACCCCGGCGGGAACCCGGTGCACGAGCCGATCGTGCGCGGCATCGTCCGGCAGCACGGTGGGGTCCTCCAGACCCACGAGGTGCCGGGGCAGGGCGGGGCGTCCGCCTATGTGTTGGAGGTTCCGCTGGCCGCCGGCGGCGGCACGGCCCCCGTGCTCGCGCCGGGCGGGGCCAGGGACGCCAGCGGGGACACCACGGTGATGCCGGTGCCGGCGGAGCCCGCGCGCGGCACCGGCCCCTCGACCGACGAGGCCAACGGAAACAACGGGACCAACGGCCAGGGCCAGGCCGCCGAACGAGGACCGGTCGGGGAACGGGCGCGGGTCGCGGCCGTCGAGCCCGTTCCGCACACCCCGACGGGCCGCCGCCGGCGGCGCGCGCCGGAGCAGCCCACGCCCCCCGGCACGGCGGTGGCACCGGCCGCCGACCAGTCGACGCCCGCCGGCGGCACCGGCAACGGTCGGCGG
>NZ_RFFJ01000068.1 GCF_003696235.1 Streptomyces triticirhizae
CGGGGCCCGGCCGGGGGCGAGCCCGCTCCCTCCGGTCGCGGGCGGTGATGGGGTGGCGGGGCCGGCCTCCGGCCTGGCCCCGCTTGTGCGGGCATCAAGGGGGTGAACTGACCTTGTGGGCCTGGGTGTTGAGAGAAAGGCCGGGGTCGGGCTGGTCGCGCTCCGCGCTCCCTGCCCTCAGACGATGATAACTGTCAGTAGCTAGCTAGGAGGTGGGGGTCCGGGCCCGGAGAACAACCCGAGGACCACCCCGGAGGCACCCACGGCAGAGGACACAACACCAACAGGACTAAACCACAATACCCCACAGCCCCAGGGGACCCACGTAGGGAAGCGACCGGGAGCCTCCTATGCTCCGAGGCCACCCCCTCGGCGATCACTTGTCGTCGTCGCCAACGGTCCGACGCAGCGCCTCCCGAATCACTGCACCCATCAACTCGTAGTCGGCGCGCTGCTCGATCTCCTGCTGCGTCGGGCCCGGCTGCTCTTCGCTGGTGTTCTCATCCATGGTCATCAGCCTGAGGCCAAACCCGCCTCGACTCCGCTCAACGAGTGCAGAACACGCGTGGCCCTCCTCACGAGGACACCATAGAGAGACCCGCCCACCGAACGGGCCGGATCAGTAGTGCACTTGGTTCGGACTCGGAACCCCCGCTGCGAAGGCCTCCACCTCCCGCACCCGGTACTCCGCCAACGACGCCGGGTCACCCCAATCCGGCCACGCCGTCCCCCGCCGGGTGTTGTGCCGCACGTCGAACGTAGCGAGCGCGAGGTCCGCCTCGGCGTCGGCGGCGCCGGCCGCCGCGAGGAGACCGGCGCGGCGCAACAGGTACAAACGCTCCGTCGCCGTCGTCGGCAGCCGCCCCCTCCGGGTCTCCCGGATGATCTGATCGGCCGCCTCGATCAACTCGCGGAGCAGCACCCCGTCAGTCACCCTGTCAGTCACCCTCGCCCCCGGTCTCCAGGTCGCTGTGGCACTGCGCGGCCCAGTGCCACAGCTGAGTGGGCGTGCGGCCGCGCCCGTGGTCCGGGCAGTCGTCCCGCTCCGCTCCGCCGGCCACCCCTCCACACGGCGTCTTCGGGCAGGTGCAGGTCGCCCACGAGCCGCCCCAGAACGTGGTGCCATGCTGGACACCGCCGCTGGCGGCGATGACGGCCTCGATGTCGCCGGTCACAGGACCGTCTCCGTCTCCGGCGCGATGCGCACCACCGGGGCAGCCCACTGCCCCTCCTCCGCGTCCGGCGCGTCGGCCGGCACCTCCACCCACGGGCCGGTCACCTCCCAGCCGCCCTCCCGGAGTGCGGCGGTCCCGTCCTCCGGGTCGAACTCCTCCTCGGGGTGGCCGGCGCAGTACCCCAACGACCGGTCACCCTCATGCACAAAAATGTGCCAATCAGCGTCATAGCGCGCATACGCCGTAATGGAATCCATAGCAGGATCGTAGGGCAGGAGGCCCAACTCCCGCAGACGAATAGGCACTTGCCGCCGGGCTATCGCCCGGCGGCGGCCACGCAGCTCGGGCAGAGGTCGGCGACGGTGGTGTTGGTTTCCAGGGTCTGCCAGCCGGCTACCGTGGCGACGGCCGTCAGGGTGGCGAGGGTGACGGGCTGGTCGTCGGGGGCGGCGATCTCGCTGCGGCACCCGGGGGTGTCGCAGCGTCGGATCAGGTGGTCGCTCATGGGTCTCCTCGTGGGTCAGTCCTTGGGCTTGGGCTTGGGGGCGCGTTGTCCGTGGGCGCTGATGCCGCCCTGGACCGACCCGCCGCCGCTGGGTGGTGACGACGAGGTGCTGCTGCCGCGTTGTCCGTGGGCGCTGATGCCGCCTCGTACTCCTGCCGTGGCGGACGAGCCGCCGCCGGTGATGACGCGCGTGGTGGCGCCGACGGCCCGGGCGGAGGCGCGGCCGGCTCTAACGGCGTCTCCGAGGCCAGGAAACTTGGTGATCATGTAGATCGTGGCCCCCAACGCGATCACCGTGACGGCGAGTCCGGCGACGACGGGGCTCTGGTCGTCGGATGTCTGGAGCGCGGCGGCGAGCCCGAGGACGATGACCATGACGGGCTCGACCAGGATCACGCCGACCATGAAGCCGGCCCAGCGGCGAACGTGGCCCCACAGGTCCCGGTCGACCAGGCCGGCGTAGACGACGATGCCGAGTACGGCGCCGACGTAGAGGGCGAGGGCCCGCAGGACCAGCAGGCACCACAGGGCGCCGCACAGCAGGATGGTGGCGGCGGAGGTGATGAGCAGCATTAGCGGCCCGCCGCCGAGCTGGCCGTCGGCGAGGGCGCCACCGAGCTGGGTGAACAAGTCGTCGGAGTCTCCGAGTCCGACCACCAGGGCGTCCGTGACGCCGCCGGTCGCGCTGACCACGACGTACAGGATCAGCGGGGCGAACGCAGTGACGCTGACGGCGAGCCATAGGAGGCCGATGGCCTCTCCCATCGCGGCGAGCAGCGGGACGCCGCGCACGGCGCGCTTGGTGACCGCGAGGAGCCACAGGATCAGCACCAGCACCGAAGAAGCCGCGAAGACGACCGCGTACTGCTGGAGGAACCCGGCGTTGGTGAAGTCGACAGCGGACCGGTCGTCGACCGCCTGCCCGAGCTGGCCGGCCATCCAGTCGGCGGCGCGCCCCACCTCGCGGGCCAGGCTGGTGAGCGGGTCGAGGCTGCCGGTCAGGTCGTCCCCGACCCCGGCCCCACCCTCCTCGCCATCGCCTCCGCTGTCGCCGGTGCAGAAGTCCCGCGCCGGTCCCTCGATCATGTCGCAGTCGTCGGCGGCGTCATCAACGGCGCGCATCATCGCCCCCCTCGTCGTCGTTACTGACATGATGCCCCCTGATCACAGGGCGCGGCGAGCCTGCCGGAGGTGGGTGGCTGCGGTCGTGGTGTGCTGCCCAGCCTGGTGCAGCGTGGTGATGGCCGCCGGCGGCGGACCGATCAGCGCCGACCGCGCTCTACGGCCTTCTGGATGCCGCTCCTGGTCATGCCAGGAACGATTGCGGCCAGCCTCTCGTAGGACATGCCGTCGGCGTTGAGTGCGGCCAGGGCGCGGTCGCGCTCGACCTGGAGGGCACGGGCGACGGCCTCGTGGTGGACTTGGCCGGCGGTGGCGCGGTGGTACCGCTCCAGTGGGTCGGCTGCACCCTCCAGGTAGGAGGCGGCCTCGGTGGCGACGTCCTGAGGCTCGGGCTCGTGGCCCGTCGCGGGGAGCGTCACGCGTCAACCTCGACCGCGCGGAACGTCCCGACGTGGCCGGCGCTGGTGATGACGTAGCTGGCGCCGTCTACGTCAACGAGGGCCGCGTCGTAGGCCACGTTCGGCACGTCCCATGACGTGACGGCGGGCGCGAAGCCGGCCTCGCGGGCGGCCGTGAGCCACGCCTCCTCGGCGAGGTCGGCCCAGTTCTCCCCGGCGGCAGGGTCGACGGTCACGCTGATGTCGGTGATGTCCATGGTCAGTCCTCGATGTCGGCGAGGGTGTATGCCTCGCGCACGTCTTCGGGCAGGTGGGCGACGATGTCGGCGCGATCGGACATCAGGCCCAGGTCGTGCTCGTCGCAGATGGCGTCCAGGTCCAGGCCGCAGGCGGCGAACAGGTCGCGGAGGGCCACGGTGGGTACTTCCAGTTCGGCCTCGGCGGCGGCGCGGAGGCGGTGGGTTCCGTTGTAGCTGAGCCCGTACTCGGGCACGACGACGAGGGGGGCGCCGCGCCAACCGTGGGCGCGCATCGAGTCGGCGATCTCGGCCACGTGGTCGTCGTCGTAGAACTCCCAGTTCTCACCGGTGGTGTAGGAGTCGGGGGAGGTTTCGGTGACCGTGAGCCCGCAGGGGTTGCCGCTCCACATCGTCTGCATGGCCACAGTATGCATACTGGGAGGATGCGGGGTCAACCCGTTGGCGCCACCTCATCGGTGGCTCAGCGAGCTGCGTGGGGAACGTCGAGAGCGGCGCTCAGGGCCTCGGCCGCTGCCCGGCACTCCGGGCAGCGCTCCTCGCCCCGGCCGGGGTCGACGCGGGCCACCCCGCACCCGCGTTGCCGTGCCCTGGTCAGGGCGGCTCCGCACCAGCCGGTGCGGGGCCCCGTCGTGTGCGGTTAGAGGAGGTTGGCGAGGCCGGCGCGGTGGATCGCGGCGGTCAGGGTGGTGACGGGATCGACCGGCGGCCCGGCCGGCCGCGTGCCGGTGAGGTGTTGGGTGAGCCAGTGGGGCAGTGGGGCGATCCGGGGGGCGTAGTGGATGGCGTAGGTGCCGGCGCTGACGACGGAACCGGGGCCGACGACGTACCCGCCGGTGCGTCGGCCGGGGCCGCGCACGTCGATGCCGGGCCCGAGGGGCGAGCGGGCGCCGGAGGCGCTGGGGATGGTGGCGCCGGCCGGGCCCACAGGTAGAGGTGCCAGCCGTGGGGGGTGCGGACCGTCAGCGTCTCCGGCCACCGCTGGCCCGCCGCCCGGCACATCCCCCGGAGCTGCCGCTCGCCGGCCTCGCCGTCGAGGTCGAGCACGACCAGGCCGTGCTCCCCGGAGGAGCGGCAGACGACGCCGACGTTCGCGGCGGCCGGCCAGCTCCGGATCGTGTCGGGGTCGGTGGTGGCGCGCTGGTGCCAGCCAGGTTCGGGTACCCGGCCGCCGGCCGGCAACGGGGTGACAGCCACGCCGTGGTCCGCCAGCTCGATCGCCTGCCAGGTCATGCGAGGACCACCTCCTGCTCCTGGTCCTCGTCGTCGTACTCGCAGACGCAGGTGCGGTACGGGTCGTCCCCGGTGCCGGCGCCGCACTCCTCGCCATCGCCTCCGCTGTCGCCGGTGCAGAAGTCCCTCGCGGGCCCCTCGATCATGTCGCAGTCGTCGGCGGCGTCATCAACGGCGCGCATCATCGCCCCCCTCGTCGTCGTTACTGACATGATGCCCCCTGATCACAGGGCGCGGCGAGCCTGCCGGAGGTGGGTGGCTGCGGTCGTGGTGTGCTGCCCAGCCTGGTGCAGCGTGGTGATGGCCGCCGGCGTCGTGGTGCCGGGCGCCAGGGTGGCGAACGCGGCGGCGAGCTGGTGCAGGGCGGTGGCCGTGGCGGCGGCGAGCCGGGTCAGGTCCTCGACCGCCTGGCGGGCGGTGTGCGGGTGCGTCCACTCGGCACGGCCGGTCTGCACCTCGCGAACGAGCCGGTCGAGGGCATCGGCCGCGATGCGGGCGTGCATAGCGGGATTCTGGGGCATCGCGGTGTCCTTCGGGGGGGTGTGAAATCGGCCTGTCCGACGTGTCATTGCAGGTCACGGCCTGTCTGGGGCCTGTCTGGGGTGGGCGGGTCGACAGGTGGTGCGGCAGGCCGGGGCGACGCGCGTCGCGCCGGCGACGGGTCCCTGACAGGCCGGCGCCGGGCCCCGGACGGGTCACGACAGGGCGCTGTGGACGTCGGCCTGCCGGTAGGCGGTGGGCCGGCCCGGGGTGTCCAGCCGCACCGTAGGGATGTCCAGGCCGGCCTGCCGGAGGTGGGACCGGATGGTGCGTCCGACCATGGCCACCCGGTCGCGGCGCTCCTCCCAGCGGCCCCAGACGGCCGGGTCGGCGGCGGCCAGGTGGTCGGCGAGCTGCGCGACGGTCAACGCCTCCGGCCGGCCGGCCTTGTCGAACGCGTCGAGCAGCAGGCGGCCGATCTCGGGCATCGCCTCCGGCAACGAGGGGCCGGCGCCGTCGTCCAGGCGCGGCAGGCCAGCCGCCGCCCGCTCCTGGGCGCGGGCGGCGGCGAACTCGGCGGGGATCGGCGTGGCGTACCGCAGGAGCGGCGTCCGGTGGCGCGGGGTGATGGCGTAGAACCGGCCGGCATCGGCCTGCTCCCACTCTCCGGGGCTGGGGATGAGAAGGTGCGGCAGCCAGCCCTGCGAGACCGCGTTCGCCTGGCCGACGACGAGCGGGACGTCGGCCTGCCGGCACGGCAGCATGATCCGCGCACCGAACGTGTCGGCCACCGCGTCGCCCAGGACATCGGACGTCGCATCCTGCGTGCAAACCACTAGCGTGATGCGGGCTTTGCGGCCGATCCGCAGCAGCGCGAGCCCGGCCTCCCGGGCTCGCTTGCCCAAGCGCGGCCACTCGTCGACGAACACGACGATCGCCGGCCCATCCGGCCCAACCCGCCAGTTGTCCTCCAGCGGCCCGAGGCGAGCGATCCGCGCCTCAGCCTGCGCGACCAGCTGCTCCAGCACCTGCTCCGCGTCGTGCGGGGTCAGGGCGCGCAGGGCCGCGCACGGCCCCAGCGGCCCCAGGCCCCGGCCGGTGGGGTCCACGTCAACCGCCACCGCGTCGTGGCAGGCGGTGGTGTACTCGGCCAGGGCACGGACCATGCTGGACTTGCCGCCGCCGGAGCTGCTGACGATGAGCACGTGCTGGCCGGCCAGCACCACCGGCGTGTCGGCGCCGTCGATCGACGTGCCCAGGCTCACCGGCGCGGTGATCGTGCAGGACCCCGGCGGGCGCGCCGGCAGGGGCGGCGGCGCCGCGAACGGGTCGCCGAGCATGATCCGCAACGTGATGGCCGCGCTGTCCTCCTCCGAGGACCGGTGCGCCAGCAGGCGGCTCTCCCCGACGCGCAGCGTCGTCGCCATCCTCGGCAACGCCCTCACGATGTCGGCGAGCGTGCCGCTGGCGAGGGTGAACTCAGCAATCCAGCCCCAGTCCGTCTCTACAGGCCACGCGACGTGCGACGTCTGGATGCCCTCTTTGCGCAGGGCCAGGGTGACGCTCTCCCGCGCGCGGTCGGGGTCCCGGCCGGCCGCCCGGATCGGGCGCGGCTCCGGCTCCGGCTCGGGGTCGGCGGCCAGCTCGGTGTGCGCGGGAGGCGCCGGCGGCGCGAACGCCAGCTTCGGCACGGGGGGTTGGCGAGGCTTGGGGTTGCGGCCCTGCACGGCCGCCACCAGGAGGAGGAGCACGGCGGCCGCCCCGCCGGCCGCGAGCCCGGCCAGCGGGGAGAGCCACCACAGGAGCGCCCACAGCGCGGCCAGCCCCAGCATCCACACGGCGGCGGCCCGGTGCCGGCGAGACCGCACCTGCCCCCGGCCCACCGCCAGCATCCCGTCCGTGACCTCCACGTGCCGGAACTCTTCCTGGCCGATGCGCATTTGGAGCTGGGCCCACTGCATCATCCGGTAGGAGACCATCGGCGAGGCGCCGCCGCCCATGCCGTAGAACCCGCCGTAGCCGCCGCGTTGCGCGGCCTGGCGCATCATCTGCATCCGCTGCATCTGCATGTACGTCTGCTGCCGCTGCTGGTCTCGCAGCAACTTGATGTTCTGCTGCACCTCGGCGTTGACCCGCTGCCGGGCCGCGCGCCACATGCGGTACTGGTCGTTGAGAATGCGGTGAGCGATGTGGGTGTCCGTCAGATCCTCCGCGCGCCACCACCGGCCCCACTCCGCGCGGAGGTGGCGCAACCCGACACCCAACACGCCCATAACTCCCCCCGGTTCAGATGGTGTTGATCAACACGTCGCCGACCGTATTCCCCGAGGTCCGGATCAGTCCCAGGGCCATGCCAATCAGGCCTGCCGACGCCCCCAAAAAAATCCCGACGACGGCGCCCCGAACCAGCGGCTCCCGCAGATCGGGACGACCGGACTTGATCAGCCCGAGGTAGAACCCCAGCAGGGCGAGGCCTGCGACTGCCCCGCCGACCGCGACTCGCTCCCCGCCCGTCACCGGCGGCCGCTCCCCCGCCTCGGCGATCGTCCCCGTCGCGGACTCCAGCGCATAGGTGCCAACGCCGTCGCCCAGCGCGGCCGCCGTGCCACCCATCACACCGAAAAGCCCGCCACCCAGAAAAAGCAGCGCAGCCAGCGCCAGGCCGGCCACGAAATGAATTTTCGGCGTTGGGTCACCGCCACGCCACCGGCCAATCTGATACATCAAAAGCACCAGCCCGACCGCGACCGCGCCAATTCCCCCGGCCGCCGCTCCCCCATCACTCATGAATTACGCTCCCGTCAACCAACGAATTGTTTCGCGCCCCATCACCAGCAGGACCGCGAAAACGAAAGACCACGCGGCCACGGCCACGACCAGGCGCAGAACGTACCCGATATACGGAGTTCTCCATCCTCGGCCGATTACGGCCACTGTCCCCTGAACGATCCACGTAACCACGTGAGCCAGCGCGGACCCCAGCCAACTGCCTATGGGCAGCAGCATGAAAACGCCCAAAACCAGCGCCCCCATCAAAACCCAGCCCAGTGGCGCGAAAACTCCGTTTTCCGCGACCTGATCCGCCATACGCGCCGTCGCGCTCTGCCCCCGCCACGTCACCAACGTAGCCAGCAGAATTCCCGGAACATTATATTTCAGGCGCATCCAGCGAATATCGAGGCCCCGCCGACTCGCCATCGCGTGAGGGTCAGGCAATCGCGAGGAAATCGCCTCCCCAATTTCGGCGCCGATCTCCGCCGCCCGCAAACCCTCCTGTCCATGCCCGGTCTGCTCGGACCATGATTCACGGATCGAGTTCCACCGCGACCGCTGCGCCTCCGTCCCATCAACATCCAACGGCGGATCAGCGGGGCCAGGGGAGCCGCCGGCCGACGAGGCATCAGGACCAGGACCAGGCGGCGAGGATGCGGCGCCGCCCGGCGCCGCATCCCGCCCACGCTCGGTCTCCCACCACGGCTGCGGCGGAGACCGCCACCACTCCTCCTCCGGGCTCTGCTCGCTCATCTCTCCCCCAGCCTCAACTACCGCGCGGTATCGCAGAGTCTCCCGCGTGAGGGGTCGCGGTGTCGAGTCAGAACCCGAACCCGATGGAGGTGACGTGGCTGTAGGAGTCGTAGTCGGAGCCGATGTCGGTGATGATTTCGTCCCAGGCGATATCGAGCAGCCCGGCGTCTCCGTCGACCCAGGCCTGGATGATGTCGTCCCAGATCTGGTGACCCCGCACCGTCATCCGCCGTACCGGGATCTCCCGCTCGCGACCGCGCACCACGCTCCGCTGGTCGACCGGGTGGATCTCAATGCGGGTACCGCGCTCAAGACGGCGCGCCCATTCGACAGCCAAGTTCCGCCGTCGCAAATCCCAATAGGCTGCGTCAATGCGCTCCAGATTGGCCCGGCGCGGTTTCTGCTTCTTTTGCAGCCAGGCGTCAATGGTGCGCTGCCTGGCGTTGATCCCGGCGCGGCGCATGGCCTCCATTCCGGCTGGAGATTTAGTGAGGTATCGCAGTCGGGCGGCGAGGCCGCGAGGCGAATCGACCGGCGATTTGATGCCGGTGACCTGTCGGTCCAGTTCCCTTCCCAGCGCCACCCAACCCGGCACGCCCTGGGCGCCGAATTCGCCGAAGTTATTCCACCGACCCGCCATCAGTCCTCCCTACCGACGGTGTACTCGTCTTTGAGTTTCATTTCGGTGAGCTTTCGGCCTTCTGTAAAGACTCGCCGCCAGTCGCCGATCACGTGCAGCTCGTCGGTGCCCATCATCCGCACCACGGTGAGGCCGGCCTGGCGCGCTTTCCGCGCCTTCAGCCACAAATTCGCGAATGCCTGGGAGCGGATAATGTGCATCCAGTCGGGCCTCCTCATTTCCCGATTCGCTGCGGATTCCCCGATGGTGGAGACGAACTTGCTGTACATCGCCTTCACGTACTCCAGGGTGATGTGGTCGCCGTCCTCGATGGCGGTATCTCGCGCGCGGGCCAGCTCGCGGCGGAACCGCTCCAGCAAGGCCTCGCTGGCCCCGGACGTCCACGACTCGTGGATCACGGGTGGGGTGATCAGGCCGTACTTCGGGCCCGAGAGGCGGATCAGCAGTCGGAGGGTGGGGTCGGTGACCCACAGCGGGCCGGGCGTCTGACGGTGGCCGAGCGGGTTGGGCAGGTCCTCGTGTTCCCACGAGGGCGGGTCGATGAGGTAGACGCCGGATCGCTTCCGGTCGTACTCCCCACCCTCGGAGTGGCGCAACGTGCCGATCGGGAGGTAGGTCTTCAACGCGCTGAGGTAGGCGCCGTTGACGTCCAGCGCGGCGACGGTGCGCCCGGGGCCGGCCTCGACCTGCCGGTTGCGCCACTTCGGGCGCCCCTCCCAGATCTGGTCGGCGCCGTCCCTGGAGGGCTTCGCCAGGATCGGGATGGCGTCGGTGTCCACGTAGTTCGTGAAGTCGTAGGTCGAGCCGACCCGGGTGGAGTTCAGCAGGGCCATGGCGTCGGGGATGGCCCGCTTGACCAACACGGCGAGCGCAGCGTCGACGTCGCCACCGTTGTCGGCCAACGCCTGGGTGACCGCCTGGGCAATGAGGCCGCCGGTCTCTTCCCGCTCCCGTTGCGGCCGGCCGCCGGACGCGTTGTCGGCCGGGGCGGGCGCGGTACGGGCGCCGGCCGGCGAACTCGTGGGCGTCGCGCCGGTGTTGGTCGCGCACAGGCCGCCCATGTGCTGGGGACGGCCGGCGGCCCGGTACGGGGTGGGCCGGGCGCACAGCACGCACGGCTCGACGGTGGCGGTCACCACCGACCCGTTCGGCAACCGGTCCGGTTCGGCCACCGGGGCCGGCGTCGGCACCGGGGAGATGCCGGACGGGGCGTCAGAGGCCGTCTGCGGGCCGGACGTCGGGGCGGCCGGGCTCGGGGCCGGGTACCGGGCCGCGAGGCCGTCCAGGAGGCGCGCATAGGCCGCGCGGGTCGCCCCCTGCGGCTCGCGACCGGCCTCCCAGCCAGCGACCGTGCCGGGGGTGACCTGGAGGGCGGCGGCCAGCTCCGCACGCGAGTAGTGCGCCGCCTCCCGCAGCCGCACCCGTTCCGCCGGGGCAGGCAGGTCCCGGGGCTGGGCGAGGAGTGCGTCAACCGCCGCGAACAGGCTCTGCTGGTTTTCCGTCATCGGGACGCTCCTTGTGGCAGGCGGGACTTCTTGGCTTTCTCCTGGCGGCGGATCACTCGGAAGCGGCACGGGCCACACAGGCCGTCCTCGTCTACGGACCGGCTGTCCGCGCCACAGGGAGTGCCGTCCCACCCCGGACACGGGATCGTCTCCGCCGGCAGGTCCGACGTCGGCGCCGGCTCGGGTTCAGGCACCGGCTCGGGTTCGGCTGCGGGGAGCTGGGGCGGGACGACCGGACGGCGACCCGCCGGCGGAGGCACCATGGCCGCGTCGAGTAGCCGCCGGGAGATGATCGCGCCCACGGACGTGCGGATCTGCTCCGGGAGCGGCCGACCGGTGATGACCCGTCGGATCTGGGCCCTCGTCCACCCCTCTGCCAGCAGCCCGGTCACGATCCGCCCCTGGTCGGCAAGAGGCTGGCCCCAGATCGCGAACTCCGGGTGCTGCTGCCCGATGTCCAACAGCAGCTCAACCCCCGGCGTGCGAGCGACCGTCGACGCCGGCGGCACGGCGCCAGCCGTCGCCGCCACCGGGGACCGTTGCGCCTTCCCCGCAGCATCGACGTCCCGTCCGTCCGTCCGTCCGTCGGTTCGCGCGCGTCTACCGGTACCTGTAGACGGACGGACGGACGGGGGACGGGTTACAGGAGGGTTTATAGGGATGGGTTGGGGGACTGAGAGTCCCCCCCCCGGGGACTGAGAGTCCCCCCCTGGGGGGACTGAGAGTCCCCCCCCCTCCGAACGAGGAGGGGGGGACTGAGAGTCCCCCCCCTCGGAGGGAGGTTCCGGCAACATCTCCTCCGGCTCCACAAAGGCCGGCTCCACAAAGGCCTTCCGGGGCTTGCCCTTGTCGCTGCGGGACCGCTTCGTCGGCGGCGACGCGATCGGCGGCCGCGTCGCCGCCGACAACGGCGGCAGCCCCTTCTGCTGCCGCTCCGCGTTGACCCGAGCCAAGCGCTCCGGCCCGTACCAGGAGGCCGGGATCAGCAGGTCGTAGACCTTGGGGCGCACATGGGAGGGGATGTACCGGGCAGCCGCCTGGTCGCCCAACGCGACCACGCCCCGCGCCTTGAGCGCGCGGATCTTCCGCTGCACCGTCTTCTCGTCGCACAGCGCGACCCGCGCCAGGGTCGCTTTCGAAGGGAACGCGTCGGTGCCGTCCGCGTTGGCCTTGTCGCCCAACGCGACCAGGATCAGCCGCTCGGTGGTATCGGCCGCCGGCGAGTCGTGCATCGCCCACAGCATCGCCTCGATGCTCAACGCCCCACCCCCGGCGCCTGCTCGTCGCGGGAGGTAGGCGGGCGGCGTCGCTTCGCCGCGCCGTCGCGCTGGTAGTTCATGTGGTTCCCCTTGGAAATCGGGGAGCCGTGAAGCTGTGACCAGGCGTACCTGGCCGGACTCGAACCGTGTGCGACCTGAGCGTGCTAGGCAGCACACGTCACGGCCGCGTATCCTCTTGTCCAGGTGACCGGGCTCCATCCGGCGCCAGCAGTCACCGCACTGCTTCACGACTCGGGTTGGCAAGCCGGCGAGTCGCAATCAGATGGCCGTTCCTGTTGGCGCAGGGGCGGCCATCAGCCTTGGTAGATCATCTCAGTTGCGCTGCCGAGGTGCGGTCGATGAGTAGGTGATGGCAGCGGCGTGCGGGACGTTGGGCCAGCCACCCTGCGACTCCGGCGCCGCCGACTCCACCGCCAGCCACCGTTCGGATGTGCGTGAACCCCTGGGATTCCCAGTACCTGTGGAGTCGATTATTGGTACTCCATGCATTAATCCGTATCCACACCTTCCCTTCCCTTGCCGCCCTGTCGCTGGCCCAGTTTAGAATTTGACCCCCGATCCCCCTTCCGGCGTTTCTGCGACTGACAATAAGCTTGTGGAGATGGGTACTTGGGATGCTTAGCTCGTCCTCCGTCCAGAGGTCGGGTTCCGGCGTGTCATCGAGAGTTACGGTCGCGGTGGGGCCGGAATGGTCTCGCACGAGGTACACGGTTCCCGACCGGATACTTTCGAGGACGTGTTGCTCTGGGAAATCATTAGACCACTGGTCAATTCCGGCTCTCCCGAGCCAGCGAGCAGCCTCCTGGCGGTACTCCAAAAGTAGCGGCAGGTCGGCCGGATTGGCTTCGGAGATAATCACTGGCCCTCCGCTTCCCTGTGGGGAGAGGATTTTCTATCCCCGATGTCATAGGTGACCCGACTCAGGTCCCCACGCAGGACAGTTACAGTGCGTCGCAGGGGTTGAGAAGCGGGGCTGTACCCGGTGCGCACCCATACGAGAATGGGAACTCCTGGCCCGATCTGCAATTCACGCGCCTCATCTGGCGTCGGCATACGGGTGGACCACTCGTCGTGGAAATCTACCTGTTTTACTCCGCGATCCGCCAAATAGCGCGTTGTCCCCTCCCTTACATCTACCGGGTCAGCCAAACGCGGGTGCGCATTTACTAGCCACCACGGGTACTGGGTTGCCTGAATCGACCAAGGTGTTTCGTCAACGAAATAGCGGCAATAGCGCAGCACTACCCGGTCCCCGATAGGAATTTCCAGGCGGGTTGCGGCCTCAGCGCTAGCCTCTGTGACTTCCACTCGGAGTTCTTGGCTCGACGTCCGTCCGACTTGGGTCACGTCATTGTTGAATGAGTCGCCGTCTTCGGGGCGAGAAAAAAGCAGATTCTCGTGACGTGAAGCATCAAGGGTGAAGACCTCGTGCTGCTGTACCTGGTAGCCGCGCCCTTGGGCCGGGGTGATTAGCCCCTCGGTGATCAAGACGTTGAGGCCGGCTCTGACGGTCCCGCGAGCCGCGCCGAAGCGATCGATCAACTCGCGCTCGGAGGGCAACTTGCTCCCCGGCGGAAGCCGGCCGGTGCTGATGTCCATTCGAACGGCGTCGGCGATCTGGCGGTACAGCGGTGCAGGGCTCATGCCCACATCATCTCTCACGCGAGCCACTTGTTCATACATCCTGGACCACCTCCCTTGACATGGTGCCCCGGCTAGTACATGCTCATCTCGTCCAACTTGTTCAAACGAGTTGAACGAGGTGGACGGTAGTCCTCTCGATCCGCCATGTCTAGTCCGGAGGCGTCGTGCTCGACATCAAATCGCCCGCTCGGTCCCCGTACGTGCCGTCTCAGCTGGTCGCGGAGCAGCGCGCCGCCTGGTGCGACCAGCTGCTCGCCTACCTCAACTCCGCGCTCCCGCCGTGGGATTGGCGCTGGGCCGACCACCTCGCGACCCGGGTCTGGGACCGCGTTGTCGAGCGTGGCGCGGTCGACCTGACCGCCGGCGCCGACGAGGCGTCCGGGCTCCCCGCCTACCTCGCCGCCGCCGCCCGTGCCGTTCTCCGCGAGCACCTGCACCCCGCGCCGGGCGTCACCCCCGAGCCGGTCCCGAGCCGCCGCAACCCCTACCCCGCCACGGCCGCCACGGCGGTCAGGTTGGCCGTCTGGGAGCGCCGGCTCCTCGTCGACCACGCGGTGGTCGACGGCCTGCCGGCCGCCGCCTGACCCGGGTCGCCCCTATCGCTACCAGCCCCTTGGGCCTGGTGGCGGTGGAGGGGACCCGGACCACCAGGCCCGGCCCGCACCGCGCGAGCAGCCCTTCATCAGGCCAATCGCCAGCGGCAGAACCCCAGTTGACAACTCCACAGAGCGCCGACCCAGCCACATGCACACGTGTGGGCCTGGGTGCGGACCGCCCCTTCCGGCGAGAGCTGGCCGGGTGGTCTGCCCCGACCCTCTGCACCTTCGAGGGCGGGCACACGGGACGGCAGCGCTGACCTCCGCGTCACCTGCCGTCCCGCGCAGCGCCTGCGCTGCCCGTGGTCGCCGGCCCCGCCCCACCTCGGGCGGCGGCCGGCGACGCGCGGGGGGTCGACAGGACGACCCCGGCCGGGCTCACCCCCGGCGACCGACCGGCGACCGAGGAGCGACATGGACTGGAGACACCGCGCCGCCTGCCGCGAGGAAGACCCCGAGCTGTTCTTCCCCGTCGGCGACACCGGCCCCGCCCTGGTGCAGATCGAGCAGGCCAAGGCCGTCTGCCGCCGCTGCCCCGTGACGGAGCACTGCTTCCAGTGGGCGATGGAGACCCGGCAGGAGCACGGCGTGTGGGGCGGCGCGAGCGAGGACGAGCGCCGCGTTGCCCGGCGCCGGGCCCGGACTGCCGCCAGCCGCACGGCGGCGTGACCACGACTACCAACACCAAGACGGGCCAAGGGGATTGCGCCCCTTGGCCCGCCCCACAGATTGACGAGCCGGGGGAGTGCATTCCCCCTGGACCCGCCTCACAGATTGGCAGATCTGCGATGAACATCATGCTCGCACGCCGACAGCGTGCCGCACAGCCCCACCTCGGGGTGATCGACGACATCGAACGGGACGACGACCAGCGCGGCTACGAGCGGGACGAGACCGACAACCTCCTCGCGATGCTGCTGCCGGCCGCCGACACCCGGCCGCCGCTGCCGACCCGGCCGCCGAACCCCGGCCGACACGACCGCGCCCCGGAGGAGACCGGGCCGGCTCGGCCGCACCCGCACTTCACCGGCCTGGCGGGCCTGGCCGGCCTGCCCGGGTGGGTGCCGCTGGGTGGCCGCCCGCGTGCTCGCGGTCGGCGCGCTGGTCGCGACGGTGTGGCTGCTGCGCGCACGGCCGCCGACACCCGGCCGCCGCTGCCGACCCGGCCGCCGAACCCCGGCCGACACGACCGCGCCCCGCAGGTGGGCCGGGCCCGGCCCACCTGCGGGTGGAAGCAGTGTCCCTCTTGCAGCGGCGGCGGGGGCGAGGCCGGGGGCGCCTGCACCGGCTGCGGATACCCCCTGGGCTGCTGACCCCTGACAACGGATCGCCCAGCAGGCCCCGACCGAACTCGCGGTCGGGGCCTGCCGGTTCTCCCGCCTCACCCGGACCCGGGTGGGGCCGGAGAACCGCGTCGCGGTTCCACCATCGATCCGAGGAGAAGCATGACCAGTCCGTTGAGCGCCCCGATCCCGAACGGCGACGACAAGCGGCCCTCGGGGCCGACGGGGCCGAAGACGCCCGCCGGCGGGGACGCCCCGAAGGACAAGCCGGCCGGCGCCGCGCGGGCCGCCAAGGCCAGCGCGGGGGAGCCGAAGGGCACCACCGCCGCCGGCGGCAAGGCGAACCCCCAGTTCGGCGACGGCGGCGCGAACGGTGTCCCGTCCGGCGTCGGCACCACCTTCACGAACGCCGGCGGCGGCCAGCGGAGCGAGCTGATGCAGCTCGTCACCCAGCTCGAATCCATGGAGATCCGCACCGACCGGGACCTGTACCGCTACGCGCGGCTGCTCCGGGCGATCGGCATCGAGATGTCGCTGCGGATCTCCATGGACGCCGACTGGCTGGCTGCGCTGCTGTCCCAGTACAGGGGCCGCTGGTACACCTTCGGCGCCGAAGCGCGTATCCGGGGCCGCTTGGTCGCCGGTCACCTGAAGCAGGGCGGAAAGGCCGCCGAAGTGCTCGGCATGGCCGGCGTCAAGGCCTACGCCGCGTTCCAGCGGCACTTCGTCAAGCCCGAGATCGAGGCGCAGCAGAAGGGCCGCCGGTCCCAGCACGCCGGGTTCACCATCACCCAGGCCGAAGAGAAGAAGGAGGGAGGCCGGGCATGACCATGCTCGGTAGGCGGCGCGGCCCCTGGTGGGGGCCGCGCCGTGGCGCGTTCGACAACGAGGCCGCCCCCATGGGCTGGGGGCCGGCCTTCACCTACGGCGGGCCGTGGGCGATCACGATCGGCGGCTGGCCGGCGATCGAGACCACGCACCTGCTGGTGCAGGACACCCCCACCGCCATGAGCCTGACGGCGTTGGCGATGTCCGGCGCCGGCTACGGCATCGCTGCTCTGATGCGGCGCCTGGACATCCGGGCCAAGGTCGACACCGAGACCCGCATCGCCCACACGGTCAACTGCACCGCCCTGTCCGTGGGGGCGGTCGGCGGGACCGTCGCCGGCCTGGACTCCGCGTTCACGGCCGGTACCTGGTTCCTCACCGGCTTCTCGCTGTCGATCGCGAACAACGTCTGGTCGAAGTTCGGCAGCTCCAGGCGGGGCAAGGGAGAGAAGACCAGCAAGTGGGCGCGGCTGGAGGAGAACCTGGGGCTGGCCAAACATGAGGTCCAGGAGGTGAACACCAACGGCAGGGGCACTGTGTTCGCCGACATCGAGGCCAAGGACGGCGCCACCGCCGAAGACCTCGCGCGGAAGATTCCCGCGATGGCGGCCGCGCTGCACGTCGGTCAGGGCCGAATCACCCACACCACCGACGAGGACGACTCCTCCAAGATCCGCCTGCGTATCCAGAGCGGCGACTTCCTCAAGGCCGGCCGGGCCTGGCGCGGCCCGTCCGCGTTCGGCGCGTCCATCGCGGACTCGCCGCTGCGCTACGGGTTCTACGAGGACGGCGAGGACACGCTGATCAACATCGTCGGCCCGGCGATGCGCGAGCCCGGCCCGGTGCCCTCGATGAACGTGGAGCACGCCATCGCGATGGGAACCAACGGCGCCGGCAAAACCTTCGGCGTCTCCGTGATCCTCACCGACGCGATGACCCGCAGCGAGGTGTCCGTCGTGGTGATCGACGTCTCCAAACCGGACCAGGACTATGGCCACATCCGGCACGGCGTGGACCTGTTCATCCGCGACACCGGCGAGGCGCGGCGCTTCTTCAAGGTGATGCCCGACGTCATCAAGGCCCGCACCGACGCCCTGGCTCGGGGCGGTCACAAGACCTGGACGCCGGGATGCGGCCTCAACTTTGTGATCATCGTGGCGGAGGAAGCCGCCGACTACGCCGCCGACAGCAGGGGCTACCAGAAGATCTTGCGCACCGCCCGGTCCGCCGGCATCTGGATCATCACCAGCATCCAACGGGCCACCCACAACAACATCGACACCGACGCCCGCGCCAACAGCCCGGCCGGGCTGTGCTTCGGGCTGCGGGATGGCGCGGACGCGCAGTACTGCCTGCCGGACGAGGCGATCGACCAGGGGGCGTGGCCCCAGTGGGCCAACCGCAAGCCGGGCTACCACTACCTGGCCGGACTCGGCACGCCCGAGGACCGGTGGGCCGTCGCCGCCCGCACCGAGCTGGGTGACCCGGCCGAGCTGGCGGCAGCGGTGACCGCCGCCGCCTCCATCCGCACTCCGCTCGACGAGGTCACCGCCACCGCGTTCGGCGAGCTGTGGCGCAAGCGCGAGGTGTTCGACGCGCCGCTGCTGGCCGACGACGACCCCGGGCAGGAGGACGCGCCGTCCCCCCGTCCGGGCCCCCCGGCGGCCGCCCCGCCGGCCCCGCCCCGTGCGGAGGCTGGCGGCTGGCCGCCGGACGAGACCGACCACGAGCTGGACGACGAGGACGCCGCCCGCGAGGTGGAGGAGCTGGAGGACGCGATGGCCACCGAGGTGGGAGAGCTGGAGGACATGCTCCAGGACGTGCTGGACGCCGACCCCGAGCCCGGCGAGTACCAGGGGCTGACTCTGGAGACCGCCGTGCCCGACCCGGACGAGGAGGAGGCCCCGGTCCTGGACCTCGGGCACCCCACCCCGCCCGAGGAGCGGCTGACCACCGACCAGGCCCGCGACGCGATCCACCAACGCCTGGACGGATGGCTGCGGGGCGGCAAGCAGGACTTCTACCCCCGCGAGCTGAACGACATCCTGCTGCGCGTCGACATTGGCGATTCCCGCCGCTGGTTCTACCGGCTGCGGGACCGCCTGATCACCGACGGCGTGATCTCCGAGGACGAGAGCGACGACGGCTTCGGCCGCTACGACATCCACCGCTCCCCCCTCACCTGACGGTCACTCACCGTGGCCGCCGGCGGGGCGCACTGTGCGGTCGTTCCGCACAGTGCGCCCGGGCCGGGCCCCCAAGAAAGAACCCTGTGCACAGCCGCGCACACCCCGCTTTGTGGTGATTCATCCCCTGCGCACAGTGCGCGCGCACACCCCACCGCACACCACACACCGTAACCAGAATCCATGATCAGGAGGCACCTGTTGACCGCCCCGCCCGACACCCGAACCCCACCCGACCCGACCACCCAACCCGCCCTGAAGACGCCCCCGCAGCGGCCTCTGCCGGCCTCTACGCCGCCGCCCCGCGCGCCCAGCGAGACCACGCCCAACACCCCGCAGAACGGCCCCCAGACGCCTCCCGAGAACGCCCCGGCGGTCCCCGGCGGCGGCCCTTCCCAGCCCCGTCTGCGGGGCTGGGAGGTCATCCTGGTCATCGTCGGCGGCCTGCTCGCCGCCGGCGTCTCCACCCTGGGCCTGATCAGCTCCTACCAAGCCCTCTACGACATGGCCAACACCCCTGCTGACCAGGGTGGATGGGGCTGGGAATGGCCCTGGCTGCTCCCAGTCGGTATCGACCTGTCGATCCTGGCGTTCGGCGTGGTCAACCTCCTCCTGGTGCGCTTCCGCCGCCCGCTGTGGTGGGTGAAGTGGGTCCCCCGCGCCGCCACCGGCGTGACCATCTACCTGAACTGGACGGCCGCCAGCTCGCTCCCGTCACAGCTCGGGCACGCCGGCCTCGCCGCCTTGTGGGTGGTGTTCTCCGAGGTCGCGGCCCACCTGTACGCCGCGCACATCGACCCGGAGGGCACCAAGCAGGTCCGTGACCAGCGGGTTCCCACCTCCCGCTGGCTGCTCAGCCCCGTCACCACGGCCCGGATCGCCCGGCAGATGGCCCTGTGGGGGCTGACCTACCCCGGGGCGCTGGAGCGCGACCAGGAGCGCCGCGTCTACGTCGAGCGCCAGCGGCAGATCCACGGCCGGCGCTGGAAGCGCCAAGAACGCCTCCGCCAGCAGCAGCTCCCGCTGCTCCTGGCCCCGTACGGCCTCAGCGTCGAGCAGGCACTGGCCGTACCGGTGGAGGAGGAGACCAAGGAGTTGCGTCGCCAAGTAGCCGCTGAGGCTCAGCGGGTCGAGGCCCAGGCTCAACGGGACGCTGCCCAGGCTCAAGCACGCGCCCGCAAGCTGGAGATGCAGGCCGAACTGGAGCGCCGGGAGCAGGAGTTGGAGACTGCCCGGCGGCGCGCCGAAGCTGCCCGACAGGTCGAGGCTCAACGACTCGCGGCTGAGGCTCAACAGGTCGAGATGGAGGCTCAGGCGGCCGCGCACCGGGCTCAGGTTGAGCGCGAGGCCGAAGCGCGTCGCCTCGCGGAGGAGGCCGAGGCCCACGCCCAGGAGCTGGCCGAACAAGCTGAGCGGCGCCGCGAGGAAGCCCGCCGCGAGCGGGAAAAGGCCCAGCTCACATGGGAGATGGACCAGGCCCGCGCCCGGCGGGAGATGGAGGAGGCCGAGCGGGCACGGCAGGCCGCTGTCGCCCGTCGCGCCGCTGAGGCGCAGCAGCAGGCCGCCGCTGAAGCGGCTCGGGCGGCTGCCGAGCAGGAGCGGATCGAGGCCGAGCGCGCCGCCGCCGAACGGCGTCGCCGCGAGGAGGCCGCCGCCGCCGCTGAGGCTGAACGGCGCGCCGCTGAGGACAGGGCCGCCGCCGCTGAGGCTGAGCGCCGTGCCGCTGAGGAGGCGGCTCGGGCGGCTGCCGAGCAGGAGCGGATCGAGGCCGAGCGCGCCGCCGCCGAACGGCGTCGCCGCGAGGAGGCCGCCGCCGCCGCTGAGGCTGAGGCCGCCGCCGAACGCCGTCAGGCGGAGGAGCGGGCCCGCGCCGCTGAGTTGGAGCGCGCGGCGATCGAGGCCGCCGCGATGAGCCGGCTGACCCCGGCCGAGTTCCAGGCCCGCCGCGTCCTGGCGATGATCCAGGCGCGCGGCGAGCACGCCGTGACGCTGGAGGTCATCCGGGCCGAGCTGGGCGTCTCCGAGGGCACGGCGGTGAACCGCCGCAAGCGGGCCCTGGAACTGCTGGAGGAGGGGCCGCTGGCTCTGCCCGCCGGCCCGAGCGGAGAGGCGGCGGCCGCCTGATGTTCCTCTTCGTCCGAGACGACGAGCCCACAGACCTGCGCCCCGCCGGGTCTGTGGGGCCGGTGCTGGAGTTCCCCGACCCCGACCCCGACCCCGACCCGGCGGCCGGCGGGCGCCCCCTCCTGGTGCTGCCCGCCGGCCCCGGCGCCATACCGGTCAGCCGCTACCGCGCCCTGACCACCTGAGCATCGACCGTTCCACCGGCCCCCGAGATGAGGCAAGCACCTCGGGGGCCAGTGAAGAGGCCGAAGCCTCAACTCCATCCCACCACACGGCCGGCCCGACCAGGCCCGCCGCCACTCCCTGACCAGCAGGAGGCGTTGCCATGCCCGACCACCAAGACCCCACCCCCGCCCGCCCCTACCTGCCGGCGTTCGAAGCCCCCTACGAAGCGGCCTACCAGCAGCGCGTGAACGAACTCCTCGCCATGGAAGAGGCCGTCCTCGCCGCCCGTGCCGCCCGCCCTCTCCACCCGCACCACCAGCCCCTGATCATCCTCGACGAGCACCACCAGCCCGCCCGGCAGGCCGACACCATCCCCACCGGCGCCAAGACCTACGCCGTGGTCGCGTTGTCCACCGGCGGCTCCCTCGCGCTGGGAGGCCTGGGGCTGGCCGTAGCCGCCCCGGCCCTGGCCTCCCTCGCCACGCTCGCCGCCAGCGCCGCCGGCGTCGTCGTCACCATCGTCCTCGCGCTGCTGCTGGTCCACGCCACCAGCCGGCGCGACGGCGGCGGCACCCAGGTCCACGTCCACCGAGGTGCACGCGTCCGGGTCCGCAACCTCCACATCCGGTGACGGTCGCCCTGTCCTGGTCTCCGAACACCCCCTGTTGTGTATGGGCGTTCGGAGGCCAGGCAGGGCGACCGCCCTCACACCCCTTGGCCGCCGGCGCCCCGAGCACCGGCGGCCAACCCGTTCCCGACCCGAGGAGCCACCGTGTTGACCGTTCTGATCGCCGTGGCCAGCGCCATCGCCGGCACCCTCGCGACCAGCTTCGCCCAGCTCTTGGCCGACCGCCGCCGCCAGGCGCTCGCCGACCGCCGTGACCTCGCCGACGCGCTCGCCACCCTCCTCGCCGCCGTGCTCCGGCAGTGCGAGACCCAGTGGCTGAAGGTAGCCGCCGCTCGCGAGCAGCGGCCTGACACCCCCGAAGCCCGCGTGATCCGGTACGCCGCGCGTACCGCTGCCTCAACCGCCGTCGACCGCCTCATGATGACCACCGCCGACCCCGATCTGCTCGCCGCCGCACAGAAGGCGCTTGACGCCGCGAACGAGCTGGGCGACATCGAGCTGGGCCCAGCCGGGGCCGCTGGCCGATTCACCCCCGATGTCGAAGCCCAACTCACCAGCCTCCGCAGCCGCACCCGCCGTACCCGCACCGCGCTGCGCGCCCTCGGGGTCGCCCGCATCCGCCGTATCTGACGGCTGCCTGATCCACCCGCCCCGGCCGTGCTGAGGCCGGGGCGGGCGGTGACGGGGAGCCGGACAGCCCGGTATCCGACCGGAAGGAATCCCATGGCCCAGAAGCCCACGTTCCGCGCCAGCCACACCACGGTGATCGACCAGAGGCCCGTCGGCGCCCGGAGGAGCATCAGCATCCGCGAGGCACGCGCCGAGATCAGCAGGGCGCGCCGCTGCCGTACCGCCACCGTCCAGGTCCACGAGACGACCGACCGGGACGGAAAGGCGATGCACATCGCTCACGTCATGTTCGAGCCCGGTACCTGGGACGACACGCCCCAGGTGACCGACATCTTCGAGATCCCCACCGAAGCCTTCACCACGCTCTGACGGCTGCCTGATCCACCCGACCCGCCCTCCCAGCGCGCCGGGTGGTGACGGGGAGCCGGACAGCCCGGTATCCAGAGGAGGAAGGAACACCGTGGCTCAGCACGTCCCCACCGCACCGGCCCGCGTCGGCCGGGCGATCACCGCACGGCGCTGGACGGTCAGCGTCCTGCACGTCCTCGCCGAGGCCACCGACAACCTCACGGTCGCTGCGGCGGCCAGCCTCGCGGCGACGTCGATGTTCGAGTTCGGCCCGCAGTGGGCGCAGCTCACGAGCGCGTTCGACCTGACGCTGGCCCTGCTCGCCCTCTACGGCGCCGCGCGCCTCATCGGACCGGGCCTGACCGGCCTGGCCAACACGATGGACCCCGACCTGCACGACGGCCACGACCTGCGCGAGGCAGCCCGCCTGATCAACCAGACCTGGCAGGACCTGACCGCCGGCGCCGACCGCGACGACGTCCTGCGCAACCTCCACATCGCCACCCTCCCCGAGCAACTTGCTGGGCTCCTGGAGGAACTGGCCAAGGAAGAGCCGGAGGACACCAAGGTGCGGCTGTGGGACGCCGCCGACCAGCTGCGCGCCGTCGCGCGGACCCTCACCCCCCAGCAGTAAATCCGCCCCGGGATACCCCATGGCCCGCAGACCGGAACGGTCTGCGGGCCCTCTCCCTCCACCAGGAGTACACCAGCATGACCTCCCGAGCGGCGCGTGCCGCCGCCACCTACGCCGCCCTGACCGCTGCTCACGAGTTCGCCGACTACTGGGGTCAGCCGGATGCCCTGGCCGCGAGGAAGGGCGGTCCCGGCCCGGCCGGAGCCGCCGCCTGCGCCGGACACGTCGCCCTCTACACCGCCCTCCAGGCCGGCGCCCTCTACGGCGCCGACCGCCTCCTCGGACTCGGACTGCGCCCGCGCCGCGCGGCCGCCGCGCTGGCAATCTCCGCCGTGACCCACTACGCCGCGGACCGGCAGGGCGGCCACTGGCAGGACCCGCCCGAGACCGCGCGCGGCCTGGTCCGACTCGCCCAACGCACCGGGAAGGGCCGGTGGCTGGCCCGCGACCCCGGGGCCGGGCCCCTGCTGGATCAGTCCTGGCACAAGACGTGGGTCGCCATCGCGGCCGCCGTCACGGCCTGATCGGCCACCCGGCCTCGCCGCCGGCACCGCCTGCGGGGCGGTGCCGGCGACGTAGGCCGGGTGGCCGACCGCCACCGCCTCAACGCCCCGTTCCGAGACGAGAAGGGAGCCGTGGTGCTCACCACTGGAGCGATCCCGACCTACGAGTGGGGCGAGGCCCCCGACTACCTGGCCACCCGCCGCCAGCTCCGCGAAATGGGCCTAAGCCCTGGCGGCCACGACCCGGTAGCGCAACTCCGCTGCCGGCGCTGCCTGTACCGGCCGCTCCGCGACTGCACCCGGATGGCCATGCTGTTCCGCGTCGACCTGGCCCGGCCGAAGCGCGTACCGACCCTCGCGCAGGAGTGGGCGCTGGACCGGGCGATGGCGGCCCGGCAGACCTGCCCCGTCTGCCACGTGCGCTACCCCCACTGCCTGCCGCTGAAGACGCTCGGCAGCTGCTGGAACTGCTCCCCGCACGCCGCCGAGCTGGCGGCCACGCGCGTGGCCTGACCTCTCTGTCTATCAGGCAGGCCCGGCCACCAGCCGAGCCTGCCCGCTGGAGAAGGGAACCGCCAGATGCCCGCCGACCTGGCCGACCTCATCGCTCGCCGCCGCGCACAGGGCTCACGGCTGCTGGTGTGGCGCGACGCGAGCCACTACGACCATCGTGGTGAACGACCGTGCGTGTTGTGTGGCCGCCCTACCCCGTTGCGCTCCCACCGCCGGGAGCCCGCACACAAGACGTGCGCCGAGCAATGGCTGACTGATCACCCCGGCGACGACCGCTTCCTGTCCGACCCACCCGCCCGCCGCAGCGCGGACGACCACGCCTGACGAAGGAGACACCCACCGATGACGCGACTGAAGCTCACCATCACCCCCGTCCACCCCGACGGGACCGCCTGCACGCACAAGATGCGCCCGAGCGGAAAGCCGGCCGACCCGACATCCGGGTGCACCGGCAGGGCCCGCTACCGTGTCACCTGCTCCGGCTGCACCTGGACCGAGGAGCCCGGCCTCCGCGTGCTCGCAGAGGACGTCCGCAACGCCCACCGCCGCCTGCACATGCTCGGGCTCTCGCGCACCGGCCAGCCGCTGGCGCCCATCGCCATCACCAGCTACGGCGCCCGCCACAACGACCCACCACAGACCGAGCCGCACGCCGTGCTGGACCTGACCGAGGCCCTGCGCAACCCGGCCGACGACCCCGCGATGCGCTACCTCACCGGCCGGGACGACGCCGTCCGCCGTCACGTCCTGAACACCCCCGGCGCCGCCGACCTCATCGATCGCCTACTCCAGAACATCACCGCCGCGCACATCGTCGAAGAGCACATCGCCTGCACCTCCGCCGGCCAGGAGCCTCGAACCGTCCACGTCCACATCTACTGCCAGGGCGGCCGACACCGCTCGGTCGCCGTCGCCGACGAAGTCGCACGCGTCCTCGCCAGCGAGGGCCACGCGGTCGCTGTCGACCACCGACACATCAACCGCCCAGTGCTCCCCGCCCGCTCTTGACCGACACGATCCCTCCGCCCCTCTACGGCGCTACAACGCGCCGTAGAGGGGCTTTCTACGTTGTTGGGCCGGGACGGCCAACTGAGTACTACCGTGGCACCACAACCTCACCAGGGCGGCGCTGATGAGCACCAGAACCACGATGTCGTCCAGGTCGTCCGTCGTCCTGGGAAGGCCCCCGCACCTCGCTGACCATCGGAATTGCCGACCTCCCAAAATTGGGAGGTCGGCAATTCCCGACGTCTGGATAGGTAGTGTCCTAGCCATGCTGATCGCCAACATCGCCCCGAGGTCCATGGGCAAGACCACCGACACAGGGTGGATGCTCCACGCCCTCTACGAAGCCGAAGCGCCCGATGGGACCAAGAAGTACAAGCCCCGAGGCTACGACGCCGACCACTCTCGCCAGCTCCATACCTGGGCAACGGGCCCCGGCGAGTTCCCTATGCCCGTCGAGTTGGCCGCCACCGCCCGGTTCCACCGCGAAGTCCACCCACCCGAGGGCTGGATCAGCGTGGTCGACTGCGGCCACACCGAGAACCACCCCGACATCACCGACAGCGTGCTGCGCGTCGCCGACCTGGTGATTCTCCACCTCACGCCCAGCACCGCAGATATCCAGCGCGTCGTTGACCCGCCTGTCGGCGTGCCGATCGCGGACATGGTCGCCCGCTCCGCAGCTCTTCGCCCCGATAGCAAGGCGCCGCCGGCCTGGGCTCTGCTCAACCGAGTGGTGCCCCCCCGCACGGAGGCCGGAGCCGGGGTGAAGCGTAACGCCAAGTCCACCGTCGATGCCCGCGACTGGCTGGAGTCAGAGGGCTGGAGAGTGCTCGACACGACCATCCGAACCGTGGAGGACTTCAAGCAGAGCATCGGCCAGCCCATCACCGACGCCAGCTCAACCGAGTTCGGCGATCTCATCCGCGAGTTGGAGAACAGGGGCCTGCTGAAGTGACACCGCCACGCCGACGCGGAGGCATGGCCGCCGCCCGGGAACGTATGCAGGGGAGCACCGCCACCACGACCGCAGAGGAGCCGGCCCCGGTCCCGACCCAGGCGCCAGCTCCTGCCATCGACCCGTTTGCCCCGCCTACCGAGACCGGCCGCCCGCAGCCTCTCACCCCGGAGGTCATTCCCGACCCGCCGGCCGCGCCGCGCGCGGAGACAGACAACAGCGCGCTCACACCTGAAGAACGTGCGGATTACACAGCATGTGAGCGGGCACTGGACCACTACTCGCAAGCGACCTGGATGTATGGGAAGGCACTCCAGGCAATCCGCGACTCGCGCTATTACCGTGAAGAATTTGACACATGGGTCGAATTCCTCGAAGTACGCCGAGGCATCAGCGAATCCCACGCTCACCGCTTCATCGAAGAATGGCCACTGGCACAGGCACTCTCCCAAACACTGGGCAAGCCCGCAGTGCAAAGCCACGTCACACACCTATTGCCCGCAGCCAAGACGTACGGAATCAACGCAGCGCTGGACTACTACCAGCTCATGCAGAACCGCGCTGAGAGCCAGGGCGTCCGACTGGTAGGCAAACACGTCCACGCACTTGTAAGGCTGCTCATCGCGCAGGCCGGCCGTAAGGCCGAGCCCGCCCAACTCCAGGAGACCGCACAGGCAATCGTCCAGGCCGCCGAGGAACTTGCCCCGGTGCCCATCACCGCCCCTGCGGACTCGGCGCCTCCGAGGGAACTGGAGGCAACCCCGGCGGCGCGTCCAGCGCGCACCGCCCTCCAGGACCTGGAGGGCGCAGTGGAAGACATGCGGCGCGTAATGCGGGCACTGCGTCCCTCAGCCGTCCAACAGGCCCGAGAGGAAGACCCGAAGCGGACGGAAAGGATCTGGGAGGATCTGAAAGCCGAGATCAGGAGCGCAGATCAGCGAATCCGCCGTCAGGAAAAGAAATCGAGCCAGAAGAAACAGGATTCTGTGTCAACTCCGGATTCCTTGGCGAGAATTCCGGACGCAGAATCCAGCGAAGATGACGCCGAATCAAATCGGGATTGAGGAAAGGGGCGACGGACGCCTCTTGCTTCTCGTCTGTATGGTGTAGACCTGTTGGCCGGGTGGGTGTGGGTGGTGGTGGCCGGCCTCTGACGGGGTGTACGCTGGTTCCGAGGGCAGCATCCCCACCCTCTAGCCAGCACTCCCCGTCACCACCCATCAAGGGTAGGGAGCGCGGAGCGCGACCAGCCCGACCCCGGCCCTTTCTCTCAACACCCGGCCCCACAAGGTCAGTTCACCCCCTTGACGCCCGCACAAGCGGGGCCAGGCCGGAGGCCGGCCCCGCCACCCCATCCCTGCCCGCGCCCGTCGGTAGCGGGCCCGCCCCCGGCCGGGCCC
>NZ_RFFJ01000069.1 GCF_003696235.1 Streptomyces triticirhizae
GGCCGCCGCGCACGCCGGGCGCACGACCGAGGCACGCGCCGGGCGCGCGGCGCCCGGCGCGCCCGACGCGGGGCACGCCCCCGTGTCCGTGCCGGACGAGGCGACGCTCGCCTCGCTCGACGCGCAGTGGCGGGCCGCCAACTACCTGTCCGTTGGCCAGATCTATCTCATGGCCAACCCGCTGCTGGCCGAGCCGCTGCGCCCCGAGGACATCAAGCCCCGGCTGCTCGGCCACTGGGGCACCACGCCCGGGCTCAACCTGGTGCACGCCCATCTCAACCGGGCGATCGTGGAACGGGACCTGGACGCCATCGCGATCTGGGGTCCCGGGCACGGCGGGCCGGCGCCGTTGGCCAACTCCTGGCTGGACGGCTCCTACACCGCGACCTATCCGGACGTGACGAGGGACGCGGCGGGGATGGCGCGGCTGTTCAAGCAGTTCTCGTTCCCCGGCGGGGTGCCGAGCCATGTGGCGCCGCAGGCGCCCGGCTCCATCCACGAGGGCGGCGAGCTGGGCTACTCGCTGGCCCACGCCTACGGCGCCGCCTGCGACAACCCCGATCTGCTGGTGGCCTGCGTGGTCGGCGACGGGGAGGCGGAGACCGGGCCACTGGCCGCGTCCTGGCACGCCAACAAGTTCCTCGACCCGGTGCACGACGGCGCGGTGCTGCCGATCCTCCATCTCAACGGCTACAAGATCGCCAACCCGACGCTGCTGGCCCGCATCCCCGAGCCGGAACTCGACCAGATGCTGCGCGGCCTCGGCCACGACCCGCTCTATGTGGGCGGCGAGCGACCGGCCGAGCTGCACCGGGAGTTGGCGGCCGCCCTGGACACCGCGCTGGACCGGATCGCCGATCTGCGCTGGGCGGCGCGGGAGCAGGGCGTGCGGGCCCGCCCGCGCTGGCCGATGATCGTGCTGCGCACCCCGAAGGGCCTGACCGGGCCCGCCGAGGTGGACGGGCTGCCGGTGACCGGCACCTGGCGCGCGCACCAGATCCCGCTGGCCGACCCCAGGGGCAACCCGGCGCACCTGCGGCAGCTGGAGGAGTGGCTGCGTTCCTACCGGCCCGAGGAGCTGTTCGACGCCGACGGGCGCCCCACCGCCGAGGTGCTGGAGCGACTGCCGGTCGGCGACCGCAGGTTGGGCGCCAACCCGCACGCCAACGGCGGGCTGCTGCTGCGCGAGCTGCCGCTGCCCCCGCTGGAGGAGTGTGCCGTCGAGGTGCCGACGCCCGGCGCCGAGAGCCACGAGCCGACCCGGGTGCTCGGCGGGATGCTGGCCCGGGTGATGGCGGCCACCGCCGAACGCCGCGACTTCCGGCTGGTCGGCCCGGACGAGACGGCGTCCAACCGGCTCCAGGACGTCTACCGGGCCACCGACAAGGTGTGGCAGACGGCGATCCTGCCCGTGGACGAACACCTGGGCCACGACGGCCGGGTGATGGAGGTGCTCTCCGAACACCTCTGCCAGGGCTGGCTGGAGGGCTATCTGCTGACCGGCCGGCACGGGCTGTTCTCCAGCTACGAGGCGTTCGCGCACATCGTCGGCTCCATGGCCAACCAGCACGTCAAGTGGCTGCGCACCGCCCGCCGGCTGCCGTGGCGGCGGCCGATCGCGTCGCTCAACTACCTGTTGACCTCGCACGTCTGGCGGCAGGACCACAACGGCTTCTCGCACCAGGACCCGGGCTTCGTCGACCAGGTGCTCAACAAGGCGCCCGAGGTGGTGCGGGTCTATCTGCCGCCCGACACCAACACCCTGCTGGCCGTGGCCGAGCACGTGCTGCGCAGCCGCGACTACGTCAACGTGGTGGTCGCCGGCAAGCAGCCCTGCTTCGACTGGCTCGACCTGGACGCGGCCCGGGCGCACTGCGCGGCGGGCGCCGGGATCTGGGAGTGGGCCGGCTCCGAGGGCGGCGTCGGGGGCGCACCGCCCGAGCCCGACGTGGTGCTGGCCTGCGCGGGCGACGTGCCGACCCAGGAGGTGCTGGCCGCCGCCGACCTGCTCCGCCGCCATCTGCCCGAACTGGCCGTCCGGGTGGTCAACGTGGTGGACATCGCCCGGCTGATGGCGCCCCAGGACCATCCGCACGGGATGTCGGACCGCGACTACCACGCGCTGTTCACCCGCGACCGGCCGGTGATCTTCGCGTACCACGGCTATCCGTGGCTGATCCACCGGCTCACCTACCACCGCGCCAACCACCCGCAGCTCCATGTGCGGGGCTATCTGGAGGAGGGCTCGACGACGACGCCGTTCGACATGGTGGTCCGCAACGACCTGGACCGCTACCGGCTGGTGATGGACGTGATCGACCGGGTTCCCGGGCTCGCGGTGCGGGCCGCCCGGCTCCGCCAGCGGATGGCCGAGACCCGCTACCGGCACGGCCGTTGGGTCGCCGAGCACGGCACCGACCTGCCGGAGGTCGCCGACTGGCGCTGGGGTGCCCTGGCCTGAGCGGGAACGGGCCCCGGCCCGGAGCCCCGGCCCGAGCGGGAACGGCCGCCCGGCTCGCCCCGTGCGGACCTGACGTGGAGTCACCGAACGGACACGGTTCGTCAACGTCGGGCGCATCCTCCCGCCGGGGCGATCGTTGATGACTTCGCCGGAGCGCCCCCGGGGCGAACCCCCCGCCCCGGGGCCAGTGACCAGCGTCACCCCGTCAACGGCAAACCAAGCGGCTCCCCAGGAGGTCACACCAGCATGAGGATCTCGTTCCTGCTGCACAACGCGTTCGGGATCGGGGGCACGATCAGGACGACGTTCAACCTGGCCCAGGCCCTCGCCGAGCGCCACGAGGTGGAGATCATCTCCATCCTCCGCCACCGCGAGGAGCCCAACTTCTCGCTCGACCCCCGGGTGCGGGTGCGCGCCCTCGTCGACCTGCGCACCGAGCGGGAGGACCCACGGCACCGCAGGCCGCCCAAGGTCTTCCCGGCCGCCGAGTACCGCTTCGACCAGTACAGCGCCCTCACCGACGAGCGGATCGCCAACTGCCTGGCCGGCCTCGACTCCGACGTGGTCATCGGCACCCGCCCCGGGCTCAACGTGCACCTGGCGCTCCAGGGCCCGCGCCACGCGGTGCTGGTCGGCCAGGAGCACCTGACCCTGGACAACCACCCGCCGGGGCTGCGTAACGAACTGCGCCGGGTCTACCCGCGCCTGGACGCCCTGACCACCGTCACCCACGCCGACGCCGACGCCTACCGGCGCAAGATGCGGCTGCCGGGGGTGCGCGTCGAGGCGCTGCCCAACAGCGTTCCGCCGCCGGCGCTTCCGCCCGCCGACTCCTCGGCGAAGATCGTGGTCGCCGCCGGCCGGCTGGTCCGCGTCAAGCGCTACGACCTGCTGATCCGCTCCTTCGCCCGGGTCGCCGCCGAACGCCCCGACTGGCAGCTGCGGATCTACGGCCGGGGCGAGGAACGCGAGAGGCTGCGCGCCCTGATCAACGAACTCGGCCTGTACAACAACGTGTTCCTGATGGGCACCGCGCCCGCCATGGAGGCCGAGTGGGTCAAGGGCTCCATCGGCGCCTCCACCTCCAGCTTCGAGCCGTTCGGGATGACGCTGGTGGAGGCCATGCGCTGCGGGCTGCCCGTGGTCAGCACCGACTGCCCGCACGGGCCCGGCGAGATCATCACCCCCGGCAAGGACGGCCGGCTGGTCCCGGTCGGCGACCAACACGCCCTCAGCGAGGCGTTGTTGGACCTGATCCAGAACGACGAGCTGCGCCGCACGATGAGCGAGGCCGCGCTCGCCAACTCCCGGCGTTTCGACCCGGTGCCGATCATCGGACAGGCCGAGGCACTCTTCACCGAGCTGCACGAGGCCAAGGCGAGCGGCCACAGGGAGAGGCCGCCGCTGCGGGTCAGGGTCGGCGCGCGGCTGGTCAACCGAGGCCACCTGGTCCGGGACGCCGCGTTCGCCGCCGCCGTGTCCACCATGCGCACCATGCGAAGGGGTAACCGTTGAGCCAGGGCACCGTCGAGGAAGCGCCGCGCGTCGACTGTCGCGTCGACCGGGAGGGGCGGATCACCTTCGAGCTGAACCTGCCGGAGGCCCGGGCGCCGCAACTGCTGCTGCGGCTGCGGCCCAGGAAGGGGCAGGAGGAGACCATGGGGCACGCCGTCGAGCTGGTCGCCGTGCCCGAGGAGCCCGGCCGCTGGCGCGCCGAGCTGGGCGCCAACCCCCGCCTGAGCGAGGGCCGTTGGGACGCCTATCTGCTGCCGGAGACCGACCGCCCCCGGCTGCGGGCGCTGCCGGGGCTGCGCGACCTGCGGGTGCTGGCGCCGACCGCCTCCGCCGAACCGTCGCTGGACGAGGGCGTGTTGCGGGTGCGGCTCCCCTACGCCACCAAGGACGGCTTCCTCTCGGTCCGCGCCTGGCAGCGCGCCGGGCACGCCGAGGTCGTCCGGCTGGAGCCGGGCCAGCACGCGGTGACGGTCCACGGGCGGCTGCTGGGCCCCGAGTTCGGGCCGGGCGCGGCGGCGGTCCTGCGCCGCAGGGGCAAGGAGGGTCCTGAGCGCGAGACGGAGCTGACGGCCGGCGAGAACGGCGCGTTCACGTTCACCGCCGACTACCGCGAACTGCCGACCGACCCGGGCGCGGCGGCGGTGTGGAACGTCCTCGTCCGCCCCGACACCGGCGCCAGGCCGGTCCGGGTGGGCCGGCTGCTCGACGATGTCGCCGACCGCAAGAACGTGTTCGTCTACCCGACCTCGACGGTGCGCGGCTTCACCTACTGGCCCTACTTCACGCTCGACAACGACCTCTCGATCCAGGTGGACCCGGCGACGGAGACCCCCGGCGACTGACACCCTGGGACGGGGGAAGGCTCGTCGGGCGGAGCCCGGCGGCGCGCCCGGGGAGAGACGCGGAGGAGCGGGGAGAGAGATGAGCGGCGGGGACGGGCACGACGGCGTGAACGAGGGCGTGCGCGACGGCGTGCCCGGCGTGCGCAACCAGGTGACCGGCGTGGTGCGCGGCGGGCTGATCCAGGCGGGGACGATCCAGTCGCTGACCGTCCAGCATCCGTCCGACTGGCCGCCCGTTCCGTGGGAGATCCCGGCCCCCGACCCCGGGTTCGTCAACCGCGTCAGCGAACTGGCCGTGCTCGACGAGGCGTTGCGCCGCTGGGCGGCCGGGGACGCCCGGCACCCCGCGTCGCTGGTGCTCACCGGGCCGGGCGGCCTGGGCAAGTCGCAGCTGTGTTTCGAGTGGGCCGACCGCAGCCGCGCGCACTTTCCCGACGGCCAGCTGTATGTGGACCTCGCCGCCGTGCGGCAGCCCGGCGGGAGCGTGGACCTGGGCGCGGTCGCCGCCGGATTCGCCCGCCGCCTGGGCGTCAGCGGCGACCTCATCCCGCCCGACCCCGCCGGGCGGGTCGCCTCCTACCGCTCCGCCACCTCCGGGCGCCGCCGGCTCCTGGTGGTGATCGACAACGCCGAGCACGAGTCCGAGGTGCGCGCCCTGCTTCCGCGCCACGGGATGGTGCTGGTCACCAGCCGCCGGCCGCTGGCCAGGCTGCGGTTCGACGGCGCCCGTTCCCTGGTGCTCGACGGGTTGGACACCGCCGCCTGCCGCGCGCTGGTCCGGTCCTGGCTGGACGAGAGCGAGATCAGCGACGCGACGCTGAGCGCGCTGGTGCGGGTGTGCGGCGGGCGGCCGTTGACGCTGCGCGCCGTGGGGGAAAGGCTGCTGGACGGCTCGGGGGCCAGCGTCCAGCGGGTGGTCGCCGAACTGGCCGACGACGCGGCGCGGCAGCGGCAACGGGCCCGGGCCAGCGACGGGGGGGACACCACGATGTCGGACGCGTTCACCCGGGTCTACCGGAGCTTCCCGCCGGCCACCCGCCGGCTCTACCGGCTGCTGGGCGCGCTGCCCGGGCCGACCTTCCCGCACGAGCTGGCGCTCGGCCTGGGCGGCCCGGACCGCTCGGAGGCCGAGGCGGGGCTGGCCGCGCTCGCCGCCGCCCGGCTGGTGCGGCAACTCGCCCCGGGACACTGGGCGTTCCCCGACGACGTCCGCGAGCACGCGGCCGCACTCGCCGAGCAGCGCGAACGCGAGGAGGCGCTGCGCTTCGGCGTCGACTTCGCTGTCGCCGCCTGCGAGCTGGTGGACCGGACGGTGCTGGGCGAACGGCTGCGCCTGACGGGCACCGAACGGCGGCCCGAGATTCCCGTCCTCCCCGAACTCCCCTCCCCCGGCGCGGCGTTGGACTGGACGGAACGCGAACAGGCGACCCTGCTGGCGCTGTTGCGGACGGCGGCCGAGCGCGGCCGCCACGAACCGGTCTGGCTGATGTGCCAGGCGCTGTGGGCGTACTTCCACAGCCGCAAGCCGTACATCGCCTGGATCGAGGCCCACCTGCTGGGCATCGAGGCGGCCAGCTGGGCCGCCAGGCCCGACGCCGAACTCCGCATGGTCAACCAACTGGCACGCGCTCACATCGAGTTGGGTGACCACGCGGGGGCGCGCGAGACGCTGGAGCCGGTCGAGACGCTGCTGACGACGGTGGGGAACACGCAGCTGCGCGGCACCATCCACGAGACCAGGGGCGTCCTGGCCCGCGCCACCGGCCAGCCGGCCGAGGCCGCCGACCACTTCCGCGCCGCCCTGGAGGCCAACGCCGGCGACGAGCGCGGCATGGCCCTCCAGGGCTACCAGCTCGCCGGCGCGCTGCTCGACCTCGGCCAACCGGACGCGGCGCTGGCCGAGTTGGACCGCGCCCAGGCCCGCGTGCCCGACGCGCGGCACGCGGCGCTGCACGCGCGGATCGGCATCGTCCGGGGCGCGGCGCTGCGCGACCTGGGCCGCCGCGAGGAGGCGGTCGCGGCCCTGGACGCGGCCGCCGGGCTCGCGGAGCGCCTCAGCCTGTGGGCCAAGGCGGAGGGCGCGTTGGAGACGCTGAGCGGGTGGGTCACCGACCCGGAGGCGCGGGAGCGGGTGGCGGCCCGGCTCGCGGCGGTCCGCCGCCGGGCGGGGATTTCCTGAGCGAACGGCGCGACCCCGGGGCCGCGCCGGCGGTTCAGCCAGCGAGCGCGTCGAGCCAGCCGGTCAGCAGACGGTTGGTCTCCTCGGGGCGTTCCTGCTGGACCCAGTGGCCGCAGCCCTCCAGGAGGTGGGAGGCGGTCAGCCCGGGGAGGGTGGTGGGGAAGGCGTCGATGGCCTCCGACATCCAGGTGGTGGAGGCGTCCAGGGCGCCGCCGACGAACAGGGACGGCTGGGGGATCGGCGCCCCACGGTGGGGGGCGAGGTCCGCCCAGTCGCGGTCCAGGTTCCGGTAGCGGTTGAGGGCGCCGGTCAGGCCCGTGCGCTCGAACTCGCCGGCGTGGACGTCGAGGTCGTCCTCGGTCAGCCAGGCCGGGAGGACGCCGACGGGGAAACGGTCACGCAGCCGGCCGCCGTGGGAGACGAAGTGCGGGTCGGGCTCGCCCTCGGCGGGCATGGTGTCGGCGGACAGGGCGGCGTAGAAGCCGGCGAGCCAGCCCCGGACGTCGGGCTCGATCTCCGCCTCGGCGCGGCCGGGCTCCTGGAAGTAGGAGACGTAGAACTCCTGCCCGGGGCCGCCGATCCGGCCGAAGACCTCGGTGGGTCGGGGGCCGCCGGGCGGCGCGTAGGGGACGCTCAGCAGGGCGACGGCCCGGAAGACCTCGGGGTGGAGCAGGGCGGAGGTGGCGGCGATGGTGGAGCCCCAGTCATGGCCGACGACCACCGCGTTCTCCTCGCCCAGGGCGCGCACGACGGCGACGTTGTCCGCCACCAGGTCGAGCATCCGGTAGGCGTCGGTCGCCTCCGGCCTGGAGGAGCGGCCGTAGCCGCGCACATCGATCGCCACCGCCCGGTAGCCGGCCCGGGCGAGGGCCGGGAGCTGGCGCCGCCAGGAGTACCAGGACTCGGGGAAGCCGTGCACGAGCAGGACCAGCGGGCCGCTGCCCTGCTCGACCAGGTGCAGGCGCCCGGCGGGGGCGTCGACGGTGCGGTGGCGGAGGGCGGCGGACGGCTCGGGCCGCATGGGTCCTCTCCTCGGTTCGCGTGCGGGCGCGGGTGCCCACCGATCATGCGGCGCGAGGACCGGCCGGGGCGATCCGCGTTGCCGGAGTGGCAACACCGGGGCGCCCCCGCCGGCCCTTCAGTCCTCGCGCCGGCCGGAGGCCACCCGCACCGGGATCTCCGTCGTGCCCGTGCGGATGGTCAGACGTTCGGGAAGGTCGCCCGCCTCCAGGGCCACGTGGACGGCCGCGCCCAGAAGCACCGGGTCGAGGACGGGCTCGGGCGCGCCCCAGCCGCGCGGCGCGTGGGCCTCGGCGACCGTTCCGTCGCGCAGCCGCAGCAGATGGCGGCTCTCCCCCAGCGCCGCGACCGCGACCGAGAGCCACGGCTGGTCGGCGAAGCGGCGTTCCAGCCAGCGTTCCGGCGGCAGTTCGCCGCGCGGCTGGCGGCGGGCCGCCACCTCAGCCGTCTGCGCCACCGCCGAGCGCGTGCCCTCCTCCGCCGTCACCGCGAAGAAGCCCCGGGCGCCGCCGCGCGCGGGGTCCACCGGGTGGCGGGTCAGCTCGACCGTCTCGCCCCTGACGCTCCCCACCACGTCGAAGGCCGTGGGGCCCGCGCCGGTCATCGGCGTCGGGTCGGGGTAGCGGGACGGGCGCGGGTCGTCGGCTGGCGGGCGGACGCGTTCGCCGAGGAGTTCGTAGAAGAGGCGTTGCAGCACGGACGCCGAGCGGTCGGTCAGCCCCAGCGCCTGCCCGGTCACCGGGCGCAACGCCTCGGCGCGGTGGGCCCGTTCGGCGGCGCGGAGCTGGCCGAGCAGGTCGCCCTCGGGGTCGAGCCTGGGCGCCCGCGTGCCGAACGCGTGCATCGGGGAGCGCGGGTCCAGCTCCGCCTCGCCGCTGGCGGCCAGCAGGGTGGCCCGTTCCAGGCCGGCGCCGTAGAAGGTGACGGAGCCGGTGTCGCCGACCACCAGGTCGGCGGCGATGAGCGCGGCCTGCCAGCCGCGCTCCGGGCTGACCAGCCGCAGCCCGGCGTCGAGGGCGTGGCGCAGCCTGCGGTCCACGCCGAAGGGCGTGTCGTCGGACCAGATGTTGGGGTGCAGCACGAGCGCCACCACATACTCGTCCACGGGCAGCGCGCGCACCAGGCGCTCCGGGAGTCCGGGGTGACGGCGGATCAACGAGTGCGGTCCCCAGGTGGAGTTGAGCACCACCAGCCGCCGGCCGCCGGTCGCGCCGAACGGCTCCCTGAAGTGGTCGCGCCAGTCCAGGTTGGCGCGCATCCGGTCGAAGCAGGGGTCGCCGACGACGCGGGCGTGCGGCAGGGCCGGCGGGCAGCTGACGGCCAGCCGGTCGAGTTGCTCCTCGTGGGAGAGGCCGATGACGTCGGGCACCACCCGTCCCCGGTGGAGCAGTTCGCGGGGCGAGAGGCCGGCCGATGAGGTGGCGTCGCCGGTGGAGCGGCGGGTCAGCCGGTTGTAGCCGACGCCGTGCGGCAGCACCACCAGCGGGCGGCTGAGGCGCCGCATGGAGCGGTTGACGGCGCAGGCGACCACGAGGTCGAAGCGGCGCCTGGTGGCCTCCCGCCAGGAGAGCACCGTGCCGCGCTGGTGCGCCAGATAGTCCGCGAGCCCGCCGTCGAAGGTGGAGCCGGGGTTGACCGTGAAGGAGACGGTGATGCCGTCCTCGGCGCGCAGCAGCGGCAGCACGTCGAGCAGCCTGGTCGCCGAGGTCAGGTTGCGCACCACGCCCAACACCTCGACGGGCCCGCCCCGTTGGCCGCCGCCTCGCTGCCCCACGGGGGCGCGGCGGCGGGACGCGACGGGGAAGAGGGGCACGGGAACTCCGGGGGCTCCGGGAAACGGAGGGTGGGCGGGGAGACGGGCTGGGACGGCGGGCGGACGGAGGAAAGGGTAGCCAACAGGGGGTGGCAAGGCCCCCGTTCGTCCCCGTGTCACCCCCCGCCACCCGCGTCGTTGGCGTTCGCGCGCCGTCAACCTCCCGCCACACGTCGGCCGATGCCAAAGCGGTGTCCGCCGGTTAGCGTGGAGAAAGCGTGAGAACGGGACGAGGGCGGGGTGGGGAAGATGGACCTGCTGGCCGAGATGGGAACGGTGCTGGTCGAGGGGCGGCGGGTGCCGGTGATGGACTCCGGGGGCGGGGCCAGGGCCCCGGTGATGGTGGCGCTCCACGGCACGTTCGGGCGCGGCGCGATCTTCAGGCGGCTGGCGCGGGACCTCTCCGGGCTGGTGCGGGTGATCGCGCCCGACCAGCGGGGCCACGGCTGGAGCGAGCCGGTCTCCGACGGCTATGGCCGCGAGGCGTTCGTGGCGGACGCCGCCGCGCTGATCCGGGCGTTGGGGACCGGCCCCGTGGTGCTCTACGGGCACTCGCTGGGCGGCATCACCGCCTATCAGGTGGCGGCGCGCCACCCGGAGTTGGTCTCGGCG
This sequence comes from Streptomyces triticirhizae, assembly GCF_003696235.1. Lineage (GTDB taxonomy): Bacteria > Actinomycetota > Actinomycetes > Streptomycetales > Streptomycetaceae > Streptomyces > Streptomyces triticirhizae. The sequence continues at coordinate 10,443 of NZ_RFFJ01000069.1, forward strand.
CTGATCGTCGAGGACGTGGGTCCCGTGATGCGGCGGCCCGAGGTGCCGCATCCGACGCTGGACGTGCGGGGGTGGCCCCGCAGGGCGGGCACCCGGGCGGAGCTGAGCGAGCTGATCGAGCGGCGGGGCGTGCCGGACCCCTCCTACTTCCTCCAGAGCGCGGTGCCGGACGAGGACGGGTGGCGGATGCTGCTCGACTGGGACGTGATGATGGAGGTGCAGCGGGGCGGGGTCGGCGACTGGTCGGCGGACTGGCGCGGCTCGTCCTGCCCGGCGCTGCTGCTGCGCGGCGAGGAGTCCACGCTGCTGCCGGCGGCGCTGGCCGACCGGATGGTGGCCGAGCGCCCGGGCACCGAGCGGGTGGACTTCCCCGGCGCCGGCCACTGGGTGCACGACGACGCCCCCGTCGCGCTGGCCGGCGCGGTCACGGCGTTCCTCCGCGACCACGGGCTGCTGAGGGCGACCCCGGGCACCGGCCGGGCGCACGCGGGCGACGGGCCGGCCTGAACGGGCACGGCGAACGGTGCGCCGCATCCGCTCCCTTTCCCTCCCGTTTCCCCCGTTGCCCCTGCCCCGTTCACCCCGCCCGCCGTTGGGGAAAACAACGGAGAACGCCTCACGAATTACGGGAACAAAGAAGAGGAGAAAAGCCTCCGGGAAAACCCGTTGACGCACCCGCGCGGAAAAGGCGCGGGAAATGCGCGACGGCCGGTGTGGCCGGTGGTCGTCCACGGGGTGAGATGGGCCCCGGGCCCGCCGTCCGGCCTTCGCCGGGCGACCGTGGAGCGACTTCGTGGCCGCCCGCGCGGTCTGCTACCGTGCATCTCTCAACTCACCCTGGAAGGATCACGCGGTGACTGACCTGCTCCCGACCACCCCCTATCGCGGTACCAGAGATCTCCTGCCGCAGGAGATGTCGGTCAGGCAGCAGTTCTTCCATCCGCTCTTCGAGGTTATCGAGAGTTATGGCTTCGGCCGCTATGACGGCCCCATTCTGGAGCCGGTCGAGATCTACGAGGCGAAGTCCGGCGAGGAGATCGCCAACCAGCAGCTCTACTCGTTGACCGACCGTGGCGGCCGGCGGCTGGCGCTGCGGCCGGAGATGACGCCCTCGGCGGCGCGGATGATCGCGCGGAACCTGGGCGGCCTCCACCTCCCGGTCCGCTGGTACAGCCATGTCATCTGCCACCGCTACGAGCGCCCCCAGCGGGGCCGGCTGCGCGAGCACTGGCAGATCAACGTGGACATCTTCGGCTCCGACAGCATCGCTTGCGAGATCGAGCTGTTCGAGCTGATCCACGACATGATGCGTTCGCTCGGCGCCACCGAGGAGATGTGGGCGCTGCGGGTCGGCGACCGGGTGCTGCTGGAGAGCATCCTCCGGGACATCGTCAAGGTGCCCGAGGACCGGCGGCAGGAGGTGGCCTCGCTCGTCGACCGGTGGGCGAAGTACCCGCGCGAGAAGCTCGCCGAGGACGCCGAGAAGATGTCGCTCACCCCGGCCCAGTTCGACCTGCTGGAGGAGACCCTCGCCAGCGGCGCCGAGGTGCTGCGCGCGGTGCCGGACGAGGTGGCCGAGCGGTCCCAGGTGGTGAGGCTGCTCAACAGCGAGGCGCGCGAGCTGGTCACGTTCGACCCGTTCATCGTGCGCGGCCTCCAGTACTACACGGGCACCGTCTTCGAGGTCTTCGACCTGCACCCGGAGAACCGCAGGGCGCTCTTCGGCGGCGGCCGGTACGCGGACCTCGCGGGGCTCTTCACCAAGCAGCGGATTCCCGGCATCGGCTTCGGCATGGGCGACGTCACGCTCCAGGACTTCCTCCAGACCCACGGGCTGCTGCCGAAGCCCAGGCCGCAGGCCGACGCCGTGGTCATCCCGCTGGGCGAGGCGCTGCTGGCCGAGACGCGGCGGATGGCGGGCGTGCTGCGCCGGGCCGGCGTCCGCACCAGCACGCCGCTGGAGCCGCGCAAGCTCAGCAAGGAGCTGGCCGCCGCCGACCAGCTGGGCGCCAGGGTCGCCGTGGTGGTGGCCGAGGACGAGTGGCGCCGGGACGCGGTGCTGGTCAAGGACCTCGCCACCCGGGAGCAGCGGGAGGTGCCGGTCGCCGAGCTGGCGGACCGGGTGACCGCCGTGCTGCGCTCCCCCGCGCCCTAGTACTGCAACCGCATCTCACGAACTCCCCGCCGGTGGCGGGGAGTTCGTCGTTTCCCGGGCCGGGCCGCCCGCGCGTCGGCGGCTTTCCGCCGTCGCCCGGCCTCGCCCGGGCGACGGCGTTTGACGGGCGCCCGGGACGGTCACGCGGTTCGATGGGACGGACGGGCGCCCGCGCCCGGCGAACCGAGGAGGTGGCCGAGACGATGCGCTTCGCTGATCGGCGGGAGGCCGGGCGGCGGCTGGCCCGCGAGCTGGCGCCGCTGCGCGGCGGGAACGTGGTGGTGCTCGGGCTGCCCCGGGGCGGCGTCCCGGTGGCCGCCGAGGTGGCGACCGCGCTGGGCGCCCCGCTGGATGTGGCGGTGGTGCGGAAGCTGGGCCTGCCGGCCCAGCCCGAGCTGGCGATGGGCGCCATCGCCGAGGACGAAGCAAGGGTGCTCAACGACCAGGTGGTGGGCGGGGCCCGGGTCAACGAGGACGCGCTGGACGAGGTGGAGGCCAGGGAACGCGCCGAGCTGGACCGCCGCTCCGTCGCCTACCGGGGCGAGCGGCCCCGGGTCTCCGTCGTGGACCGCACCGTGGTGGTGGTCGACGACGGGATCGCCACCGGCGCGACGGCCAGGGCCGCGTGCCGCTCGGCGCGCACCAGGGGCGCGGCGCGGGTGGTGCTGGCGGTGCCGGTCGCGCCGGCCGACTGGGAGCGGCGGATCGGCGGCGAGGCCGACGAGCTGGTCTGCCCCGAGGTGGTGGACGACTTCCTGGCGGTTGGCCAGTTCTACGCGGACTTCGCGCAGACCACCGACGAGGAGGTGGTCGAGCTGCTGCGGCGCGGCAGCGCGCGGGCGGTGGAGATCCCGGCGGGAGAGGTCACCCTGCCCGGGGAGTTGACGCTGCCGGCGGACGCCACCGGCGTGGTGGTCTTCGCGCACGGCAGCGGCAGCGGGCGGCACAGCCCGCGCAACACCTTCGTCGCCGAGGCGCTCGCCCAGGCGGGCCTGGGCACGCTGCTGTTCGACCTGCTGACCGAGGAGGAGGCGGCCGACCGGGCCAACGTCTTCGACATCGGCCTCCTGGCCGAGCGGCTCGGCCACGCCACCGACTGGGTGCGGGGCCACGGCGCGCCCCACGACGGGCTGCGGATCGGCTACTTCGGCGCCAGCACGGGCGCGGCCGCCGCGCTGTGGGCGGCGGCCGACCCGGCCTCGCCGGTCGGCGCGGTGGTCTCCCGGGGCGGCCGCCCCGACCTCGCCGACCGCCGGCTGTCCGAGGTCCGCTGCCCGACGCTGCTGGTCGTGGGCGGCAACGACGAACGCGTCCTGGAACTCAACCGCGCGGCCGAACAGTCCCTCCAGGGCCCGCACGAGCTGACGGTGATCCCCGGCGCGACCCATCTCTTCCCCGAACCGGGCGCGCTCTCCGAGGTGACGGCCCTGGCCAGGGACTGGTTCCTCACCCACCTGGGCCCAAGGCCCTGACGGCCCCCGGGCCGGAGGGCCGGTCAGCGGGCTCCGGTCTTCCTCAGGAAGCGACGCAGGCGCGTCAGCGTCCAGGTGTTGATCACGTCGTCGGGGCCGAGCCAGCCGCGCTGGGCCTGCGCGACGCCGAACCGCACGTGCCCCAGGTGGGTGGGCGCGTGCGCGTCGGAGTCGATGGAGAAGCGGACGCCGTACTCGCGGGCGCGCAGGATGTGTTCGTCGTTGAGGTCCAGCCGGTTGGGGTGGCTGTTGATCTCCAGCGCGGTGCCGGTGCGGGCGCAGGCGGCGAAGACGGCGTCGAAGTCGGCGTCGATCCCGTTGCGGCGGCCGAACTTGCGGGTGGTGGGGTGGCCGATGACGTTCACGTGCGGGTTCTCGCAGGCCCTGATCAGCCGCCGGGTCTGGGCGTCGCGGTCCAGCTCGAAGTGGGAGTGGACGGACGCCACGCACAGCTCGAACTCGGCCAGCACCTCCGCCGGCCAGTCCACGTTCCCCTCCGGGTCGATGTTCAGCTCGGTGCCGTGCAGCAGCTTCAACCGGCCGTGTTCGCCGGCCAGTTGTCGCAGCTGCTCGCGCTGGGCGCGGGCCTTGTCCAGGGTCATGCGCTGCATCCGCAGCTCGGGCGCGTGGTCGGTGACGGCGTAGTAGTGGTAGCCGCGCCGCGCGGCGGCGGCGACCATCTCGGTCAGCGGCGCGATGCCGTCGGTCAGGTCGGTGTGGCTGTGCAGGTCGCCCCGCAGGTCGTCGACGGTGACCAGCCGGGGCAGCGCGTCCCGTTGGGCGGCGGCGACCTCGCCCCGGTCCTCGCGGAGCGTCGGCGGAATCCAGGGCAGGCCCAGCCGGCGGTAGACCTCCTCCTCGCTGCGGGCCGCCCGTTTCCGACCGGTCTTGGCGTCGAAGAGTCCGTACTCGGAGAGCTTGAGCTTCTTTCGGAGCGCGATCTCCCGGATGCGGATGTTGTGCGCCTTGGAGCCCGTGAAGTAGATCATCCCCGCGCCCCAGGAGTCCTCACTGAGCACCCTCAGGTCCATCTGGAGCCCGTCGACCGTCCGCACCGTGGTCTTCTTCCGGCCGCGCAGCACCACCTCGGCCACCAGCGGCAGCGCGCAGAACGCGGCCATCACCGGCTCCGGGTCGTCGGCCGCCGCCAGCACGTCGATGTCGCCGATGGTCTCCTTCATCCGCCGCACCGAGCCGGCGTGGGCGCAGCGCACACAGCCGGCCGCCTCGCCCAGCCGGGCGACCGTCTCCTCGGCCACGCCCAGCGCGGTGTCGAGACCGATGCGGCCGCCTGACTGCCGCAGCACGGCGAGGCCGTGCTCGATGTTCTCGCGCGCCTTGGGGCCGAAGCCCTTCAGCCCGGCGAGCCGGTCCTCGCGCAGCGCGGCCGCCAGTTCGTCGACGGAGGAGACGCCCAGCTCGCGGTAGAGGGTCATCGCCTTCTTGGGGCCGAGCGTCGGCACGTCCAGCAGCGCCCGCACGCCCGGCGGGATCGACGCCCTGGTCTCCTCGACGGCCGCGACCCGGCCGGTGCGCAGATACTCCTCGACCTTGTCGGCGATCGACGAGCCAACGCCGGGAATCTCCCGCAGGCTCTCGGAGTCCAACGTGGCGACGTCGGCCGGGTGCCCGCCGATCGCGCGGGCAGCGCGCTCGTAGGCGCGTTGCTTGAACGCGCCCCTGCCGGTGATGGCGATGAGGTCGGCGTACTCCCGGAGCAGCGCCTCGACCTCGTCGTTGGGCCGGGCCATAACGGCCAGTCTAGGAAGGCGGCGCCCGTTCGGCACGGCGAACGGAACCGCCCACGGCCCCGGGGCATGGGCGGCCGCCACCTGGGTACTCGCCGCGCCGACCAGACGGACGGAACGAGGCAGGTGAGCGAGGTGCGGGCCACCTTCAGGCTGGGCCGGATCGCCGGCGTCAGGATCGGGGTGCACTGGAGCGTCGCCGTGATCTTCGCGGTGATCGCCGTCGGCCTGGGAGCGGAACGGCTGCCCGCCGCCTATCCCGACCGCAGCGCCCTCAGCTACACGCTGCTGGCACTGCTGGCCGGGGTGCTCTTCCTGGCGTCGCTGCTGGCGCACGAGATGGCCCACGCGGTGGTGGCCCGCCGCGACGGGGTGCCGGTGCACGACATCGTGCTGTGGCTGCTGGGCGGCGCCACCCGGACCAGGGCCGAGGCGCCCGACCCGGGTTCCGAGTTCCGGATCGCCGGCGCGGGGCCCGCGACCAGCCTGGCGCTCGGCGTGTTCTTCACCCTGGTCACCTGGCTGCTGGTCGCGGTGGACGCGGGCCCGATCGTCGAGGTGGTCGCCTGGCTCGCGGTGATCAACTTCCTGTTGGCGCTCTTCAACGCCTTCCCCGCCGCCCCGCTCGACGGCGGCCGGCTGCTGCGGGCCGCGCTGTGGCGCCGTTCCGGCGACCGGCCCCGGGCCACCGCGCAGTCCAGCGCGGCCGGCCAGGCCTTCGGCTGGCTGCTGGTGGGCGTCGGGCTGGTGGCCTTCCTGTGGACGGGCGCGTTCGGCGCGCTCTGGCTGGCGCTGGTCGGCTGGTTCGTGGCGGGCGCCGCCTCGCTTGAGGGCCAACAGGCCCGGGTGCGGCAGCTGTTGGCCGGCGTTCCGGTGCGGGAGACCATGACGCCCCGGCCCGCGACCGTTCCGGCCGACGAGACCGTCGGCGGCCTGCTGAGCGAGACCAGCCCCGGGCTCGACCACCCCGCGCTGCCCGTGGTCTCGGCGAACGGCGCCCCGATCGGGCTGGTCACCAGGGAACGGCTGCGGGAGGTGCCCGTCGAGAAGCACCGGGCGCTGACCGTCGCCGAGATCATGGTGCCCCTGGACCGGGTGCGCACCAGCGCCCCCGACCAGGACCTCGCCGAGCTGCTGCCCCGCCTCGAACCCGGCCCTGAACACCGGGTGTTGGTCATCGAACGGGACGGGGAACGCGGCGGGGAACGGGACGGGGAACGGTACGGGGAGGCGCGGGGTGAACGGGACGGCCGGAGTGCGCGGCTGCTCGGCATCGTCTCGCCGTCCGACGTCAACCGCACCATCCGCCGGCTGACGGACCACCCGCCCGGCGCGCCCGCCGCCAGCGGCAACGGCCGCTGAGGGCCTGCCGGCGCGGGGACGGGGCCACCCGGCGTCGTCCCCCGGGCGGCCCCGCCGCACACCCCCCGCCGGCGCCGCGCCGCTGTTGGGAGTCAACGGGCGGCGGGCAGGCGTCAGTTGTAGATCGTGGCCTCCTCGGAGGTCTCCGCGACGCCGTTGGGCCCGTTGAAGAAGCGGTCACCCCACTCGGTCAGCTGGTTGGGGTCGAAGTTGACCGACATGTCCAGGTACCCGACGTCGCTGCTGTTCCCGCTCCACGACCAGCCCAGGTAGCCCAGGTCCAGCTCCTCGGCGGTCGCCATGATGGCGTCCTCGTCCGGGTCGCCGTCCGAGTGGTTGTGCCCGAACTCCCCGACCAGGATGGGCAGTCCGGCGTCCACGAAGGAGCCGAGGTAGTCCCGCACCGCGGCGGCGGTGTTGTAGACGCCGTACATGTGGATCGAGAAGATGGTGTTGCCGGTCGGGTCGGAGTCGTAGACCTCCTGGGCGTCCGCCCGCATGGTCCCGCTCCAGTCCTGGCCCCAGTTGGGGGCGTCCACCATGATGGTGTGCTCGAAGCCGGCGCTCCTGAGCTTGCCGATCGCGGCCTGGGTGTCGGCGGACCACGCCTCGTAACCGGTGTTGCCGAACGGCTCGTTGCCGATGTTGACGATGATGTGGTCCTCCTCGCCCCGGAGTTGGTCGAGGACGCTCACCCAGTAGTCGGCGGCCGCGTCCAGCGAGACGGCGGCGGACTGCTCGCCGTAACCGGTGGTGTCGTGCACCTCCAGCACGCAGATCAGCCGGTTCGCCTTGCACTCCGAGACGATCTGGGCGACCTGGTCGGGCGTGGTCCGCTCCCACTGGTGCCCGCTGCTGAGCACCACGCGCACGGTGTTGGCGCCCAGCGCCTTGATGTCGGCCAGCGAGCCGAGCTGGCCGGTGTACCAGGCGTGGGCGTGGTTGGCGCCGCGCATCACGAAGTCGTTGCCGGTGCTCTCCACCAGCCGGCCGTTCTCGATGTGCAGGCCGACGGCCTCCGCCTCCGGCTCACCCGCCGTGGCCGGCTGCACCGCGAGTGCCACGGCCAGCGCCCCGGCGACGCCGGCGGCTGCCGCAACTCCGAGTCGTTTTCTGCTGTTCATGGTCGTCTCCTCAATTGGGGTCCGTCCCGGGACCCCGTTGGGGTGGGGGTTGACGAGTGCGCGAACACGCCGAGAGAGATTGGGAGCGCTCCCATGTCTCGCCCACCCATCAGGCCACCGTGACACCACCATGTCAAGGAGCCGGACAGCGTCGAATGGATTCAACGAAGGAAGAAAACGCCCAGGAGGGCGGTGAGTTCGCTTTTCCGGCGCAACTTAACCGAGTAATTCCTCGCAAGATGTGACGTGTTGATGTCACAACGTCACCGCTTCGGCCCCGTCCGGGCGCCCGCCGCGCCCCGCGCCGGGCCCGGACGGGCGGGCGGCTGCGGGGCGTTGGGGCGGGCGGACGCGCACATCGTTGGAAACGTTCCACGCCGCGGACGACGTGGTGAGGGGGCGGCTCGGGCGCGTGGTCGGGTGCGGGTCATCGACGCTTACTCGCGCCGTTCCCCGCGCCCCTGAGGCCGGTGGGCCCCTGAGGGGCGCGGGGAACGGCGCGGATCATCCGGGACGGGGCGCAGACGACAACGGACCAGGAGTGGGCGGACGCGTGGTCGGGTGCGGGCCCTCAGGCCGCGTAGGCGCGCAGGAAGGTGGCCGTGGCGGTGGCGGCGACCTCGCGCAGCTCCTCGTCGGGGACGGCCCGGATGCCCATCCGGGAGCGCGCCTCCAGCGGGCCGATCAGCAGGGCCATCAACTGCTCGGCGGGCTGCTCGGCACCCTCAACAGCACCATGGCCGCCGTCGCCACGCCGATGGCCGGCCGCTCCACGCCGGTGGCCAACGGCGAACCGGCCGGGGACGAACCGGCCGGGGGCGAGGTCGGGGCCGGTCAGGGCACGCCGAACGTGGCCGGGTAGGCGGCCGAGCCGGCGCCGGTCCGCTGGTGCTCGGGGAGCACCGCGACCGGCGCCAGCGCCGGCGGGCGCGCCGTTGACCCCGGCGCACGCGCCGCGCGACCGCCCGTGATGTGATCGTGACCAACTCCCCGGCGGGGAGCGGTGAGGTGCCACGGGGGTGCCGGACATGAGGGGGCATGAGAAAGGTTCACAGGGACGAGGACGCGAACGAGGAGTTCGACCGGCTGTTCCGGGCGACCTTCCGCCGGTTGCTCGCCTACTGCCTGCGACGGACCTCCGAGGCGTCGGCGCACGACGCCGTCTCCGAGGTCTATGCCACCGCCTGGCGGCGGCGCAGGCGCGTGCCCGACGACCCGCACGAGGCGCGGCTGTGGCTCTTCGGCGTGGCCCGCCACGTGCTGGCCAACCAGGAACGCGGCCAACGCCGTTGGCTGCGGCTGCAACGCGGGGTCGCCGGGGCGCCGGCCCCGCCGGCGCTGACGCCCGGCGACGACCTGGCCGAGGCGCTGGCCGAACTCCCGCCCGCCGACCGTGAGTTGCTGCGACTCGCCTACTGGGACGACCTGACGCACCGGGACATCGCCACGGTGCTCGGCATCTCGACGGGCGCCGTCGCCACCCGGCTCCACCGGGCCAGGGAACGGCTCCGCCCGCATCTGAGCCGTGGCGCCCCCCTTTCCCCCGCGCCTCCCGTTTCCGAAACCGGCCCCGAGAACGCCCCCGCAACCGGCACCGGGCCCGGCACCGCGCCCCGCACCGAGGAGAAGCTCCATGCACGACGCTGACGAGACCGAGCGCCTGGAGACGGCCCTGCGCGCCGCCGACCCGCTGCGCGACCGCGCCCTCGCCGACGACCCCGAAGGCCCGCTGGGGCTGCGGGTGTTGACCCGGGCCAGGGGCCGCGCCCGGCACCACCGGCCGCGCCGAGCGGTGCTGGTGCCGGTCGCGGCGCTCGCCGTCGCCGGGGCCACCGCCGGCGCCTACGCCTGGACCACCGACCCCGGGCAGCCGCACAGCTCGTGGAACGTCACGTGTGTGGTCGACGGGATCGAGATCGAGATCGGCCCCTCCCCCGCCGAGCAGGACCCGGTCCTCACCTGCGGCGACTACTGGGCGGACAGCTGGGCCAGCCGCCCGGACGTCTCGCCGCCGCCGGCCGAGTTGACCGCCTGCGTGGACAACGCCAAGGGCGACCCGCTGCGGGTCTACCCCGGCGGCGCCGGCACCTGCGAGGAGTTGGGCATCGAGCCCTACACCGGACTCTCCGAGGAGCAGCTGCGGCTGGCCGAACTGCGGGAGGAGCTGCACCAGAACCCGGACGACTGCCGCTCGCGCGAGGAGGTCGCGGCGTTGGCCGACCGGCTCTTCGACGAGCACCACCTGGACGGCTGGACCACGCGGGCGGTCGACGCCGACGACGAGCACGCGGTCTCCGACTCCCCGTGCACCATGATCTCCACCTACGACGAGGTCAACCGGACCGTGGTGCTGACGGGGATGCCGGAGGTCACGGAGTGCCTCCCCGAGGACGGCTGCCACCGGATCGACGTCCTGGGGGAGGGCCACGGGGCGGAGGAGTTGGTGGAACTGCCGGAGCTGCCGGAGCCGGCCGACGAGCGGAGCGAACGGGCCGAACCGGCCGAACAGGGTTGATCCCGCTGACCGTTACCGAGGTCGTCCCGAGCGCCCCCGTGGCTCCCGCGCCCCCGGCGCGCGGGCCCGGGGGCACGCGGCGCCCGCGCCGCGCGCCCAGGGCGCTACCCGCGCGTAACTTCTTCCGCGCGGAGCATTGACGGTCTTGTTGACAGCGAGTCTCATAAGAGCATGGCTCTCTCCGGAAGCGTGGCTGACGATCTGGCCGATGTTCCGACGCCGCACGACGCACTCGGCGCGCTCAAGGACCGTGAGCAGGTGGCCGAACGGTTGCTCGCGGCGTCGGCACGGCACTCCTTCGACCCTGACCGTGAACTCGACTGGGACCAGCCCTGGCAGGACGGCCTCTGGTACTGGCCGCCCGAGCTGGTCTCCCTCTACGACACCCCGCTGTGGTACCGGATGTCCGAGGAGCAGCGGATCGCGCTCTCCCGCCACGAGGCGGCGGCGCTCGCCTCGTTGGGCATCTGGTTCGAGCTGATCCTGATGCAGCTGCTGGTCCGGCACATCTACGACAAGCCGGCGACCAGCGCCCATGTGCGCTACGCCCTCACCGAGATCGCCGACGAGTGCCGGCACTCGATGATGTTCGCACGCGTGATCACACAGGGCGAGACGCCCCACTACCCGCCCGCGCGCGTCCACCACAACATCGCGCGGGTCTTCAAGACGGTCTCCACCACGCCGGGTTCCTTCGTGGCGACCCTGCTCGGCGAGGAGGTGCTGGACTGGATGCAGCGCCTGACCTTCCCCGACGAGCGCGTACAGCCGCTGATCAGGGGCGTCACCCGCATCCACGTGGTGGAGGAGGCGCGCCATGTCCGCTACGCCAGGGAGGAACTGCGCCGGCAGATGATCTCGGCGCCGCGCTGGGAACGGGAGTTGACCCGGCTCGCCAGCGGCGAGTTCGCCCGGATCTTCTCCGTCGCGTTTGTGAACCCGCAGGTGTACACGAACGTCGGCCTCGACCGGCGCGAGGCCATCGCCCAGGCGCGGGAGAGCGCACACCGGCGCGAGGTGATGCGCGAGGGCGCGCGGCGGCTGACGGACTTCCTCGACGACATCGGCGTGCTGCGCGGCGCGGCCCGTCGCATGTGGCGCGGCTCCGGCCTGCTGGCCTGAACGGGGCCGGGGCCGGCCGGCCCGAACCGGTTGCGCGGCGGCGGGCGTTGCCGCGCCGGCCTGGGCGTGCGGCTACGCTGCGGAACATGAGCGGCCACCCCGAACCACGCGCGCCGGCCTACCGCCGTCTGACCGTGGACGAGCGCCGCGCCCAGCTGATCGCCGCCGCGCTGCGCCTCTTCGCGAGGAACACGCCGGAGGACGTGTCGCTGGACGACGTGGCCCGGCTCGCCGAGGTCTCCCGGCCGTTGGTCTACCGCTACTTCCCCGGCGGCAAGCAGCAGTTGTACGAGGCCGCGCTGCAACACGCGGCCGAACGCCTGGCCGCCTGCTTCGAGGTGCCGGCCGAGGGCGCGCTCAGCGAGCGGCTCGGCTACGGCCTGGACCGCTATCTGGCGTTCGTCCGCGAGCACGGCGAGGGCTTCACCGCGCTGCTGCGCGGCGGCAGCGTCGTCGAGACGGCGCGGACCACGGCGATCGTCGACGGCGTGCGGCGCTCGGCGGCGCGCGCGGTGCTGAGCCACATGGCCGTGGCCCGCCCCGGGCCCTGGCTGCGCACCGCCGTGCGCTCCTGGATCAGCACGGTCGAGGCGATGTCGCTGATCTCCCTCGACGAGGGCGAGTTGGGGCTGACCGAGCTGCGGGACTACCTGGTCGACCTGTTCGTGGGGCAGCTGATGGTCACCGCGACGCACGACCGGCAGACGGCGCGGATGCTGCGCGCGGCGGCCGCGCTGGAGCCGCCGGGCGGCCGGGTGGCCGGCCTCCTCGACCGGGCGCTGCGCGCGGTGGCCCCCCAACCGGCCGGCTCCTGAGCCGGGCCCCGCGCGGGACACCTCTTACACTGCACCGGTGCGAGCTGTGGAGACGCCCTTCGTCGGCGGGCCGCTGGACGGCGAGTCCCTGCCGGTGCTGGTGGGAGCCACCGGCCGGCCGCCCAAGGTCTACGAGGTGCCGGTGCCGGACGGGGCGGGCGGCCTGTCCGCCGTGCACGTCTACCACCTGGAGCCGGCCGGCCACACCCGGCGGCTGCGGCTGCCCAAGGGCTGGCGCTATGTCCACGCCCCCGACGCCGTCCCCTCCCGCGCCTACCGCCGACGGCTGAGGAACGACGGCGAAGCCACGGAGTAGCCCCGGACGCGGCGCACGGCGCATGGGCGCGGCGCGCGCCACCCGTTCGCGCCTCCCGGCGTGCGCGGGGCGCGCGGCTGTGCACACCATCGCTCCGTCGATCCCGAGGAGCCGTCTGATGCCCCGACAGAACACCGCCCTGGCAGCGCTTCTGCTCGCCGCGACCGCGCTCACGGCAGGCCCGGCCTCGGCCGCCGACCAGCCGTCAGGACAACCCGCCGACGCCACCGCCCTGTTGACCGAGCTGCGCGAGCTGTACCGGGAGGCCGGCGCCGCCACCGAGGCGTACAACGAGGCGGGGGAACGGCTCGCCGAGCAGCGCGCCGAGCTGGAACGCCTCACCGCGCGCCTCGCCGACACCCGGGGCGCGCTGGCCGGCGCCCGGAGAACCGCCGGACGGCTGGCCGCCGCCGAGTACCGGCACGGCGGGGCGCCCGAACTGCCGCCCGTGCTGCGCCTGCTCCTCACCGACGAGGAACCGGCCCGCGCGCTGCACCACACCACGGTGGCCCGCCGGGCCGCCGCCGGCCACCTGGCCGAGGTCCGCCGGCTGGCTGAGGCCGAACGGACCGCCGACACCCTCGCGAATGAGGCGGAGCAGGCGTGGGAGGAGGAACGCCGGCTGGTCGAGGAGGAACGCGCGCGGCGGGACGACGCCCACGACCGGATGAACGAGGTGGCGGGGCTGCTCGCCGGGCTGACCGAGGAGCAGCTGACCGGGGTGACCGCGCTGGAGGAACGCGAAACCGCCGAGCGGCAGGCGGAGTTCCTCGCCGCGCACGAGCCCGCCGAGGAACCGGACGACGAGCCCCCCGACGAACCGGACGACGAGCCGGACGACGCCGGGGGCGCCCCGGGTGAGCGCGCGGTGCGCTGGGCGCTGGACCAGCGCGGCAAGCCCTACGAGGCGGGCGCCGAGGGCCCGGCCGCGTTCGACCCGGCGGGACTGGCGCTGCGCGCCTGGGAACACGTCGGGGTCACCGTGCCGCGCACCAGCGCCCGCAGCTGGGAGCTGCTGCCCCGGGTCCCGCTGGACCAACTGCGCCCGGGCGACCTGGTGATCTACCACGAGGACGCCAGCCACACCGCGCTCTACGCCGGCGACGGCACGGTCGTCCACCCACCCGCACCCGGCCGCGAGGTCACGGTCACCCCCCTGGCCCACGCCCCCGTCAAGGGCGCGGTCCGCCCGGGCTGACGTCCAGCGCGGCGCCGCCCGCCGCTCCCCGAAGGCCGAGCCGGCGCGGTGGTGACACGGGTCACGGGGCGGGCGGGAACGCGTGGCGGCGGGCGGACAGGGATGGGACATGACGACAGAACTGCGGCCCCGCATTCGGGACGGGGACGAGGACGCCTTCGCCGAGCTGTTCGACGCGTATGCGCGCTCCGTCTACAACCACGCCTTCCGGCTCACCGGGGACTGGGCAGCCGCCGAGGACGCCGTGTCGTTGACGTTCCTCGAAGCCTGGCGGCTGCGCGGCCGGTTGGATGTCGAGGGGGGCTCGCTGCGGCCCTGGCTGCTCGGGATCGCGACCAACGTCGTCCGCAACTCCCGGCGCGCCGCGCGACGGCACGCGGCGGCGCTGTCGCGGCTGCCCCGGCCGGAGGCCGTCCGCGACTTCGCCGACGAGGTGGCGGGGCGGATCGACGACGCCGCTTCGCTGGCGGCCGTGCGCCTCGCGCTGGCCACGCTGCGGCGGCCCGAGCGCGAGGTGTTGGCGCTGTGCGTGTGGTCGGGTCACGACTACGCGACGGCCGCCGAGGCGCTCGGCATCCCCGTCGGCACCGTCCGCTCCCGGCTGTCCCGCGCGCGGCGCAAGCTCGCGGCGACGGCCGAGGCGCGCGGCGCCGCCCGACCGGCGGCCGACGACACGGAACCGTCGCGTCGCCGAGGACAGGTGAGAGGTGGCCGCCGAGCGGCGGCCTGGCCCACAGGACGGAAGGACACCCCATGAAGGACATGCAGTCGCTTTCCGAACGGGACCTCCCGCCGGGCCGTCACCAACAGCTCAAGGAGCATCTGATGCGCGAGATCCACCAGGCCCCCGAACCGGGCGGCTCCAGGTCCAACGGGCGGAGGTGGCTGCTGCCGGCCGTCGGCCTGCCGGCGGTGGCCGGAGCGCTGGCCCTCGTCGTGCTGGTGGGCGGCGCCCCCGGCGCCTCCGACGACCCCGAGCGCGGCACGGAGACCGAGGCCGGCCCCGCGGCGGGCGAAACCCCGGCGACCGCCGTCCAGTTGCTGGACCAGGTCGCCACCCAGGCCGCCGCCGAAGCCCCGGCGGAGATCCGTGACGACCAGTATGTGTACGTCTCCAGCGTGGTCCAGTACCTGGACGAGGCCCTCCAGGAACGCGAGGTCTGGGCGGCCGTGGACGGCACCAGGGACGGGCTGTTGCGCCAGGGCGGCGAGGCGGAGGACATCCCGCTCGAACCCGACCCGGTGCCCGCTCCCGGAAGCGAGGGCATGTCGTCCTGCTACCGCTTCCTGGAGACGCTGCCGACCGACCCCGAGGCCATGCTGGCGTGGCTCTACGCGCAGCAGGAGCCGGGCGACGAGGACCATGACGCGGATCAGGACGCGTTCGTCCTCATCGGTGACCTGGTCGGCGACTCGATGGTGCCGCCGGAGGTGGCGGCCGCCCTCTACGGCGCCGCCGCGCTCATCCCCGGGGTGACGCTGGTGCCCGACGCGGTGGACGCGACGGGCCGCCCGGGGGTCGGGGTCGGCAGGGTCGACGCCTACAACCCGGACCAGAGCGAGGAGTTGGTCTTCGACCAGGAGTCGTTCGAACTGCTCGGGAGGCGTACCGTCGCCGTGCGGGACATCGCCTGGGAGGACGCCGCCCCGATCAGGGCCGGCGAGACGACCTATGCGACGGCCGTCATCGACCGCTCGGTCGTGGACGAGGCCGGCGCCCGCCCCTGAGGCGCCCCTTGTCGGGTCCCCCCCGGGGGGCGGGACCCGACGACGGGTCAACTGCCGCGAGGATGCCACGCGGCACGCCGCCCGCCGCTCCCCGAAGGCCGAGCCGGCGGGCTACCGCGCGGCGGTCGCCTGGCGGAGTTCCGCGCGGAGTTCGGGGGTCAGCAGGTGGCCGGCGCGGCCGACCAGGAGGGCCATCTGGTAGGTGACCACGCTGATGTCGGCGGTCGGCTCGGTGTAGACGCCCAGCAGGGAGCCGTCGGAGATGGCCATCACCAGCAGGTTGCCGGTCTCCATGGCGACCAGTGTCTGTTTCACCTGGCCGCCGTCCATCAGTTCGGCCGCCCCACCGGTGAGGGAGCCGAGGCCGGAGACCACGGTGGCCAGGTCGGCCGCCGCGCCGCTCGGCGTGCCGCCGGGCCAGCGCGGCGTCGGCGGGCCGGTGAGCCCGACCGGCGCGGGGGCGCCGTCGGGCCCCGACTCCGAGGAGAGCAGCGGCAGCCCGTCGGTGGAGACGACGGCGACGGAACGCACGCCCGGCACCTCGTCCACCAACCTGCCCAGCAGCCACCGCAGATCGCGCCCGCCACGGCTGGCGGTTTCCTGCTGCCGCGTTCCGGTCCCGGAGGTCATGACGGCTGTTCCTCTCCATAGCGCCCGGGTCTCTCGCCGGGTCCTTCCCCTGCCCCCTGGCCCGGTCCCTGGTCGGGGCGGGCGACCGGGTGGGCGGGGGCCTCCCCGCCGAACTCCCCGGAGGCCGCGAACTCCCCGGGGGCCCCGAACTCGCCGGAGGCCGCCAGGGTCGCGGCGTCCCGGTGCCCTTCCCTGGCCCCTCGTTGGAATCCGCCGAGCCGGCGGCGCAGTTCCTCCGGGTCGACCGTGCGGTTGCGCCCGGTGTCCGTGGCCCCGCCGCCGGCGGAGGCGACCCGGGTGCGGAGCGGCAGACCGCTGCCGGTCACCACGGGCGCGCTGTCCGGCGCGTGGGCGTGTTCGGGGCCGCGCGAGGCGAGGTCGCGCACCGGCAGCGGCCCGCTCGGCGGGCCACCGGCCCGGTCCGCGTAGCCGCTGCCGGCCGCGTCCCCGTAACCGGCCTGGTGGGCATGGCCCGCCCGCTCCCCGTACGGGCCCGGCTCCCCGTACCCGCCGCCCTGCCCGCCGTAGGCCGCCGGCGCCGGACCGCCGTCCGCCGTCGGGGCCTCGGCCGGAAGCGGCGGGCGTTCGGCGCCGAGGGCGTGGCGGCCGGTGGTCCTGGTGGTGGGTCCTATGCCCGCTCGGGCCTCCGGCACGACGGGCCGCGCCCCGCTGGCCGGCCCGGCCGGGGCCTCGTGGCCGCCGGGGGCAACTCCCGGCGCGGCCACGGGAGTCGCGCCGGTCCTGGCGGCCGGCACCGTCGGGTGCGCGCCGCTGG
>NZ_RFFJ01000007.1 GCF_003696235.1 Streptomyces triticirhizae
CGGCGGCGCCCGAGCCGGCGCGGGCGAACGCCTGGACGGCGCCCAAGCCGCCGCGCCCGCTCCCCGCGCCGGGCCCGCACGCCTGGCGCACCAGCTACTGGCCGGGCTGAGGAACAGCCGGCCCGGCGGCGGCCGATCGGCCGCCCGTCCCGGACGGCGACCAACCGCTCGGCCCTGCGCAGCAGTTCCGCGGCGTCGCCCGGCTCGACCTTGCGCTCGCGGTCGTCCCGCCCGGGAACCACGACAACCAGCCGCCCGCCGACCCGCAACACCACCTCGGCGAACAGCGCGTCGGACCCGGCGGCGATGCACGAGACTCCGGCCAGGTCAGAGCCGTCATACCGCGCGAGCAACTCCCGCAGCCCGGCTCGCACCAACGGCGCCGTCTCCTCCGCCCGATCCATGTGCCCGGCCACGGCGAACGTCATCACGTTCCAGCCCTCATTTCTGGCTGAGCCGCGCACTTGCGAAACAGCGCGAATGCGGCGGCGAAGTCATGCTCCCTTAGGGCATGTCGCAGCTCCGGACGGCCCAGTAGAGCCGTGTCGAAGACCACCGCCCTGCCCACCACCTGGGGCCGCGTCAGGTCCCCGTCCCCGGGAGAACCCGGACGTCTGGGCCGCCGACCCGCGCCGCACGGCACGCCTTTGCAGATGTTTCACGAGTTCGCCGTCGGACGTTGGCCGTCCCGCCCTCGCCGCTGTCCCGGCGTCCCGCACCGTGCCCGGGTGACCTGCTGGTCAGCGGCCGAGGGCGTTACAACCACCACCGCCACTACGACCCGCGGATCGGGCGGTACACCTCGCCGGACCCGCTGGGCCTCGTGCCGGCGCCCACCCCGTACACCTACGCGCACAACCCCCACACCTTCGTCGACCCGCTCGGTCTGGCCGCGCATGTCGCCGATCCCAACAGCCTGCGGCGCACCCACTCGATCAGCGGGGATTCCTCCAGCAAGCGCGTCAAGCGCCTCCGGGACGCGATGCGCGGCGGAGACTTCGACTGGGACCAGAGCCCGATCTCGGTCGTGCGGGGGCCCGACGACGCGATGTACGTGGTGGACGGGCACCACCGACTCAACGCGGCAAGCGGGCGGGGCTGGAGGAGGTGAGTATCCAGGACGTGACGGAGGAGTTGAACACCAACGGTTTCCTCGGCTACACGGACATGGACGATGTGCTCAGTTCGGCCGCGACCACCGGTGCCGACAGGCTGAATTCCTACAAGTTGCGATGAGGTGCCATGACGGACGACCAAGCCGCCGTGGAGCGGGAGGTGTCACTCGCCCTGAATGCCTTCCGGGCGGGGCGGGAAGCGATGGCCCGACACTTCGGTGCCGCGTCGGCGGCCCACTTCCTCCGGGCCGTTCTCGACGGGGCCAGGCCGAGGGAGGGGACAACCAGCGAGGGCCTGGAGTACTTCGTCCACGGCGTCGGGTACACGATCACCCTGGCCGACGGCGGCGAAGTCCATCTGGACGCGGAGCGCTCCGGTGGGGAGTGCTTCAAGGCGTATGACATCTGCCTGTACCTGGAGACCGCGGGCCATGTGGCGTGCCCCGACGCGGCTCCCGTCCGGGCGGAACTGCGACGACGCGCGCAGCGAGGGGAGTTGGTCGCGGTTGACCACGGCGCGTACCTCCTCCCGGAGGGGCCTGCCGCCACGCGCGGCTGACCGGGACGCCCACGTGCGGGGCGGGTTTCCGGGCCTCGGGCCCGCGTCGGGCCTCGGGTTCCCCCTGGGGCACGGGGACACGATGTTCCACCTGGGGCAGTTGCGCGCCTGAGCGAGGAGGTGCGCGAGATCCGGCTCGGGAATCCGGAGCAGGCGGAGGACGCTGAGCGGCTGCTGGCCGTCCTCGACCCGGCGATCAGACACCGTGGCTACCTGTGGATCGCCGGGGACTGAGGCGCCCGTCGCGTGGGACGGCGAGGGCGCGGTGCGCCTGCGGGAGCACGACCCGGCACCGGCTCGATGCTGCTCGAACGGCTCGACACCGCCCGCTCGTTGGCGTCCGTCCCGACGCCGAGGAGGCGCAGCGCCTGCCGAGCGAGCGCCTCGCCCAGCACACCGCGAGCCCGGCCCCGCCCGGGCTGCGGCGCCTCGCCGACCTCGCAGCCGACTGCCGCGCCGCACCCCGCCCGCGAGCGGCGACGTGCTCCGCGCGGTGCCGCGCCGCTTCGACCTGATGATCCGGCCGCCCGGCGGCCCGCCGTTCACCCCACCAGCCGCGCGCCCGCGCGGCCCGCGCGTCAGCGCCCGCGCAGCAGCAGGTACCCCAGGGGA
This sequence comes from Streptomyces triticirhizae, assembly GCF_003696235.1. Classification (GTDB taxonomy): domain Bacteria; phylum Actinomycetota; class Actinomycetes; order Streptomycetales; family Streptomycetaceae; genus Streptomyces; species Streptomyces triticirhizae. Next base: position 2,287 of record NZ_RFFJ01000007.1, read on the forward strand.
AGGCGGCGTTCCTCGCCGACCGGCTCGCGGCGGAGGCGGCCGATCTCGGCGAAGCCGGCCTCGCCGGCCAGCTCCGCGAGGGCGTCGAGCGGCCAGCCGTAGGCCGTCGTCACCTTGTGGTCGAAGGGCGTCACGGACTCGTCCTCGGACCCGAAGAACCCGAGGAGGAGGACGCCGCCCGGCGCGAGGACGCGGCGGAACTCGGCGAGGAACCGGGGCACTTCGGCCGGCGGGGTGTGGATCAGCGAGTACCAGGACACGACGCCCCGCAGCCCGCCGCCGGCCACGCCCAGGGCGTCCAGCGCGTCCATGGAGCCGACCTCGAACCGCAGGTCGGGGTACGCCTCGCGGGCCAGGTCGATCATCACGGGCGACAGGTCCACGCCGAAGGCGTCAAGGCCCAGGTCCCGCAGGTGCGCGGTGACGGCCCCCGGCCCGCATCCCAACTCGGCGACGGGACCGCTCCGTTCGCCGTCGCCGGCGGCCCGCACAAGGTCGGCGAACGCGGCGAGCACCGCGCGTTCCAGCGGCTGGCCGTCGAGCGCGTCGCGGAAGAGTTCGGCGTAGAGGGGGGCGACGCCGTCGTAGGCGTCGGCGGTCGCGCGGAGGTGGGCGGAGAGTTCGGTCACGGGCGAGGACCCTAGCCCTCGACGCCCCCGGACCCGCGACCACCTCCCCCACAAGCACGCGGGTCCGCACGCGCCCGCGCACCCCCGCGCGGCCCCGCGCATGAGTTTCGCAAACTTTCCATCCCGCCCCCGTCCCGCGTCTTGACGGGCGTCACTGCCGTTCCTATCGTTCTCGACCTGAAGCGATTTCTTTCGAAACTTTTCGAGGACGGAGCGGGGCGATGGCTCCCGGAAGGCGGCAGGCGTTGGTGGTCCGAGGCGGGTGGGAGGGCCACCGGCCGAGGGAGACCACCAACCTCTTTCTGCCGTTCCTATCCTCCCACGGCTTCCATGTGCTCGTCGAGGAAACCCTGGAGGCGTACGAGGACGAGAAGTTGCTCGCGGGCACCGACCTGATCGTCCAGTGCTGGACCGGCGGCGACATCACCGCCGCCGAGAGCGCCGGCCTGGCCGCCGCCGTCCGGGCCGGCACCGGGCTCGCCGGCTGGCACGGCGGCATCGTCGACGCCTTCCGCGAGGACCCCGCCTACCCGCTGCTGGTCGGCGGCCAACGGGTGCCCGAAGTGGCCGCGCCGCGAAGCCAGTTGGTGGCCCCGACGACCGGGCACGCCGAGCACCCGGTGGCGGCCGGCCTCGGCCCGTTCGAGGTGAACAGCCCGCCCTACTGGGTGCACGGCGACCCACTCAACGACGTGCTGGCCACCGTCACCTTCCCGCCCGACGAGACCCGCGAACGGCCGGCCGTCATCCCCGCCGTGTGGACGCGGCGCTTCGGCCGGGGCCGGGTCTTCGTCTCCACCGTCGGGCACGGCCCGGAGGACCTGCGCGTCCCCGAGGCGCGCGCCCTCGTCGAGCGGGGCCTGCTGTGGGCCAGCCGTTGACCACCCGCCGGCCGCCGAACGACGGCCCGCCGCCGATTCGTTGAGCTTCCCGCGCGCGGCGCCCGCCGCGCGCGGGGAACCGGGCCGTTCCCCCACCGGGAGCCCCGGCGCACCACAGGGGCCGAACGTCCGGGGACCCGCCCCGGAACCGCAAGGAGAGCGCACACCACCCCCACCTCCTGTGAGGAGCCGTGTTGAAACCACAAGCGAAGCAGGTCTTCGGAGGGCGATCCCTCGGAAGACGCGTCCTCAGACCGACGGCGCGGGTCGGCGCCGTCGCGGTCGCCCTGGCGGTCGGTGCCGGCGTCGCCGTCGCCCACCCGGGGCACGGCGAAGAAACCTTCAACGCCCTGGTGTTCAGCAAGACCGAGGGGTTCCGGCACGACTCCATCCCGGCCGGGATCGAGGCCATCGAGACCCTCGGCGCGGAGAACGGGTTCGACGTGACCGCCACCGAGGACGCGGCGGTCTTCACCGACGAGGAGCTGGCCCGGTACGAGGTGGTCATCTGGCTGTCCACCACCGGCGACGTCCTCAACGACGACCAACAGGCCGCGTTCGAGCGGTACATCGCGGGCGGCGGCGGCTACGCCGGCGTGCACGCGGCGGCCGACACCGAGTACGACTGGCCCTGGTACGGCGAGTTGGTCGGCGGCTACTTCGCCGGCCACCCCGAGCCGCAGCAGGCCACCGTCACCGTCGAGGACCCGGACCACCCCTCGACCGCCGCGCTGCCCGCCGCGTTCGAGCGGCACGACGAGTGGTACGACTACGCGCCCAACCCCCGCGAGAACGCCCATGTGTTGGCGACCCTCGACGAGGGCAGCTACAACGGCGGCACCATGGGGGACGACCACCCGATCTCCTGGTGCCAGGACGTCGAGGCGGGCCGCGCCTGGTACACCGGGATGGGGCACACCCAGGAGTCCTACGCCGAGCCGGAGTTCCTGGCCCATCTGCTCGGCGGCATCCGGACGGCGGCCGGCGCGGTCGAGGCCGACTGCTCGGGCGACGCGGGCGGCGGTGAGGGCGAACCGGGCGGCGGCGAGCAGCCGTTGGCCGAGGACTTCGAGAAGGTCACCCTCGACGACAACACCAGCAACCCGATGGAGCTGGCCGTCGCCGAGGACGGGCGGGTCTTCTACATCGACCGCAAGGGCGACGTGAAGGTCATCGGCACCGACGGCGCCGTCACGACCGCCGGCACCGTCCCCGTCTACACCGGCCAGGAGTTCGGCCTGCTGGGCATCGCCCTCGACCCGGACTTCGCCGACAACGGCTGGCTCTACCTCTACTACTCGCCGGCGGCCGACGAGCCGGTGGACCGGGTCTCGCGGTTCACCGTCGAGGGCGACTCGCTCGACCTGGCCAGCGAGCAGGTCGTGCTGACCGTCGACACCCAGCGCGACGAGTGCTGCCACGCCGGCGGCGCCCTGGAGTTCGACACCCAGGGCAACCTCTACATCGCGACCGGCGACAACACCAACCCGTTCGCCTCGGACGGCTACACGCCGATCGACGAGCGGGAGGGCCGCGCCGCCTGGGACGCCCAGCGCACCTCGGCCAACAGCGACACCCTCAACGGGAAGGTGCTGCGGATCACCCCGCAGGACGACGGGAGTTACACCGTTCCCGACGGCAACCTCTTCGCCGAGGGCACCGAGAACACCCGGCCCGAGATCTACGCGATGGGCTTCCGCAACCCGTTCCGGATCGGCATCGACCCGACCACGGACGGGCTCTATGTCGCCGACTACGGGCCCGACGCGGGCAATGTCGATCCCAACCGTGGCCCGGACGGGCGCGTCGAGTGGAACATCGTCAACGAGCCCGGCTTCTACGGCTGGCCCTACTGCGTCGGCGACAACACCCCGTACAACGACTACGACTTCGCGACCGGCACCTCGGGGGAGACGTTCGACTGCTCGGCGCCGGTCAACGACTCGCCGCACAACACCGGCGTCACCGAGCTGCCACCGGCCATCCCCGCCGAGCTGTGGATGGGCAAGTCCACCACCGGCTCCCCGGAGATCGGCGGCAGCGGCGCGCCGATGACCTCGGGCGCCTACCGGTTCGACCCGGACCTCGCGTCGGACCGCAAGTGGCCCGAGGAGTTCGACGGTTCGGTGATCTTCGCCGACTGGAACGACAGCCGGCTCTTCCAGGTCGCCCTCGACGAGGGCCGCGACCAGGTCTCCTCGGTGACCCGGATCTTCGAGGAGATGTCGTTCAACCGGCCGCACGCCCTCCGGTTCGGGCCCGACGGCGCGCTCTACGTCATCGAGTGGGGCAGCGGCTTCGGCGGCGACAACGCCGACTCCGGCGTCTACCGCGTCGACCATGTCCAGGGCAACCGCGCCCCGATCGCCCGGATCACGGCCGACCGGACCTCGGGCCCGGCGCCGCTGGACGTGGCCTTCGACTCGGAGGGCTCGCACGACCCGGACGGCTCGGACGTCACGTTCTCCTGGGACCTCGACGGGGACGGCGCCGAGGACGCCACCGGACCGACCGCCAGCCACACCTACGCCGAGCCGGGGAAGTACACCGCCCGGCTCACCGTGACCGACGCGGACGGCCGCACCGCCGTCTCCAACCTGGAGATCACCTCCGGCAACACGGCCCCCGAGGTGACGGTGAACGGGCCGGTCAACGGCGGGTTCTTCTCGTTCGGCGACACCATCGCCTACGACGTGACGGTGACCGACCCCGAGGACGGCGAGATCGACTGCCAGGACGTGGTCGTCCAGCCGGCGCTCGGCCACGACGAGCACTCCCACGGCTACGAGCAACACCGTGGCTGCTCCGGCACGTTCCCGCTGCCCGGCGACGAGGGGCACATCGGCGCCAACATCTTCGGCACCGTGACCGTCACCTACACCGACCAGGGCAACGGCGACGCGCCGCCGCTCACCACCACCGAGGTGCTGGTGCTCCAGCCCAAGCACCGCGAGGCCGAGCACTTCGACGCCACCGGGCGCCTGGAGTCGGCCGGCGGCGGCGGTGACCCGGGCGTCTCCGTCGAGGACACCGGCGACCCGGCCGGCGGCGGCAAGAACATCGGCCACATCGACAACGGCGACTGGTGGGCGTGGGAGCCGACCAACCTCACCCACATCGACGAGGTAGGGCTGCGCGCGGCGACCAACCAGCTGGGAGCGACGGTCGAGGTCCGCACCGGGAACCCGGACACCGGGCCGACCGTGGCGACCATCGAGATGGAGTCCACCGGGGACTGGCAGGTCTACCAGGACTTCACCGGCGCGCTCAGCGGCGACTCGCTCACCGCGTCGGGGCCGCTGTACTTCGTCAAGACGAGCGGTGAACTCAACGTCAACTGGGTCGAGTTCATCGGTCAGGGAGTCACCGAGCCGTAAGGAGCGGTGACGGGCCTCACCCGGCCCACCGGTGTGGCCACCCGCGGGCACGGGTGGCCACACCTCGGGTGCGGGCCCACGGCGGCGCCCGCCCCGCGTCGGCCCGGGGCGGGCGCCGCCCCAGCGCTCAGGCGCCGGGCGCCCTCTCGAACCAGCCGGCCTCGCTGTGCGTCAGCCGGGGCGGCTCGGCGACCGCGTCCGGCGCCGCCCAGGCCACCGCGTTGGCGATCACCCGCCGCACGTCCGGGTGGTGGTAGACGGGATACGCCTGGTCGCCCGGGCTGAAGTAGAAGATCCGGCCCAGGCCGCGCCGGAACGCGCAGCCGCTGCGGAAGACCTCCCCGCCGGCGAAGGAGCTGACGAAGACCAGCTCGTCGGGCGCGGGGATGTCGAAGAACTCGCCGTAGGTCTCCTGCTCCTCGATCACCAGCGGGTGCGGGACGCCGGCGGCGACGGGGTGGGTCGGATCGACCGTCCACACCAGCTCGCGCTCGCCCGCGTCGCGCCAGCGCAGCGTGCAGGAGGTGCCCATCAACCTGCGGAAGATCTTGGAGAGTTGACCGGAGTGCGGCACCACGAGCCCCATCCCGGCCAGGACCCGGCGGTGGACCCGCCTGACCACCTCGTCGGAGACCTCCCGGTGCGCGAGCTGGCCCCACCAGGTCAGCACGTCGGTCGCGGCCAGCGTCTCCTCATTGAGCCCGTGCTCCGGCTGGTCCAGGTCGGCGGTGGTGACCCGCGCCCGCGCGCCCAGGTGCTCCTCGACGCCCTCGGCGATCGCCCCGTTCATGCCGCGCGGATAGCGCCTGGCCACCTCGGGGTCCACCCGCTCGGGCCGGCCCTCGCACCAGACGACCACCCGCAGCGGGTCGGGTTGGCGTGTGGGCTGGGACGGCATGGGCTCTCCCGTCATGCGCTCCCCGGAGCGGGCTCCCCCACCGGGCGGTTTTCGCAAAGAACCGGTAGGGAAGCTAGAGGGACGGGCGGGGGCCGTCAACCCGGGGGCTACAGTGAGGCAAAGGTGTCGGGACGGCGGAGCCCGGTAGGGCAGAGCGCGGCACAGCAGAGCAGGGACCCGTGACGGAGAGCAGTATGACCCGCCCCACGCTGGCACACATCGCCGAGATGGCGGGGGTGTCCGTCTCCACCGTCTCCAAGGTGCTCAACGGGCGGGACGACGTCTCCCGCGACACCCGCGCCAAGGTCGACTCCGCGCTGCGCCAACACCACTATGTGCGGCGCGGCACGGCGGCGCCCGACGCCACCGCCGTGCGCACCGTCGACCTGGTGATGAGCGGCCTCGACGGGTCCTGGCCGGCCAGCGTCGCCAGCGGGCTGGAGGCCGCCGCCTACGAGGCGGGCGTCCATGTGGCGATCTCGGTCGCCCGTTCCTCCGCCTCGGCGACCAACCACCGCGCGCAGGACTGGGTGGACCGGGTGCTGGAACGCGGCAGCGCCGGCGTGGTGTTGGGGCTGATCGAGCCCACCCCCGACCAGCTGGGCCGGCTGGCCCAGGCCCGGGTGCCGTGCGTGGTGATCGACCCGCTCAGCGACCCGCCGCCCGACGTGATGTCCGTCGGCACCACCAACTGGGCCGGCGCCTACGAGGCGACCCAGCACCTCCTCCAGCGCGGCCACCAGCGGATCGCGCTGGTCACGGGCCCGCCGGAACACCTCTACTCCCGCGCCAGGATCGCCGGTTACCGCTCCGCGATGGCGGCGGCCGGTCTGGAGGTCGCCCCGGAGTCGGTCCGGCACGGCACCTACGACCGGGCCAGCGGCGCCGAACAGGTCCGCGCCCTGCTGGAGCGGCGCCCCCGGCCGACCGCCCTGTTCATCTGCTCCGACCACATGGCCATCGGCGGCTACGAGGCCATCGCCGGCGCCGGGCTGCGCGTTCCCGAGGACATCAGCGTCGTCGGCTTCGACGACCTGCCCGAGGCCCGCTGGGTCGCGCCCGCGCTCACCACGGTCCGCCAGCCGCTGAAGGAGATGGGCGGCAGCGCGCTGCGCACGCTGGTGCGGCTGATGAACGGCGAGGAGTTGGAGAGCCCGCGCGTGGAGCTGGCGACCACGCTGGTCGTCCGCGACAGCGTGGCGCCGCGCGGCTGACCGACCGCTCAGTTCGGCGCCGGCCCGTCGAGGGCCCCGCCGCCGGTGGGGTGGTCGACCAGATAGCGCCAGATCCCGTCCGGCCCGCGCCGGGCGACGTCGGTCGCCGTTCCGCCGACCCGGCCGCCGGGCCCCTCGCCCGTCAACTCCCAGTCCACGACCAGCAACGCCACCTCGCCGGCCACGGTGACGCTGCGCGGACGGACCGCGATCGGCCGACGCAGCGCCAGGAAGCCGGCGTTGGCCTCGGCGATCGCGGCCGCGCCCCGCGCCACCCGGCCGTCCGGGACGACGAACACCGCGTCCGGCTCGTACATCCCGGCCACGGCGGCGGCCGGCTCAGGACCGTTGAACCGTGCCGCGAACACCTCCGGCACCCGCTCCGCCTCCCGCGCCACCGGCCACCGCGCGCTACCGTCGTCCCGCCGCGCCTCGGCTCGTTCCCCTGCTCGTTCGCTCATGCCGGCACCGTAGGAGGCCGCCTCGTGACTCACCCAACGGTGCGCCACCGCCCGGGACTCCCGGACGACGCGCGGGCCGCGACCCGACGCCCCAGCCCCGACTGCCCCGTGGAGGTCACCCTGGCCGCCCTGCGCGGCCGGTGGACGACCCTGGTGGTGCGCGAACTGCTCGCCGCCGAGCGCCCGCTCGGCTACCGCGAGCTGTCCGCCGCGCTGCCCGCGCTCTCGGACAAGGTGCTCACCGACCGGCTCCACCAACTCGCCGCCGCCGGCGTCGTCATCCGCCACCGCACGCCCGGCTGGCCGCCGACCGTCACCTACCGGCTGACCCCGCGCGGCCGGCGCCTTGGCCCGGTCCTCCAGGCCCTCTGGGACTGGGGCGCGGAGCCGGCGTCACCCGCCGGGGGACGGCCCGACTGATCGGCTCGCGCCCGCCGCGCCCGTTGGGCAGTCTTGGCCCATGGAACGCCCGGAACACCGTGACGAACTGGTAGCACTCGCGGCCCGACTGGCCGCCGTCGACGGCGTCGTCGGGGTCTGCCTGGGCGGCAGCCGGGCCAGGGGAACGCACTCCCCCGGCTCGGACTGGGACCTCGGCCTGTACTACCGCCCTCCGTTGGACACCGCCGCGCTGCGCGCGCTGGCCGCCGAGGCGACGGGCGAGGAGGTCGAGGTGACCGAACCGGGCGGCTGGGGCCCCTGGGTGGACGGCGGCGCCTGGCTGACCGTGAACGGCGCGGCCGTGGACTGGATCTACCGTGACCTGGACCGGGTGCGCCGCGTCCTGGCGGAGTGCCGGGCCGGCCGGTTCGAGGTCGGCCACCAGGCGGGGCACCCGTTGGGCGTCTACTCCCACGCCTATGTCGGGGAGTTGGCGGTGGGCCGGGTCCTGGCCGACCCGACCGGCGAGCTGACCGCGCTGCGGCGCGGCCTCGCCTATCCGGAGCCGCTGCGGGCCGCGTTGATCGAGAACGCGCGCTGGGAGGCGCCGTTCATCCTGGGCGGCGCCCGCAAGGGCACGGCGCGCGGCGACGCGGCGTATGTCGCGGGCTGCCTCTTCCGGGCGGTGGGCCTGTGGACCCACGCCCTCCACGCACACGCCCGCACCTGGCTGCTCAACGAGAAGGGGGCGGTCGCCGCCACCGGGCAACTTCCGTGCGCCCCGGCCGACTTCGCCGCCCGCGCCCACGCCCTCCTGGGCGCGGCGGGCACCGGGGTCGCTGCGCTGGCCGCCACCCTGGACGCGGCGGACCGGCTGGCCGCCGAGGTCAATGGGGCCCTTGCCGGGTGAGCGACAACGGTCCGGGGGCAGTCCCGGTGCGTGGTCGGGTGCGGTTCGTCACCCATCACCCGCGCAGTTCCCCGCGCCCCCAAGGCCGGCACCCCCAAAGGGGCGCGAGGAACCGCGCGAAGCATCGGCGACGGGGGGCGGACGACAACGGTCCACGGGCGGCCACGGCGCATCGTCGACTGCGGACCGGCCGGCAAGGCCCAAGTGTCCGTCGAGCGGCAGCGGCTAACCTCGGGCTCATGAACGCGGAGAACGAAAGCACCGGCGGCCCGCACCGCCCGGCGCGACGCCTCGTGTTGGCCTCGCAGTCGCCGGCCCGGCTGGGGCTGTTGCGGCAGGCGGGCCTCGCGCCCGAGGTGATCGTCAGCGGCGTCGACGAGGACGCGTTGGCCGTCGATGAGCCGGAGGCGCTCGCCCGCCTGCTCGCCGAGGCCAAGGCGGAGGCCGTCGCCCAGCGCCCCGAGGCGGCCGGCGCGCTGGTCCTCGGCTGCGACTCGGTGCTGGACATCGACGGCGTCGCGCTGGGCAAGCCGGCGGACGCCGAGGAGGCGACCGCCCGGTGGAAGGCGATGCGCGGCAGGGACGGGGTGCTGCGCACCGGCCACTGCCTGATCGACACGGCCGGCGGCCACCGCGCGAGCGCGGTGGCCTCGACCACGGTGCACTTCGGGGAGCCGTCAGACGCGGAGATCGCGGCCTATGTGGCCAGCGGCGAACCCCTGTACGTCGCGGGCGCGTTCACCCTCGACGGCAGGTCCGCCCCGTTCGTCGAGGGGATCACCGGCGACCCCAGCACGGTCATCGGGCTCTCCCTGCCGCTGCTGCGCCGCCTGTTGGCCGGCGCCGGGATCGCCGTCACGGACCTGTGGACGCGCTGAGCGCCGCCCGGCCAGCCCCTCGGCCGGGTACAGCAGCAGGCTCGCCACCAACAGGCCGAAGACCAGCATCAGTCCCGTGAACGCCACCCAGCCGACCAGGCCAACGGCCAGCGCGCCCAGCACCAGTTGGAGGCACGCGGCGCCCACCAGCGCCGCCCGCGCCACCCGACCCGGCGGCCGGTCGCTGACCGCCATCCGCGCCAACAGCGCGCCGCAGCACAGCAGGAACGCGGCCAGCGTCCCGCCGCCGACCCACGCGCCCGCGCTGATCGCGGTGGCGGAGAGCCCGGCGATCGACATCTCCTGGCGGTCGGCCGCCAGCCCAAGTATCCAGTGCAGCAGGCCGAGACCCGCCGCCAACCCGATGACCACCACGGCGGCCACTGCCGTCACGCTTCGTCTGCCTCGGTGCACGCCGCGCACGCTACTGCCGGGTAATGCCACCGACAAGCCCCCGAGCGACGGCAAAGAATCCCGTCAACCGTTATGGGATTCCTACAACATTGGGTGGCGCGGCGCCCTGACCTCGGGCGCCGTGCGGGGTCCCGTGAGCCGGCGCCCCGACCACCCCGAAAACGGCGCGTACCTTGGTATAGCAAGGTTTCAAGCGCTCTTGGCCGCTGCCTCTCACCGTCCGTGTGGGCAAGGTCACCCCTGTGGGCGACTCGTTGCGGGGTGTCGCCAGTACCTAAAATCGCTTTGTTCCAAGGAGGGAGCCATCGTGCGTAAGGTGCTCATCGCCAACCGTGGCGAAATCGCCGTGCGGGTCGCCCGTGCCTGCCGCGACGCAGGCATCGCCAGCGTGGCCGTCTACGCCGAGCCGGACCGGGACGCGCTACACGTCCGGGCGACCGACGAGGCGTTCGCACTCGGCGGTGACACGCCCGCCGCCAGCTATCTCGATATCGACAAGGTCCTCCGGGCCGCGTCCGTCGCGGGGGCGGACGCGATCCACCCGGGCTACGGATTCCTGTCCGAGAACGCGGAGTTCGCCCAGGCCGTCCTCGACGCCGGGCTCACCTGGATCGGCCCGTCCCCTGACGCGATCCGCGCGCTGGGCGACAAGGTCGCGGCGAGGCACATCGCGCAGCGCGCCGGCGCGCCCCTGGTCGCCGGCACCAAGGACCCGGTCTCCGGCTCCGACGAGGTGGTGGCGTTCGCCCGCGAGAACGGACTGCCGGTCGCCATCAAGGCGGCGTTCGGCGGCGGCGGTCGCGGCCTGAAGGTGGCCCGCACCCTGGAGGAGATCCCCGAGCTGTACGACTCGGCGGTGCGCGAGGCGCTGGCCGCGTTCGGGCGGGGCGAGTGCTTCGTCGAGCGGTACCTGGACCGGCCCCGCCACGTCGAGACCCAGTGCCTGGCCGACACCCACGGCAACGTGGTCGTCGTCTCCACCCGCGACTGCTCCCTCCAGCGCCGCCACCAGAAGCTGGTCGAGGAGGCGCCGGCCCCGTTCCTGACCGAGGAGCAGAACGCCGAACTGTACCGGGCGTCCAAGGCGATCCTGCGCGAGGCCGGCTATGTCGGCGCCGGCACCTGCGAGTTCCTGGTCGGCCAGGACGGCACCATCTCGTTCCTTGAGGTCAACACCCGGCTCCAGGTGGAGCATCCGGTGACGGAGGAGGTCACCGGGATCGACCTGGTCCGCGAGCAGCTGCGCATCGCCGACGGCGAGGCGCTGGGGTACGACGACCCGCCGCTGCGCGGTCACTCGCTGGAGTTCCGGATCAACGGCGAGGACCCCGGGCGCAACTTCCTTCCCGCGCCCGGCACGGTGACCACGTTCGTGCCGCCGCTCGGGCCGGGCGTCCGGGTGGACACCGGCGTGGAGTCGGGTTCGGTGATCGGCCCGGCGTGGGACTCGATGCTGGCCAAGCTGATCGTCACGGGAGCCACCCGCCGGCAGGCGTTGGAGCGGGCGGCCAGGGCGCTGGCCGAGTTCCAGGTCGAGGGCATGGCGACGGTGATCCCGTTCCACCGCACGGTGATCAAGGACCCGGCGTTCGCGCCCGAGGTCAACGGGCGGGAGGGCGAGCCGTTCTCCGTCCACACCCGGTGGATCGAGACGGAGTTCGTCAACGAGCTGCCGCCGTTCCAGGCCGTTCCCGGCGAGGCCGAGGAGAACGGGTTCCGGGAGACGGTGGTTGTCGAGGTCGGCGGCAAGCGGCTTGAGGTGTCGCTGCCGGCGACGCTGGCGATGCCGCTGGCGCGGGCGGCCGTGGCCGGCGGCGCGCGCCCGGCGCGCCGGAAGGCCACCAAGCGCGCCGGGGGCACGGCGCCCACCGGCGACGCGCTGCCCTCCCCGATGCAGGGCACCGTGGTCAAGGTCGCGGTCGAGGAGGGCCAGCGGGTCGAGGAGGGCGAGCTGGTGATCGTCCTGGAGGCGATGAAGATGGAACAGCCCATCAACGCGCACCGCTCCGGCACCGTCGGCGCCCTCAAGGCCGAGGTCGGCGCGTCCCTCTCGGCGGGCGCGGTGATCTGCGAGATCAAGGACTGACCAGGACACCACGCGACGGCGCCTGGCCTGCGGGCCAGGCGCCGTCACCTCTTCCGCGCCCGCCCAGGGCGGGCGATGGGTGGTGCGTTCGGTCGACGACCCAGGCTCGCGCCGTCGCTCCCAGGGCAACCGGCCGACGAGGACGCCTCGTTGGGTTCCTTCGGTGAGCCGAGCCCGCGCGAAGGGGCCGGGCGCCTTCGCGCCGGCGCGCCGCGAGACGCCGTCGGCTCGCCGGCAGCCGTCAACGCGAACACGCCTGACCGGCCCCGCCGCGGCGCGGCCAACCACCGCATGGCGAACCGTCCTTACAACAGACGGCGAACCGTCCGACGACAGGCCGTCGTTCAACCAACGGCCCCACCGCCGGCCGTCGTTCGACCGCGCCGGGCGGCCAGCCCTCCGGCGCGCGACCTTACCGCCGCGCGGCCCCCCGGGCCGCGCGGCGTCCGCGAAACCGCCGGAGGCTACCTGCGGCGAGGAGCGAGGTCGGAGACCCGCTGCCCCATCGGCGGCGTCGAGCCGCCGAGACCGGGATGGCCCGTGGCGCGCGGCGAGGGCAGCGGCAGGTCGCGGCGGACCGGATCGCCCCGCTCGGTGGCCGCCTTGGCCGCCGACGGCACCCCGGCGCCCACCACGGAGACGCGCACCCCCTGTTCGGCGAGCGCCTCCAGCTCGGCGCTCGCCTTCTCCGCCTCGGGGGGCGGCTGGTCGGTGATCAGCTGGGTGATCAGGTCGGTTGGAACGGTCTGGAACGCCGTGTCTGCGCCCAGCTTGGTGTGGTCGGCCAGGACCACCACCTCGGCCGCCGCCCGCAGCAGCGCCCGATCGACGCTGGCGGCCAGCATGTTGGAGGTGGACAGGCCACGGTCGGCGGTGAGCCCCGAGCCGGAGAGGAACGCCCGGCTGACCCGCAGCCCGAGCAGCGACTGTTCGGCGCCGCTGCCGACCAACGCGTAGTTGGACCCGCGCAGGGTGCCGCCCGTCATCACCACCTCGACGCGGTTGGCGTGCGCCAACGCCTGGGCCACCAACAGGGAGTTGGTGACCACCGTCAGCCCCGGAACCCGGGCCAGCCGGCGGGCCAGCTCCTGCGTGGTGGTGCCGGCACCCACCACGATGGCCTCGCCCTCCCGCACCAGCGAGGCGGCGTGCTCCGCGATGGCGGTCTTCTCCGCCGTGGCGGCCATGGCCCGCTGGGGGAACCCGGACTCCCGGGTGAACCCACCCGGCAGGACCGCACCCCCGTGTCTGCGGTCAAGCAGCCCTTCTGCCTCCAGGGCGCGAACATCGCGCCGGACGGTCACTTCTGAGGTCTGGACGACGCGGGCCAGCTCGCGGAGCGACACGGCTCCGTTGGCGCGCACCATTTCGAGAATCATCTGACGACGTTCTGCAGCGAACACGGAACCGACAGTAACCCCAACGACCATCTGCTTTCAGCAGGTTGCGAGGATTTATCGAAGTTGTCTATACGCACGCCCCCGGCGTGCTATGCGCCGGGGGCGCACCCCCGTGCTTCCAGCGCCCCGCCTGCGCCTCCTGTTATTCCACGCCTTTTCGTGTATGGAGCTGACGCGCCGCCTCCGCGATCGAGCCGGAGAGCGAGGGGTAAACGGTGAACGTCTTTGCGATCTGCTCCACCGTCAAACTGTTGTCCACCGCGATCGCTATCGGATGAATAAGCTCACTGGCACGCGGCGAAACGACAACGCCGCCCACCACGATGCCCGTTCCCGGCCGCGCGAAGAGCTTCACGAAGCCGTCCCGCACGCCCTGCATCTTCGCCCTCGGGTTCCGCAGCAGCGGCAGCTTCACCACCCGCGCGTCGATCCGGCCCGCGTCCACGTCCTGCTGGCTGTAGCCGACGGTGGCGATCTCCGGGTCGGTGAAGATGTTGCCCGAGACCGTCTTCAGGTCCAGCGGGGCCACCGCGTCGCCCAGGAAGTGGTACATCGCGATCCGCCCCTGCATCGCCGCCACCGAGGCCAGCGCGAACACCCCGGTGCAGTCACCCGCCGCGTAGACCCCGGGCGCCGAGGTGCGGGAGACCTTGTCGACGCAGACATGGCCGGACTCCGACAGCTTGACGCCGGCCTCATCAAGGCCCATGTCCGAGGTGTTCGGGACCGCGCCCACCGCCATCAGGCAGTGCGTCCCCGAGACGGTCCGCCCGTCCGAGAGGGTGATCTCCACCCGGTCCCCGACCCGCTTGGCCGAGGCCGCCCGGGAGCGGGAGAGCACGTTCATCCCGCGCCGCCGGAAGACGTCCTCCAGCACGGCGGCGGCGTCCGGGTCCTCGCCCGGCAGCACCCGGTCCCGCGAGGAGACCAACGTCACCCGCGAGCCCAACGCCTGGTAGGCGCCGGCGAACTCGGCGCCGGTAACGCCGGAGCCGACCACCACCAGTTCCTCCGGCAGCTCGGCCAGGTCGTACACCTGCGTCCAGTTGAGGATGCGCTCCCCGTCCGGCCTGGCGTCCGGGATCTCGCGCGGGTGCCCGCCGGTGGCCACCAGCACCCCGTCGGCCACCAGCTCCCGCCGGCCGCCCCCGGCCTCGTCGACCGCGACCCGCCGGGTCCCGTCCGGCGCCTGCCCGGGCAGCAGCCGGCCCCGGCCGCGCAGCACGGTCACCCCGGCGCGCTTGACCGAGACGGTGATGTCGTGGGACTGCGCGAGCGCCAGCCGCTTCACCCGGCGGTTGACCACCCCCAGGTCCACGCCGATGCCCCGCACCTCGTCGCCGATGCCGTCCCCGTCGTGGTCGATCTCGATGCCCAGCTCCTCGTGCGAGGAGTCGAAGCCGGTCATCACCTCGGCCGTCGCGATCAACGTCTTGGACGGCACGCAGTCCGTGAGCACGGAGGCGCCGCCCAGGCCGTCCCGGTCCACGACGGTCACCTCGGCGCCGAGCTGCGCCGCCACCAGCGCCGCCTCGTATCCGCCTGGTCCGCCACCAATGATCACGATTCGAGTCACCCCTCCAGTGTCCCGCACGGGGCGCCCGCCGCGCGCCCGGCCCCCACGCCCGCCCGCGCGATCCTGGTCTTCCGCGCCCGCCCTCCCGGGCGCCCGGCTCCCGTACGCTCTAGGACCATGTCGCTCTACGCCGCTTACGCCGTGAACCTCGACCCCCGGTTGATGGCCCGGCGCGCTCCGCACTCGCCGCTGCGCGGCACCGGCTGGATCACCGGCTGGCGGCTCACGTTCGGCGGCGAGGAGATGGGCTGGGAGGGCGCGCTGGCCACCCTGGTCGAGGCGGGCGTGCCGCCGGCGCCCGACGTGTTCGTCGCGCTCTACGACATCGCCCCCATGGACGAGGAGCGCCTCGACCGCTGGGAGGGCGTGGGCCTCGACATCTACCGCAGGACCAGGGTCCGCGTGGACACCCTGGACGGCGCGGTCAACGCCTGGGCCTATGTGCTCAACGGCTACGAGGGCGGGCTGCCCTCCGCGCGCTACCTGGGTGAGATCGCCGACGCCGCCGAGTCGGCCGGCGCGCCCCACGACTATGTGATGGAACTGCGCAAGCGCCCCTGCTGAACCCGCCTGCCCCGCACACACCCGCGCCGAGATCCGCCCGTTTCCCCCGGCGTTGGGTGGCTGGTACCCGATCCTGACGCGGACGCCGTCTACGCGCGTAGGAAGGAAACGGTTAGGCTCACTCCGTGAACGCATCTGACATGGCCCGCTCGGGCGAGGCGGCCGCCGCCCGGCTACGCGAGTTGACCGGTGTGGACAGCCATGACGTGGCACTGGTCATGGGCTCGGGGTGGGGCCCGGCGACCGAGCGGCTGGGAACGCCGACCGCCGCGCTGGACGTGACCGAGCTGCCCGGCTTCCCCCCGCCGACCGCCGAGGGCCACGCCGGCCGGGTCCACTCCTACCAGGTGGGCGACAAACGCGCGCTGGTCTTCCTCGGGCGCACCCACCTCTACGAGGGCCTCGGCGTGGGCGCCGTGGCGCACGGGGTGCGCACCGCCGTGGCGGCCGGCTGCCGCACGGTCGTGCTGACCAACAGCTGCGGCGGACTGCGCCAGGGAATGCACGTGGGACAGCCGGTCCTGATCAGCGACCACATCAACCTGACCGGAACGTCACCGATCGTGGGCTCGAACTTCGTTGATCTGACCGATCTTTACTCGCCACGCCTGCGGGCGCTCTGTCAGGAGATCGACCCCAGCCTGGAGGAGGGCGTCTATGTGCAGTTCCCCGGGCCGCACTACGAGACCCCGGCCGAGATCCGGATGGTACGGACGATCGGCGGGGACCTGGTGGGCATGTCCACGGTGCTGGAGGCCATCGCGGCCCGCGAGGCGGGGGCCGAGGTGCTGGCCGTCTCGCTGGTGACCAACCTCGCGGCCGGGATCACCGGCGCGCCGCTCGACCACGAGGAGGTCCTGCGGGCCGGCCGCGACGCGGCCGAACGCATGGGGTCCCTGCTCAACCAGGTGCTGGTCAAACTCTGACCGAACGCCAACGGAATCGCGCACGACCGGTCGGCCCCAGGAGTTATCGATGAACGCGGACACCACCCCAGAACCGGCCGGGCCGGACCTGCTCACCCGGGCGCGCGCCTGGCTGGCGGAGGACCCCGACCCGGCCACCCGCGCCGAGCTGGCCGCGCTGCTGGAACGTGACGACCGCTCCGCCCGCGCCGCGCTCGCCGAACGCTTCGCCGGCACGCTCCAGTTCGGCACCGCCGGGCTGCGCGGCGAGATGGGTGCGGGGCCGACGCGGATGAACCGCGCCGTGGTGATCCGCGCCGCCGCCGGCCTCGCCCGCTACCTGCGGGAACGTTCCCCCGGGCTGGTCGTCGTCGGCTACGACGCCCGGCACAACAGCGAACGGTTCGCCCTCGACAGCGCCGCCGTCCTCGTGGGCGCCGGGCTGCGCGCCGCGCTGCTGCCCCGGCCGCTGCCCACGCCCGTGCTGGCGTTCGCCATCAGGGAGTTGGGCGCGGTCGCCGGGATCGCCGTGACCGCCAGCCACAACCCGCCCCGGGACAACGGCTACAAGGTCTACCTCGGCGACGGCAGCCAGATCGTGCCGCCGGCCGACGCGGAGATCGCCGCCGAGATCGCGGCGGTCGGCGCGCTCGCCGACGTGCCCAGGCCGGCCGGCGGCTGGGAGGTGCTGGGCGAGGAGATCGTCGCGTCCTATCTGGCGCGCAGCGGCGCCGCGTTGACGCCCGGCTCCCCGCGCACCGTGCTCACCGTCTATACCCCGATGCACGGCGTGGGCCAGTCGGTGCTGACCGAGGCGTTCACCAGGAACGGCTTCCCCGCGCCCGTCGAGGTGCCCGAACAGGCGGCGCCCGACCCGGACTTCCCCACCGTCTCCTTCCCCAACCCGGAGGAGCCCGGCGCGATGGACCTCGCCATCGCGACGGCCGGCGCGACGCCCGGCGCCGAACTGCTACTGGCCAACGACCCGGACGCGGACCGCTGCGCCGTCGGCGTCCCCGACCCGGCGGCCGAGGGCGGCTGGCGGATGCTGCGCGGCGACGAGGTCGGCGCGCTGCTCGCCGCCCACCTGGTGCGCGGCGGACGGAAGGGAACGTTCGCCACCTCGATCGTCTCCTCCTCCCTGGTCGGGCGGATCGCCGCCGATTCCGGGCTGCCGTACACGGAGACGCTGACCGGCTTCAAGTGGCTGGCCCGGGTGCCGGATCTCGGCTATGCCTACGAGGAGGCGCTGGGCTACTGCGTCGACCCGGCCGGGGTGCGGGACAAGGACGGCGTGACCGCCGCGCTGCTCGTCGCCGAACTGGCCGCCGGGCTGCGGGCCGAGGGCCGCACGGTGACCGACCTGCTCGACGAGTTGGCGGTGCGGCACGGGCTGCACGCCACGGACCAGCTGTCGGTCCGGGTCGCTGACCTGTCCCTGATCGCCGACGCGATGCGCCGGCTGCGCGCCGACCCGCCGCGCGAGCTGGCCGGGCTGCCGGTCGCCGAGGCGGAGGACCTGCGCGAGGGCGGGCCCGAACTCCCGCCGACGGACGGCCTCCGCTACCGCCTGGCCGGCGGGGGCCCGGTGGACGCGGCGCGGGTGGTGGTCCGGCCCTCGGGCACCGAGCCGAAGATCAAGTGCTATCTGGAGGTCGTCGTCCCCGCCGCCGACACGGCCGCCCTGCCGGCGGCCCGCGCCGTCGCGTCGGAGACCCTGGCGGCCCTGCGCCGAGACCTGGCCCACCGGGCCGGCCTGCCGGCCGAGTAGTCCACCGACCTCGTGCCCGGGCCGGTCGGGCGAGCCGCGCGCATGGGGGGCGGCGCCGGCCGGCCGGCGCCGCCCCCGGAAGCCCGCCGCGGGCGCGGGCGGACTACGCCACGGCCGGGACGATGTACGAGTAGACGTCCTCGATCACATGGCGCTCGTTGTAGTACTGGATCGTGTCGCCCACCGTGTTGTTGAGGATCGCCGTCTCCAGGCCCGCGTGGTAGTCGGTCGCGGTGTTGGTCCCGGTTCCGATGTGGACGCGCAGCAGGCTGCCGGGCCGCACGACGTACCCGTCGCCGATGATCACCCGCACATTGCCCGCGCCGTCGCGCAGATAGTGGCCGGAGACGTCGATCGGGCGGTTCGTCGTGTTGCGCAGGGCGACGTACTCCGACTCCTCGGGCCGCATGTCGTCGCCCGAGGGGTTGGGGTAGACGTGGTCCACGACCACCCCGGCCGCGCGCGGCTCCGGGTCGCGGCCGTCGCGGACGCGGCGGGCCGTGTCGGTGAGGTTGGTGACCAGGTAGTCGTACCCCTGGTCCAGCGTCATCGCCAGCTGCTCGGGGCTGTCGACCGGGTCGTTGTAGACCAACAGGCCCGCGTCGTGGGCGCGTTCGACGTCCGCCGCGCTGGTCACGCGCGGGTCGGCGAAGACGCCGACGGTCCACTCGGCCAGCTCAGCCAGCTCCTCGTCGCCGAGCATCGCGCCGCCCGTGAGGTACGCCAGCGGAACGTCGGGCAGCACCGACTCGAACTCGCGCAGCGCGTCCTGGTCCCGCGAGTGGACCAGGACCCGGAACGCGCCGGAGCGGGTCGTGGAGTCGTCGTCGTAGCCGTACTCGGCGAGGAGTTCGGCGAGCCTGGTGGCCACCCCGGGGCTCTTCTCCGGCGCCTTCAGCTCGAAGGAGAACGCGGCGCGGCCCCGGTTCAGACGGAGGATCTCCTCCACGGTGGGCACCCGTTCCCCGGCGTACTCCTCGCGGTGCCAGGACCCGGCGTCCAGCCGCCTGATCTCGGCCAGGGTGAACGCGCCCACGTCGGCGCCGGCCCGCTCGGGGAAGACCTCCTCGACGTTGGTGGTCCGCTCCAGGGTGTCGTCGTGGACCAGGACGAGTTCGCCGTCGGCGGTCAACTGGACGTCGCCCTCCAGCACTTCGGCCCCCTGGGCGAGCGCCTCGCGGTAGGCGGCCGCGGTCTCCTCGGGTGCGTGCCGGGGCGCGCCCCGGTGCGCGACGACGGGCACCTCACGGTGGTGGCCGCCGCCCCGCCCGGCCGTCTCCACGGAGGTCCCGGCCGCGTCGGCGGTGGGCGTCGGGGCGGAGTCCACGGCGACCAGGCTGGTCAGGACGACGGCCGTGGCCGCCGTCAACGGAACGGCGAGGGAACGTACGCGCATCGGTCAACACACCTCGATCGGCTCTGTGTTCAGGGGGCCGGGGGACGACCCCGGGCGCGAAGGACCCTACGGACGATCGGGGTACGGCGGGAGAACCCCCGCCAAAGGGAAGCGGTCCACCGGGTGGTTTCGGCCAACCCCCGCTGGAACCGGCCAGGTTGAGGGCCTCAGGAGGTCAGCCAGAGCACCAGCAGCGCCACGCCGCCCAGGGCCAGCGGCGCGAGGATCTCGTAGCTCCAGCGCACCACGACCTCGCTCCGCCCGTTCTCCCCGCTGCCCCCGTTCTCCCCGTTCTCCCCGCTCCCGGTCCCGTCCCTGCCCTCGGTCTCGTCCCGGCCGTGCCGCTCGGCGAGTTCGCGGAGTTCGGCGACGGCCATGTCGCCGGGCGCCGGGCGCGCGGCGTCCACGTCGGCGGCGCCGCCGATCGGGCCGCCGAGGCCGAGGAACGAGCGGGGCGCGCGCCCGGCCTCCGCGTTCTCCCGGCGGCGGTTGGCCTTGGACCTGGCGCGCAGCGAGACCGGAATCGCCCACATCTGGTACTTGACCCCGCCGGCCACCAGCTCCGTCGAGTAGCCGGCGTGAATGGTCTCGACGGCGCTCCAGGGGGCGGTGATGGTGCGGAACGGGTTGCGCACCCGGAGCCGTTCGTCGGAGGCGAAGACGGCGGGCCGCAGGGTGAACGCGATCACCAGCGGGGCCACGAAGAGGAGGGTGGACGCGGCGGTCACCGGCGTGCGGCCGTCGCCGCGCAGCAGCGCGTCGCCGGCGAGCCAGCCCACCAGGCCGAGCAGCACCACCCCGGCGACCAGCGCCGAACCGGAACGGTAGATGCGGTCGGCGTACTTCTCGGGCTCACTCGTCATGCCCCCGATTCTGCCGGAGACCCGGCCCGCTTCAACCGACCGTTATGCCATAGTTCCCTTCGCCGCCGCGCGCGCCGACCCGCGCCGCCGACGGCGCCCGCCCGTTCCCGTTCCCGAGGGGCCCGGGCGCCCGGCCGGATTCCCACTGTGGGGATGACATGCCACTACGCGCGTAGATATGCTCGTCTGGTGACCATGTCTTCGAAGGCCGAGACGCTGGCGGACGTGACGGCGTCCGACGCGGCGCTGCGCCGCTTCCTGCACGGGCTCCCCGGCGTCGACGCGGTGGGCCTTGAGGCCCGTGCCGCCGCGCTGGGCACGCGTTCGATCAAGACCACGGCCAAGGCGTACGCGTTGGACCTGGCGATCTCCATGATCGACCTGACCACGCTTGAGGGCGCCGACACCCCGGGCAAGGTGCGGGCGCTGTGCGCCAAGGGCCGCAACCCCGACCCGACCGACCGTGCCACGCCCCAGGTCGCCGCGATCTGCGTCTACTCCGACCTGGTCGCCGTCGCCAGGGAGGCCCTCGCCGGCAGCGGCATCGCGGTGGCCTCGGTGGCGACGGCGTTCCCGGCCGGCCGCGCGGCCCGTTCCGTGAAGCTGGCCGACGTCGCCGAGGCGGTCGCGGCCGGGGCCGACGAGGTGGACATGGTCATCGACCGGGGCGCGTTCCTGGCCGGCCGCTACCTCTCGGTCTACGAGGAGATCGTGGCGGTGCGCGCGGCCTGCGGCGACGCGCATCTCAAGGTCATCCTGGAGAACGGGGAGCTGGCCACCTACGACAACATCCGCCGCGCCTCCTGGCTGGCGATGCTGGCCGGCGCCGACTTCATCAAGACCTCGACCGGCAAGGTCGGGGTCAACGCGACGCCCGCCAACACCCTGTTGATGCTCCAGGCGGTGCGGGACTTCCGCGCCGCGACCGGGCGGCAGATCGGCGTGAAGCCGGCCGGCGGCATCCGCACCGCCAAGGACGCGCTGAAGTTCCTGGTGTTGGTGAACGAGACGGCGGGGCCCGACTGGCTGAGCCCGGAGTGGTTCAGGTTCGGCGCCTCCAGCCTGCTGAACGACCTGCTGATGCAGCGTCAGAAGCTCGGTACCGGACGGTACTCGGGCCCCGACTATGTGACGGTGGACTGAGCGACGATGACGTTCGACTACGCGCCGGCGCCCGAGTCCCGGGCGATCGTGGACATCCCGGCCTCGCACGGGCTGTTCGTGGACGGGGAGTTCAGGCCGGCCGCCGACGAGGCGGTCTTCAAGACGGTCGCGCCGGCCAGCGAGGAGGTGCTCTCCGAGGTCGCCAACGCGGGGGCCGAGGACGTGGACGCCGCCGTCCGCTCCGCGCGGAAGGCGTTCGCGAGCTGGTCGGCGCTGCCGGGCTCGGAGCGCGCCAAGTACCTGTTCCGCATCGCCCGGTTGGTGCAGGAGCGCTCCCGCGAGCTGGCGGTGCTGGAGTCGCTGGACAACGGCAAGCCGATCCGGGAGTCGCGGGACGTGGACCTGCCGCTGGTCGCGGCGCACTTCTTCTACTACGCGGGCTGGGCGGACAAGCTGGAGCACGCCGGATTCGGCCCGGCGCCCCGGCCGTTGGGCGTGGCCGGCGGGGTGATCCCGTGGAACTTCCCGCTGCTGATGCTGGCGTGGAAGGTCGCGCCGGCGCTGGCCACGGGCAACACGATGGTGCTCAAGCCGGCGGAGACCACGCCGCTGACCGCGTTGCTGTTCGCGCGGATCTGCCAGCAGGCGGGGCTGCCGCCCGGGGTGCTCAACATCCTGACGGGGGACGGCGCGACGGGCGCCGCGCTGGTGGCGCACCCGGGGATCGACAAGGTGGCGTTCACCGGCTCGACGGAGGTGGGCAAGGCCATCGCGCGCACGGTGGCCGGCTCGCACAAGCGGGTCACGCTGGAGCTGGGCGGCAAGGCGGCGCACATCGTCTTCGACGACGCGGCGCTGGACCAGGCCGTGGAGGGCATCGTCCAGGGCATCTTCTTCAACCAGGGGCATGTGTGCTGTGCGGGCTCCCGGCTGTTGGTGCAGGAGTCGGTGGCCGACGAGCTGCTGGCGGCGCTGAAGGCGCGGATGAGCACGCTGCGGGTGGGCGACCCGTTGGACAAGAACACCGACATCGGCGCCATCAACTCGGCCGAACAGCTCGCCCGCATCAGGGAGTTGGCGGACGCGGGCGAGGCGGAGGGCGCGGAGCGCTGGGCGCCGTCCTGCGAACTGCCGTCCACCGGCTACTGGTTCGCGCCGACGCTGTTCACCGGGGTGACGCAGGCGCACCGGATCGCGCGGGAGGAGATCTTCGGCCCGGTGCTGTCGGTGCTGACGTTCCGCACCCCGCAGGAGGCGGTGGAGAAGGCGAACAACACCCCGTACGGGCTCTCCGCCGGCATCTGGACGGAGAAGGGCTCGCGCAGCCTGTGGATGGCGAACCGGCTGCGGGCGGGCGTGATCTGGTCCAACACGTTCAACAAGTTCGATCCGACCTCGCCGTTCGGCGGGTACCAGGAGTCGGGCTACGGCCGCGAGGGCGGCCGTCACGGTCTGGAGGCCTACCTCGATGTCTGAGCCGCTGCCGGTCCTCAAGACCTACAAGCTGTTCGTGGGGGGCGCGTTCCCCCGGTCCGAGAGCGGGCGGGTGTACGAGGTGACCGACGCGAAGGGCCGCTGGCTGGCCAACGCCCCGCTGGCCTCGCGCAAGGACGCGCGGGACGCGGTGGTCGCGGCCCGGAAGGCGTTCCCGCGCTGGTCGGGCGCGACCGCCTACAACCGGGGACAGGTGCTCTACCGGATCGCCGAGATGGTGCAGGGGCGCGGGGACCAGTTCCGCGCGGAGGTCGCGGCGGCCGACGGGCTGTCGCGGTCGAAGGCGGCGGCCGTGGTGGACGCGACCGTGGACCGGCTCGTCTGGTACGCCGGCTGGGCGGACAAGGTGGCGCAGGTCGCCGGCGGCGCCAACCCGGTGGCCGGGCCCTACTTCAACCTCTCGACGCCCGAACCGACGGGTGTGGTCGCGGTGTTGGCACCCCGGGACTCCTCGCTGCTGGGCCTGGTCTCGGTGCTGGCGCCGGTGCTGACCACGGGGAACGTGGCGGTGGTCGTCGCCTCCGAACGCGCGCCGCTGCCGGCGCTGTCGCTGGCCGAGGCGCTGGCCACCTCGGACGTGCCGGGCGGGGTGGTCAACGTGCTCAGCGGCGCGACCGCCGAGCTGGCCCGCCCGCTGGCCGCGCACCAGGACGTCAACGCGATCGATCTGGCCGGCGCTGACGCCGAGTTGGCGACCGAGCTTGAGGTGCTGGCGGCGGAGAACCTCAAGCGGGTGCGGCGCCCCGACCCGACCGAGGACTTCACGGCGCCGCCGGGCACGGACCGGCTGCTGGGTTTCGTGGAGACCAAGACGGTCTGGCACCCGACGGGCGTCTGAACGGGGCGGAGCCTCCCCGCAGTTGGCGCCGGGCGCCCGCGCGCGGGGCGCGCGCCGGCGCCGGCGCGGGGGCCGGGGTGACGGGCCGGGGTGGTTACCGGCCGGGCGGGCCGCCGGTTTCGGCCTGGATGTCAGTGAAGGTGAAGCGGTCGAGTGAGGCGATGAGTTGGCCGGCGATGACCCAGCCGATGTCGGGGTCTTCGAAGGGGATGCCGGCGGCGCCGGTGAGAACGGGGCCGTTGAGGCCGGGCTGGTAGAGGGCGCCCTGGACTCCGGCCAGGGTCCAGGCGCGGACGCGTAGGGCGACGAAGCGTTGCCTCAGGTGGGGGCAGGCCCGGACGGACAGCGTCGCGCAGGGTAGGCAGACGGGTGGGTGGGCGGTCTCCAGCCCCTGGGGCCAGTCACCGGGGTTGTCCGACGCGTCGCCCATGAGCCAGAGCACGGCCGTCTTCGGTGCGGTCCGCCGGGCTTCCGCACACCTGGCACAACAGCCCGGCCAGGGCGAGGCGTTGACGGAGTGGGTGCACGGCGCCGAACTCGGGGTTGCCCTTCCCCGGGGTGGATGGGACGCGGCGCCACAGGACGCCGCCGGTGTCGCGGTCGTAGGAACGCTCGTCGGCGTAGGCCAGCCGTCCGTTTCGGGCCACGACCCGCGCGGCCGTTGGCTGTTCGCCGGTCCACCGGCTGATGTAGGGGACGGTCACCCTGCTCTTCGTTGCCGGGCTCATCGAGGTCCTCCGGTCACCACGTTCGGGGGCTGTTTGTCGGCCCGATGGTTCTGAGGCCATTTACCTGTCTCACTGTGCTCGTACACTCGTGCATAGAAGTTGCTCCGTGCTGGTAGACGGCTATGACGTAGGGGTGGTGCTAGACGAGTCGCACGCCGTCGTGCGCGCGGACGGCCGGCGGGTTGGCCCCGTCCAGGGCGTCCGTGACGCGGATCGCGTACGCCTCGTCGGCCAGCGCCGTGACCTCCTCGCGGGTGGCCCAGCGCAGTTCGCTGGTCTCCTCCCCGGTCGTCGGCCGGCCACCGATGGCGGCACAGCGGAAGACGAGAGAGACGATCAGCCCGGTCATGTTCTTGTAGACGCCAGTCAGGGTCGCCGGCGCGGCGATCTTCACACCGGTCTCTTCGAGGACTTCGCGCTCCAGGCCGAGGCGGCCGGAAGCCGCCCCGAGGTGGACAACCTCCAGGTCAGGGAGGAACGCCCCACCCGCGACATCGCCACCCGACTCGGCGAGCCGCGCAAGGTGCTGGCGCGTAGGCGGCGTTACCTCCTCGACGGGCGACCGGTCGAGTTCGCGGCCTCGTTCCTGCCGCTGGACATCGCCCGCGACACCCCCATCGCCCAACCCGACCCGGGCCCCGGCGGCATCTACGCCCGACTCGAAGAACTCGGCCACCACCTCGACCACTTCGACGAAGAAGTACGCGCCCGAATGCCCACCCCCGCCGAGGTCAAGACCCTCCACCTCGCCACCGGCGTCCCCGTCATCCACCTCGTCCGCACCGCCTACGACACCGAAGGCCGCGCCGTCGAGGTCCGCGACACCGTGATGGCCGCCGACGCCTACGTGCTGGCCTACCAACTCCCCGCCGAATGAAGGGGATTCTGCCGCGCATTCCGCCCGGCCGGCGCTCCGGCCGGGCGCTCGCCCACCCCCGCGCGCGCAGCGCGAAAGCGGGGGCGCGGGCCTGGCACAACCGCGCATCCGTCGTGCAACGTTGGCGATGGGAGTGGGGGACTCGGAAGTCGGGCTTGCCGGCGCCGGGTGCCGGGCGGACACGGCCCCACTGCACGCCGTGGGTGTCGCGGTCGGCTGCTGCCCCCTACTCGGCTTCCTGTCTCCAGGTTGCCAGCACGGTCCGTACGGCGCTGGATACCTGCTCCTGTTCCGTGCGGTCGGCCCACAGGTGTGCGTCGTGTTCGGTGAGTTTGACCGTGTCACTCTCGTGGGTGACGCGGGCGGTGAAGTTGAACTGGCGGGTTCTCATGCCGCTCCTGGAGAGGTAGTCGAAGGAGCCGAGGTAGGTTCCGATCCCGGTGACCGTGAGGCCGGTCTCCTCGGCGACTTCCCGGTGGAGCGCTTCGGTCAAAGTTTCACCCGCGTCGACGCCGCCGGAGGGAAGCTCCCACAGGCCGCCGAGGTAGTCGTCGGCGGCGCGGTGCAGCAGCAGGACCCTGCCTTCCGCGTTGGGGATGACGGCGCCTACGACGTGCTTGGTGATGCCGTCGGCGTCGGCGGCACGGATGAGGTAGCCCAGGAGGGCGGCGTCGACGTGTGCGTTCACTTCACGAGTTCCCTGTGGTGTTCGGCGACCTTGATGATGGCCGTGGTGTACGCGTCGGCGAGTGGGACGTCCCGATCGCGGTGCCACACCGGGAGTTTCACCGTGCTGCCGTGCAGGCGTCGGGCGGTGGTGAAGCTGTCGGCGCCGGGGCCCGGATAGTCAGCGTAGCCGGGCAGGAGTGCCCCCGGGGTGTGGAACAGCGGGTGATCACCGAGGGCGCGGGTCGAGCCGGGAAGGTCGATCTCGCTGGCGCCCTCGGCGTGGACGGCTTCGAGGAACCGCCCGACGGGCAGGCCGGCGAGTTGGTTCGGCCGGTAGCGCAGGGGCAACGCGTACCAGGCCGGACGGGCCTGGGACGGCAGGCGGGGCACTTCGATGCCCGGCACTCCGTGAAGAGCCCTTCGCATTCGGGCGGCGACGGTCTCTCGTCCGGCCAGATAGCCCACCAGACGCGGAAGTTGCGCGTTGGCCAGTGCGGCTGCCAACGGATGGACGCGGAGCTTCAGCCCCATGCCGGTGATCGCGTATGGGGCGAGGTCGTGGTCGGCGGGGATCTCACGGCGGCACCGCTTGTTGTACTGGCCGTGCAGCAGCACGCGGTAGTACAGCTCGGTGTCGTCGGTGGCGACGAATCCGCCCTCCCCGGCGGACAACGGCTTGGGTCCGTTCAGGCTGAAGGCCGCCGCGCGACCGAAGGTGCCGACCCGCTGCCCGCGCCAGGTGGCACCGTGGGCGTGGGAGCCGTCCTCCAGCAGCATCAGGTTGTGCCGGGTGCTGAAGGCGGTGAGGGCGTCCATGTTCTCGGGCACGCCCCACAGGTGCACGGCGACGACCGCCTTCGTCCGCGCCGTGATGCGGCGGATGGCGTCGGCGAGGTCGAGCTGCCCGTGCTCGTCGACATCGGCGAGCACGGGACGGGCGCCGAGGTGGAAGAGCGGAGTGGCCGTGGCATGGAACGTCAGTGCCGGCACGATCACCTCGTCGCCCGGGCCGATGCCGGCTGCGGCGTACATCGAGTGCAGGGCGGCCGTCCCGGTGCACGTGGTGACGACGTGGCGAACGCCGAAGAAGGACGCCAGGGAATCTTCCAGGTCGGCGACGACGCCCGAGCGTTCGGGGATGGACACTGCGGAGATCAGCTGGCCGGTGACCGCCTCGACGTCGCGGTTCTCGATCGGGGGCCAGACGAAGTGGGGGCGAGGGGCGTCGATGACGGACGGGCCGCCGAAGAGCGCGAGGGGCGAGGTGGTCACAGCAGGAACTCCTTCGGGTCGGAGGGGGTGAGGGTGGTCCGGGAGGCGTAGGCGGCGGCCAGGAACGCGGCGTGTGCCGCGTGGGCACTGGGACCGGAGGGGTTGGCCCGTTCGCCGTCGAGGACGCGGCAGAAGCAGTCGATCTGCGCGGTCGCGGCGGAGGGCCAGGCCGGTTCACGGGTCAGGGACTCGACCAACCGTCCGTCCGGGGTGAGGCGCCGTACCCGTCCTCGCTCGATCACGACCGCGCCACGGGGGCCGGTCACCGTCAGTTGTTCGGTCTTCGGTCCGGCGGAGCGAGAGACAAGCAGGGAGCCGTACAGGCCGAAGTCGTAGGCGAGGTGGACCAGCGCGGTGTCCTCGGCGTCGTAGTCGGCGTCGGGGTGCGCGGCGGTGGATGTGTCGGCCAGGATGCGGTCGGGCAGGCCGAGGTACCAGATGAGCAGGTCGATGAGGTGATAGCCCATGTCCATCAGGGCGCCGCCGCCGGCCATCGAGGCCCGGCCGCGCCAGCCAGCGGCCGGGTCGGGGCAGTGGAAGGTGTAGCGGCCCTCGACGAGGTACGGCCGTCCAATCTGTTCCAGAAGCTGCACCGCCGCCGTGTAGACGGGGTGGAAGCGGCGCTGGACGGTGACCATCAGTTCGATGCCGGCCCGGTCGCACAGTGCCACCAGTTCGGCGGCCTCGGCCGGGGTGGTCGCGAACGGCTTCTCCTTCATCACGTGCACCCCGGCCGCCGCGCAGGCCCCGATGACCTCGCGGCCGGCGTGGTGCGGGACCGCGACGATGGCGAAGTCCGGCCGCACGCCCTCCAGCAGGGCGCGGATGTCGGTGAAACCCGGCACGTGGTGCTGCCGCGCCTGGGCGGCGACCCTGCCGGAGTCGGTGTCACACACCGCGACGAGTTGGGCGAACTGGGAGTCGGCCAGCCCCGGCACGTGGTCCTCCAGGGCCTGGTGGCCGAGCCCGATGACGGCTGCTTTCTTGCGTACGCTCATTGGCGTTCACGCCCCTCGGTGACAGCACGTCGGCCCGCCTGCTGCGGGCCTCGACATTCTCCAGAGCACCGCACCCGACCCGGCAGCGGCAGAGGCGCTGCCGTCGGCCGCAAGACCGTTTGCATCTGGTGCAAGACCGCTGCCGCCGTCCGGCCGGCCGCTCTACGCTGGGCGGGTGTCACCTCGGCAGTCAGCGGGGGCGTGGATGCCATTCAGCAAGGCGCATGATCGATCCGAACGGCCTGGGACATTCGGCGAGTTGATTCGCAGCAGACGCCAGGCTCGGGGCTGGACGCTCGCTGATCTCGGTGACCGGACCGGCTACTCCTCCTCTCAGATCTCCCGGTACGAGCGGGGCCTCTCGTCGCTGTCGGACGTCGCCGTGCTCAGACGCTTCGCTGATGTGCTCGACATCCCGCCCAAGGAGTTCGGGCTCACCGCGACTGCGCCTCCGGCGACGATCCGACACGGATACCCCGTCGCCTCCGGTCTCGCCTACCCGCGCCTTCCTGGCCCTAGGCTGGGACGAACCCGGTGGGAGGAGGGTGACGACCCAGTGCGGCGACGAAAGTTCCTGACTCTCTCAGCTGCGGCGACCGCCGGTGTTCCGCTCTCCGCATCGGCGTCAGCAGCGGCTCAGGACGTCCCCGTAGGACAGCTCCTCGTCGTTCGGCTACGGGACGCGATGCTCGGCATCGGCCAGGACGGCAAGCTGCCGGCCCCGGAGCAGTTGCCCGTCGAACTCGCCCGCGTACACGCCGACTTCCATACCTGCCACTATGCCGATCTCGTCGTCCGTCTGCCCCGCCTGATCCGCGCCGGACACGCACTCGGGCCCGCCGACGCGGGAGACCACCTCGACCTACTCGGGCAGACCTACCTCCTCGCGACCCGTATGCTCGTCAAGCTCGACGAGCAGCAACTCGGCTGGATGGCGGCCGATCGCGCACGCCAGGCCGCCGAAGCCTCCGGACGCCCCCTCGCCGTGGCGGAAGCCGCCCGCAATCTGGCCGTGCTCGCCCGTCGCGCCGGCTGGGAGGAACAGGCGCTGTCGATCGCGCTCAACGCCGCCGACGACCCGGCTCTTCGCGCGTCCCGCAGTGGCGCCGCCGAACGCGGCCTGCTGATCCAGTCAGCCGCGTACAGCGCCGCGCGACGCGGGGACCGGGAGGGGATGCGGGAGCTGACGGACGAAGCGGCCGCCATCGCGGCCGACCTCGGCGGCACCACCGCGCTGCGTGATCACGGCGGCGGCTTCAGCCCCGCCACCGTCCAACTCCACCGAATCTCCGCCGAGTCCTCCACCGGCGACCCCTCCGCAGCCCTGGCCGCCGCCCGTGCGCTGCCGGTACAGAGCCTGCCCAGCGTGGAACGCCGGGCGCGCTACCACACGGACGTAGCGGTCGCCTTGGCCCAACGCGGACGTCGGGACGAATGCGTGCGCTCCCTCCTCGCCGCCGAACACCAAGCGCCCCAGGAAACGCGCTCCCGCCCTGCGGTGCGGTCCCTCATCGCAGGGCTCCTGCTGTCCGGCCGCACCGCACCTGAACTCCGCGCCCTCGCCGCCCGCGCCGGCGCCCTTCCGTAGCCGTTCTCGACCTGGCCGGCGCTGACGCCGAGTTGGCGACCGAGCTTGAGGTGCTGGCGGCGGAGAACCTCAAGCGGGTGCGCCGCCCCGACCCGACCGAGGACTTCACGGCGCCGCCGGGCACGGACCGGCTGCTGGGTTTCGTGGAGACCAAGACGGTCTGGCACCCGACGGGCGTCTGAACGGGGCGGGGTCTCAGGGGTGTTCCGCGCCGATGACCTCGATCGCGCAGCGGCTTCTGGATGCCCCGCCTGATTCTGGCGTCCACGGTGACGAAGGGGATGCCGAGGGTCTCGGCGAGGGCGACATAGGTGGCGTCGTGGGCGGACACGTTGGCGTGAAGGACCCGGACACGCGGCAGCAGGGGGCATGGCTTCGTGCCGGCTGATACGCAGGGCGCCGTACGTCCTGAGGTGCTCGTCCAGCTGACCCGTGTCGAGCTTCGGGATTCCGTTCCTTGTGCCGCGTGCCATGCCCAGGAGCGCGGACGCGACTTCGGTGTCCAGCAGGTGGGGAGCGTGCAGGACGTCTTCCCGGGCGACACGGGCGCGGATCTCCCGGCCGATGGCCCCACCGTCGACCAGGAACATGACGACGGCGGCGCCCCGCGCACCCGCGCC
Organism: Streptomyces triticirhizae; assembly: GCF_003696235.1. Lineage (GTDB taxonomy): Bacteria > Actinomycetota > Actinomycetes > Streptomycetales > Streptomycetaceae > Streptomyces > Streptomyces triticirhizae. The sequence goes on from NZ_RFFJ01000007.1 coordinate 33,079, forward strand.
CGCACCCGCACCCGCGCCCGCGCGCAGCGCGAAAGCGGGGGCGCGAGCCTGGCCAGACCCCCCGGCCGACCGGACTCGCGCCCCCGCGTTCCCCCGTGCTCCCCTCCGGGCGCTCCCCACGCCCCTCGGTTCCCCGTTTCCCCGATTCCCCCGTGATCCCCCGTTTCCCCCCGCCTTCGGCGGCCAGCCGCTACGCGACCAGTTCGCCGAAGGACTCCTCCTGGCCCTGCCCCAGGCTCAGGACCCGGTCCTCGCGCAGCCGGCGCAGGGTGCGCCAGATGCTGCTCTTCACGGTGCCGACGCTGATGTTCAGCGTCTCCGCGATCTCCGGGTCCGTCTGCCCCTCGTAGTAGCGGAGCACCAGCATGGTGCGCTGCTGCTCGGGCAGCCGGGCCAGCGCCTGCCAGAGCACCGTGCGCAGCTCCGTGCCGCGCATGGGCTCCTGCTCGCCGGGCGCCTCCGGCAGCTCCTCGGTCGGGTACTCGTTGAGCTTCCGCCGCCGCCAGGCGCTGATGTGCAGATTGGTCATGGTGCGACGCAGATACCCGCCGACGGCGGCCTTGTCGCTGATCCGGTCCCAGGCGCGGTACGTGGAGAGCAACGCGCTCTGGAGCAGGTCCTCCGCCTCGTGCCGGTCCCCCGTGAGGTGGTAGGCCGTGGCGTACAGGGAGGCGCGGCGCTCGCGCACATAGGCGGTGAACTCCGCCTCCGTGGCCCCCTCGCGCCGCGCGCCCCCCGCACAACCCCCCGTGACGCCCACCGCGCTGAGATGCGACGGACGCTGGTGCCCGGTGCCGCGACGACCCCCATGCCGATGCGCGACACCGGACCTCTCCCCGTGCCGGACGGGAACCATCGAGGCGGTGGCGTGCGTGTCATTCACCGCCGAGCCGGTGGTGTGGAACGTGACGCTCATCCGCTTCCCCCATCGTGAAGGTCGTCCTGTGCCGGTCCGAGGTCCGATGCGAAATACCTTGCCGGGCCAGTTTCATGACCGGGTCCCCCAACTGTCACAGCGGTGTCACAGCGCCGACGGCCGCGCACGGTTACCCACGAGTCGCCCCCGCCACAAGGGAGTTGAGCGTTCAACGACCCACCCGACCGGCACGCGGGGGCCGCCGCCAGCGCGCGCTGAGCCTGTGGGCCAGACCTCAGATACGGGCGGTCGAACTCCGTACGGTTCATGGGCCACAATGAGCCGTGTGGCTTTCCTGTTGCTGATCGAGGACGACGAGGCGGTACGCACGGCCCTGGAGATGAGTCTGACCCGCCAGGGCCACCGGGTGGTGACCGCGCCCACGGGCGAGGACGGCCTCCAGTCCCTGCGCGAGCAGCGTCCGGATCTGATCGTGCTCGACGTCATGCTGCCCGGCATCGACGGCTTTGAGGTGTGCCGTCGCATCCGGCGCACCGATCAGCTGCCCATCATCCTGCTCACCGCGCGCAGCGACGACATCGACGTGGTGGTCGGCCTGGAGTCCGGCGCCGACGACTACGTGGTCAAGCCGGTCCAGGGCCGGGTCCTCGACGCCCGCATCCGCGCGGTGATGCGCCGGGGCGAGCGGGAGTCCAACGACGCGGTGACCTTCGGCTCGCTGGTGATCGACCGGTCCGCCATGACCGTCACCAAGGACGGCGTCGACCTGCAACTCACCCCGACCGAGCTGCGCCTGCTGCTGGAGCTGAGCCGCCGCCCCGGGCAGGCGCTCTCCCGGCAGCAGTTGCTGCGGCTGGTCTGGGAACACGACTACCTCGGCGACTCCCGGCTGGTCGACGCGTGTGTGCAGCGGCTGCGCGCCAAGGTGGAGGACGTGCCGTCCTCGCCGAAGCTGATCCGCACGGTGCGCGGCGTGGGCTACCGGCTGGACGCCCCCTGATGGTCGCGCGGGTGGGCCCGCGCCGGGAGCGCGGCTGATGAACGGACTGCGGCGCGGGGCCGGCGACACCGCCCGCCCCGAGGGACGGGTGCGCGGCTGGGCGCGGACCCTGCTGAGCCTGACCAGCCTGCGGCTGCGCCTGGTCACGGTGTTCGCGCTGGTCGCCCTCGCGGCGGCCGTCTCCGTCTCGGGCATCGCGTACTGGCTCAACCGCGACGCGGTGCTCACCCGCGCCCAGGACTCGGCGCTCAGCGACTTCAGCCAGGCGCTCGGCGACCGCGCCGGCGCGCTGCCGGACCGCCCCACCTGCGAGGCGCTCCAGGTCATGGCCAGCAAGGTGGCCAACCGCACCTTCAACTACGAGGTGATCCTGGAGGACGACCGGATCACCGAGGAGAACTGCCGCGCCGAGTCCAACCCTGACCACTTCGTCCACGAGATGATCCCGGCCTCGCTGCGGGACGCCGTCTCGGACCGCAGGGAGGGCCAGCCGGAGGAGGACGCCCACCACCTCTACTGGCAGCGGATCAAGATCGACGGCGACCCGTATCTCATCGGCGGCGCCCAGGTGATCGGCGGCGGCCCCACCGGCTACCTGCTGGCCTCGCTGGCGCCCGAGCGGGACGACCTCAACTCCCTGGCCGTGTCGCTGGGCGTGGCCACCGCGCTGGCGGTGATCGGCTCGGTGCTGCTGGCGCAGGGCGCGGCGACCATGGTGCTGCGCCCGGTGCAGCGGCTGAGCAACGCGGCGCGACGGCTGGGCGAGGGCAAGCTCGACACCCGCCTCGCGGTGCGCGGCGCCGACGAACTGGCCGAGCTGACCCGGACGTTCAACAACGCGGCGGCCTCCCTGGAGGCCCAGGTCGAGGACCTCAGCGAACGGGAGACCGCCAGCCGCCGCTTCGTCGCCGACATGTCGCACGAGCTGCGGACCCCGATGACCGCGATCACGGCGATGACGGAGCTGCTGGAGGACGAGGTCGAGACGCTCGACCCGCGCATCGCGCCGGCCGTGCAGCTGGTGGTCAGCGAGACCCGGCGGCTGAACGACCTGGTGGAGAACCTGATGGAGGTCACCAGGTTCGACGCGGGAACCGCCAAGATGGTGCTGGACGACGTGAACATAGCCGACCAGGTCACCGCCTGCATCGACGCCCGCGCCTGGCTGGACGCGGTGCACCTGGACGCTGACCGCTCCATCACGGCGCGGGTCGACCCGCGCCGGCTGGACGTGATCCTGGCGAACCTGATCGGCAACGCCCTCAAGCACGGCGGCTCCCCGGTCCGGGTCACGGTCCGCGAACACGTCTCCGACGAGGGGGACGGGAACGGGGCGGGCAACGGCGGCCGGCTGGTCAGCGTCGAGGTGGCGGACCAGGGGCCCGGCATACCCGAGGACGTGTTGCCGCACGTCTTCGACCGTTTCTACAAGGCGTCCGCGTCCCGCCCGCGCTCGGACGGCAGCGGGCTCGGGCTCTCCATCGCGCTGGAGAACGCCCATCTGCACGGCGGCGACATCACCGTCCGCAACGACCCGGCGGGCGGCGCGGTCTTCACCCTGCGCCTGCCGCACGACCCGGGGCTTCCCGAGGACCGCACCGACGACCCGGACACCGACCAGCCCCCGGACGGTTCCCAACGGGCCGGCGGGCGGGGGCCGTTGACCACCCCGAGGCCGCGCGGGAGCGAGGAGGACCGGGGCGGGGGCGCGCCGGCGGGCGACGGGAACGGCGACGGCGGCCACGAGGCACACGACGGCACGACCGAGGAGGATCGGCGGTGAGGGGCGGACACCGAGGAGCGACCCTGCCGCTCCTCGCCGGGCTGCTCGCGGTGGCGGCCACGGCCGGCTGCGGCATCAGGGAGACGGACGTTCCGGTGGACGCGGGCCCCGCGCCCACCCGGGCCTCCTGCGACGCGCCGCCGAGGGGCGAGTACCACACCGAGGTCTATCTGGTCTGTGGGCAGCGGGTGGAGTCCGTGGCGCGGGTCCTCTCGGAGCCGCTCGACGAGGCGCAGGACCGCACGGGGGTCGCCGTCGCGCTGCTCGACCAGCTCCAGGCCGAGCCCGAAGAGGCCGAGCGCACCGCCGGGTTCACGAGTGCCGTCCCGTCGAACCTGCGGATCGAGCCGCCGGTCGAGGGCGACGGGGACCGGGTGGTCCGGCTCAACCGGCGCCCGAGCGAGATCGACGAGCTGGCCCTCACGCAGATCATCTGCACCTTCGCCAACAGCGCCTCCCTCGGCAGCGGCGGCGACAACGTCACCCTCGGCGGGCCGGCCAGGTCGGGCGCCGAGTCCGACAAGCCGCACACCTACTCGTGCCGGGCGGCGATGCGCAGCCCGGAGGGCGCCCGCAACTTCGGCTAGGCACGGCTAACGGGCCCGGCCGTTTCCCCGCGTCGCGGCCCGTCGGCACGCCGGCACGTTGCCCCGTCGGCACGTCGGCACGTTGCCCCGTTGGCACGTTGATCCGTTGCCCCGTCCGTCCGTTGCCCCGTCGGCCCGTTCCCGCGGTGGGGCCCAGCTCACAGTGGCGTCGGGGAACCGGCCTCGCGCGCCGTGACGTCCCTTCCTGCGTGCGGCCACTTCCTGCGGGCTCAGCCGAGCCGACGCCACCCGCCGGCAACCGCCCCGCCGAACACCCCGCCCGGGGAGGGGAGACGAGCGGGCGCCGCCCACGCGTCCCCGCACGAGCCCGGTGGGGCGCCTCGGTGCTCCTCCTCGGCTACCTGGGACTGGTCGCCTGGCTGGCGCTGCGCCCGCTGAGCATGTTGTGGGTCTCGCCCGCCAACCTCGAACCGCTCTCCACCATCCGCGCCGACCTCGCGCGCGGGCCCGAGGAGGCCGGCCGCACCCTGGCCGCCGGGCTGCTGCGCCTCGCCCCGCTCGGGGTGCTGCTGCCGCTGGTCGGCGCCCAACTCGGCGGCGGGCGGCTGATGTCGATGGCCCGCACGGTCTTCGTCGGCGCCATGGTCTCGCTGGGCCTGGAGTGCGCGCAGACGCTGACGCCCAGCCGGGTCAGCGACATCGACTCGGTGCTCCTCAACACCCTGGGCGTGGCCCTGACCCACCAGTTCTGCTACGGGCTGCTGCGCCGGTTCGCGCCGCTCTCGACGCCGCCGTTCGAGCCGCCGGCCGAGCCGCCGCCGGCCGGCCGGTCCCCGACGACGCCGCCCGCTCCCCACGCGGCGTGCCACCCCGGGCCCCACGCGGGACACCGGGCGACGCCGGGAACGCGCGTCGCCGGCGCGCCCGTTCCGCACCCGCAGCACCGGCCGCAGGTCCAGCCGCAGCACCACCCGACCGAGCGGCGTCCCGCCGCGACCCACGAGCCGGCGGTCAACACCCCCCTGGAGCCGACGGGTTGACGCCGCCCCGAACGCCACGGCCGAGGCAACGCGAAGGGCCGCACTCCCCGGGGGTGGCGGGGGCAGTGCGGCCCTTGCCCGACCGCCGTTCGGCGGCGGTCGGGTGGCCCCAAGCGCAAGGAGGAGACTAGGACCGAGCGCGGGGCGGTTCTTGAGGGTCAGCCGATGGCGTGAGGTCAGCCGAGGGCACCGAGCGCGCCGGTCACGGCTCCGGCCGCGCCGGAGACGCCGCCGAGGCTGTCCACCGTGCCGAGGGCGCCGGAGGGCAGGCCGCCGAGCAGCTGGGTGGCGCCCGCGACGCCGGTGGTGTGGGTGAGGGTCTCGGTGGCGGCGTTCAGGGCGCCGTTGGTCGGAGTCGCCTCCAGCAGCTGCTCGCTGACGCCGCCGACCTCCTGGCCGGCCACCTGGTTCACGGTGTCCTGGACGGGAACGGAGTTCGCCACCTCGCCAGTGGCCTGCGCCAGGCCCTCGTTGAGGCTCATGGCGGAGGCGGAGCCGGCAGCGGTCGCGGCGAACGCGGCACCGAGGGCGGCCACACCGAGCGTCTTGGCGGTTGCGTGCTTCATCAGTTGGACTTCCTTGGGTGTGTTTGGTGAGCGGCGAGCCCGAAGGTAGCCAGGGAAAACCCGCCGTGGCAATGAATCGAAAAGTGTGCCGTCGCTCGAAACTCACCCCACCGGCCGAGCGCGCGCCCGACCGGCGCCCGCCCCACCCGTTCCACAAAACCGCAGCTCAGGACGGGAGTTCGCGCTCGTTATGGAACAGCCATGCGGAGCGCAGCGCCGCGTATCCGGGCTTGATCACGTCATTGATCATGGCCAGACGTTCGTCGAAAGGAATGAATGCGGACTTCATCGCATTGACCGTGAACCACTGAAGGTCGTCCAGCGTGTAGCCGAATGCCTGTACCAGATGGGTGAATTCGCGACTCAGGCTGGTGTCGCTCATCAACCGGTTGTCGGTGTTGACCGTGGCCCGGAAACGCAGCCGGCGCAGCAGTCCGATCGGATGCTCGGCGTACGAACGGGCCGCGCCGGTCTGGAGGTTGGAGGTCGGGCACAGCTCCAACGGGACGCGCTTGTCCCGCACATAGGCCGCCAGCCGGCCCAGCCGCACCGAGCCGTCCTCCGCGACCTCGATGTCGTCGATGATCCGCACCCCGTGCCCCAACCGGTCGGCGCCGCACCACTGGAGCGCCTGCCAGATGGACGGCAGGCCGAACGCCTCGCCGGCGTGGATCGTGAAGTGGTTGTTCTCCCGCTTCAGGAACTCGAACGCGTCCAGGTGCCTGGTGGGCGGGAAGCCCGCCTCGGCGCCCGCGATGTCGAAGCCGACCACGCCCGACTCCCGGTGCGCGTTGGCCAGTTCGGCGATCTCCAAGGAACGGGCCGCGTGCCGCATCGCGGTCAGCAGCGCCCCCACCCGAATCCGCCGGCCGCTGGCCGCCGCCCGCCGTTCCCCCTCCCGGAAGCCGGCGTTGACCGCCTCGACGACCTCGGTCAACGTCAGCCCGGCGGCGAGGTGTTGCTCGGGCGCGTAGCGGACCTCGGCGTAGACCACCCCGTCCTCGGCCAGGTCCTCCACGCACTCGGCCGCGACCCGGCGCAGCGCCTCGGCGCTCCGCATCACGGCGGTGGTGTGCGCGAAGGTCTCCAGGTACCGCTCCAGCGAACCGGAGTCGGCGGCCGCGAGGAACCAGGCGCGCAGCGCGTCCGGGTCCTCGGTCGGCAGCTCGGAGTACCCCTGCTCGCGGGCGAGTTCGACGACGGTGGCGGGCCGCAGCCCACCGTCCAGGTGGTCGTGGAGCAACACCTTGGGCGCCCGCCGGATCTGCTCCTCGGTCGGGGGCGCCGCCGACCGCGATGCGGGGGCGGGGACAGGGGTGCGCGGGGCGTCGGGGGTCTGATGGGTCTGGGAGGTCACGGGTCAACTGTACTTCCTACGCGCGTAGATCGGCTGGCGCCGGGCCTCGGGAGCGGCGGGAGTGGTGGACGGCTGAGCGCCGTGGCCGGGTGGCGCCTGGCGCCTTGCGCCCGGCGGTGTGGGCTGGGGCCGGCGGTGGGCTGCGTGGAGGGGGGTCGTCGATGGTGGGTCATCCGGCGAAACCCTTTGCGGGCGGCCCCGTTCGGCTGGTGTGCTGGCCCGGTGTCAGCGCACGAGGAGTTCCGCGACAGCCTGGCGGCGGTGAGCGTCCGGCCGTTGACGCTGGCCTGGGTCAGCCGGCACCTGGCGGCCGGCGAACGGATCACCGGGATCGTGGCGCTGCGCGGCGGGATCACCGCCGAGATGCGGCGGCTGACCGTGCGCGCGCCGAACGGCGACACCCGGCACCTGGTGCTGCGGACCGTCGTCGACGCGAAGGACGCCGAGGGCTGGTTGAACCGGGAGGCCGACGCCCTGGCCCTGCTGGCGGGGACCGACGTGCCGGCCCCCGCGCTGGTCGCGGTCGATCCGACCGCCGCGCACTGCGAGTTCCCCTCGTTGCTCATGACGCGTCTGCCGGGCCGGACGGTCCTCGACGACGCGGGCGTGGCGGCCCGCGTCCCGCTGCTGGCGCGGCAGCTGGTGGCGATCCACGCGGTGCGGCCGGCCGAACGGCCCCGGGAGTACGAGGCGTTGACGACCGCCGACACGGTCGTCGTTCCGCCCGGCGGCGACGCGGCGGCGTGGGCTGCGGCGATCGACCTGATCCGCGAGCCGGCGCCGGCCTACGAGGGGCGGTTCCTGCACCGGGACTTCCAGCCGGGCAACGTGCTGTTCGACGTCCCGCCCGGAGCGCCGCCCGGAGCGCCGTCCGCCGCCCGGATCACCGGGGTCGTCGACTGGGCGACGCCGTCCTGGGGCCCGGCGGACTTCGATATGGCGCACTGCGCCACCAACCTCGCGGTGCTGCACGGCCCGGAGTGGGGCTTCCGGTTCGCCGACGCGTACGAGGAGGCCGGCGGGGTGTTGGCGGCGTCCGAACGCGAACGGCGGTACTGGCGGGTGCGGGACGCGCTGGCGCTGTCGGAGGAGGTGTCGTTGGTCTCGGGGCCGTGGCGGGACGCGGGGCGGACCGAGCTGACGCCGCGCGCGGTGGCGGAACGGCTGGATGCCTATGTCACGGCGGTGATGAACGCGGAGGTGTGAGCGAACCATGTCCCGGGCGCGGCCCGGGACATGGGAGCGAGCTCGGCCCGCAAGCCGCCGGCTCCGGGGCGCCCCGTTCACCGCCCATGCCCACCCCTGAACCGTTGTCGTCCGCCCCCCCGTCCCAGATACTCCGCGCAGTTCCCCGCGCCCCTGAGGTGGTGCCCGGGCTGAGGCCGCGAACAACGGTCGCCGGACCCGCACCCGACCACGTGTCTCGTCGGAAGCGCGCCCACGACCAACCGGCCAACGTCCCAGCAGAGCCAGGCCGGTCCGCCCTGGCCGACCGGGCCCCAGGGCCCGGCGGCCCCGCCCCGTGGGGCGCTCACCCCGAGGTGAGCGCCCCCCTGCGGCTGAGCAGAAAGCGGCGGAAGGCCGCCACCGGGGCGGTCTCCGGGCGGCCGGCCATCCAGGCCACGCCGATCTCCCGCACCGCGCGCGGCGCGGTGACGGTCAGGTCGTGAACTCCCGGCCTGGGCACGGTCGGTGGCGGCAGCAGCGCCACCCCGAGCCCGGCCGCGACCAGGCCGCGCAGCGTCTCCGGCTCCTCGCCCTCGAACGCGATGCGCGGCCGGAAGCCTGCCTGCGCGCAGAGCGCGTCGGTGAGCCGGCGCAGCCCGTACCCCGGTTCGAGGGTGACGAACGACTCCTCGGCGGTCTCGGCGAGCCGGACGCGGCGGCGGCCGGCGAGGCGGTGGTCGGCGGGGACGACGAGGGAGAGCCGCTGTTCGTCGAGCCGCCGGGTGACCAGGTCGGGGGCGTCGGGAACGGGCGAGGTGAGGCAGAGGTCCAGTTCGCCGGCCCGCATCCGTTCGATCATGTCCTCGCCGTAGCTCTGCACCAGCGCGAACCTGACCCTCGGGTGGGTCTCCCGGAACGCGCGGATCAGCGTGGGCATGGTCTCCGGGCCCATGGTGTGGAGGAAGCCGAAGGCGACCTTGCCGGCGCCCGGGTCGGCGTCGGCGCGGGCGGTCTCGGCGGCGCGGGCGACGTCGGCGAGCGCGCGTTCCACGGAACGGGCGAACGCGCGGCCCACCGGCGTCAGCGAGACGGTGCGGCCGTGGCGGGCCAGCAGGTCCACGCCGAGGTCGGCCTCAAGGCGGGCGATGGCCCGGCTGAGCGTCGGCTGGGGAACGCCCAACTCCCGCGCCGCCTGGGTGATGTGTTCGTGCCGGGCGACCCCGGCGAACTGCGCCAGCCGGGGCGCCAGCAGCGCCGCCGGCGCGTCCGCCGCCAGCTCGGCGACCTCGGCTGGCGGCCCCGCGCCCTCGCCGGCTGGCCCCGAACCCGAACCCGGCCCCGTTACCGAAGTGTCTTTCCCGTTGCGGAACGATGACATGAACCCCTCCCTCCTGCGGTCATACGACAGTGCATCGATTCTGGCATCTTCTCGCATTGGACGTCATAAGAGCGCCGCCGTACGTTCGAGCCATGCCCTCCGTCGATACCAGGGCTCCCGCCACCCCGGGAGCCTCAGCTCCGCCGTTCGTTCACCCACAACGCACCCGGATCAACCTGGCGCTCTTCGCCATCGGCATGGCGACCTTCGCGATGCTGTTCTCCACCCAGGCCCTGCTGCCGGACATCGCGGCCGCCTACGCGGTCTCGCCCGACCGGGCCAGCTGGACCGTCTCGGCCACCACCGTCGGGCTGGCCCTGGCCGTGCTGCCGCTGTCCACGCTCTCGGAACGGTTCGGCCGCGTGCGGCTGATGACCGTCTCCGTCGCGACGGCCGCGGGGCTCGCGGTGCTGCTGCCGCTGGCGCCCGACCTGAGCAGCCTGATCGCGCTGCGCGCGCTCCAGGGCGCGGCGCTCGCCGGCATTCCGGCCTCGGCGGTGGCGTATCTCTCCGAGGAGTTGGACGCGCGGGCGACGGTCGGCGCGATCGGCCTGTTCATCGCGGGCAACAGCGTGGGCGGCATGTCGGGGCGGGTGCTCACCGGCTGGGTGGCCGAGGGCGCGGGCTGGCGCGCGGCGCTGGCGGCGGTGGCCGCGTTGGCGGTGGTCGCCGCGTTGACCTTCCGACTGCTGCTGCCGAAGGCGCGGTTCTTCACCCCGGCCTCGCTGCGGCCCCGGGCCGTGCTGGCCTCGGTCGTCGGGCATCTGCGCTGGCCGCTGCTGCTGCGGCTGTACGCGATCGGGCTGCTGCTGATGGCGGCGTTCAGCGCGGTGTACACGGTGATCGGGTTCCGGCTGGTCGCCGAGCCGTTCGGCCTGTCGGCCGGGCTCGCCGGCTCGGTCTTCGTGATCTACCTGGTGGGCACGGTCTCCTCGGCCGTCTCCGGCCCGGTGCTGGGCCGGCTGGGCCGGCGCGGCGCGCTCTATGTGGCGATCGGCACCACGGTCGTCGGCCTGCTGCTGACGCTGACCGCGTCGCTGCCGGCCGTGCTGGCCGGGCTGGTGCTGATCACCGGCGGGTTCTTCTTCGGGCACGCGGTCGCCTCCGGCTCGGTGAGCCGGGTCGCCACCCACGGCAAGGCCCAGGCGTCCGCGCTCTACCAGGTCGCGTACTACCTGGGCGCCAGCGTCGGCGGCACGGCGGGCGCGGCGGTCTACCACCGGGCAGAGTGGTCGGGTCTCGTGACGTTCGCGCTGGTGGCGCTGGTGACCACGGGGTTGATCACCCTCTATGCGACGGCCCGCGCCCGCACGGCGCCGGCGGCCTCGCTGGAGCCGGGCCTGGCGGCCTGAGCCCCGGCCCCACCGGGTCCCGGGCACCGGGGACGGCGGTCGGGGCCGCCCCCGGTGCTCACGGTTCGACAGGGGAAAGCCGAGTGGGATGAGCGGTAGCATAACGAGTATGAGCGAGCTCACCGGCAAGTACTCCATCACGATGCCACGTGACATCGCGGAGGCCGCCCGCGCCCGCGGCGGACCGTCCGGCCTCTCGTCCTACGTCACCGCCGCCGTGGCCCGGCAGATCGAGCGCGACAACCTCGACGAGCTGATCGCCGCGGGCGAGGCCGAGCACGGGCCGATCACCGAGGAGGAGATCGACGCCCTGGAAGATCAGCTGGAACAGGCGCGACGTGAGCAGAGGCAGGGCCGGACGAACGCCGCATGACCCGGCCCCGCCCCACGATGGGTGGCACACTGGCGCTGGACTGCGAGGGCTTGGCCAAGGCCGTCCAGCACGACCGAACGGTGAACGCCTGGCTGGCCCTCGCGCGCCGCCACGACCTTCGCGTGATCACCTCGGCAGCCACTCTCGTCGAAGTGGCCCACCCACGCGTCAACCACGCTGCCCTGGCGTGGACGCTGTCCCGCCTGATCGTCGAGCCCGTGACGGAGCCCATCGCTCGCCGCGCCACAACTCTCCTGAGCCGGGCGGGACTTCACGGACACAAGCACGCCATCGACGCCATGTTCGCCGCGACCGTTCTCGCCACTTCCGGACGAGCGACCGTGCTCACCTCCGACCCGGACGACCTGCTGGCTCTCTGTGGCGATCAGGTCACGGTCATCAAGGTCTGAAAGGCACGATCGCCCGGCACCTCCCGACCACCCGGGCCACGGCCCCGGCCCGGCACCGGCCATGACCGTGTCCGCCGAAGGCGGTCACGCGGATCTCCCGGTCCTGTCCTGGGAGTTACTGGCCGACCGACAGGGACGGGGTTCCGTCGTGAACGATGACAGCTCGCCCGGTGACCGGCTTCGGGAACTGCGCCGCGCGCGGGGTCTCACCCAGGAGGGTCTGGCCGAGCGCGCGAACCTGAGCCTGGGAGTGGTGAAGAAACTGGAGCGCGGCGGGGGCGCGCGCCGGGAGCGTTGGTGAGGCCGCTCCCCCCGGGCGACCGCGCCGTGCGGTCGCATCAGGCCAACTCCGGTCACCGCCTCCCGCGTCGTCCTACGCCCCGACTACGCCGGCATCCGCTACGCCGACGAGACCGCCGCCGACCGCGACACCCACGGTGTGCTGTGGGGACGCGTCCGCCAGGCACCCGGCACCGGCAAGCCCAACTTCCAGGCCCTCCACCCCAACCGCCAACGCCACACCATGGAACACCGCCTGTGCCAGGTCTGCGCCCAGCCCGCCAGCCACAACCGCGACGGCTGGCTCTTCCTCGTCAACACCCACGACGGCGACGACAACGGCCACACCGACCGCACCAGCTACGAAGGAGCACTCGTCACCAGGCTCAACCGCTGCACCACTGTCGCCCTGAACACCGAACCGCAAGCGTGGAGTTGAGCCGAGTCAGGACCCGGCGAGCCGCGTTCCACGGTGCGCCGTTCCGCCGCGCACCGCAGGGCTTCGGCCAGCCTCACCGTTCCGGCGCTCCAGATTCCCGAGTCGCTAGATCCCCAGCACCACCTTGGCCGTGCTGAAGTAGATCACCAGTCCGGTGGCGTCCACCAGGGTGGTCACCATGGGCGCGGAGACCACCGCCGGGTCGATGCGGAGCTTCTTCGCCAGCAGCGGCATCATCCCGCCGACGGTGGAGGCCCAGGCGCAGATCACGACCAGGGTGAGGCCGACCACGGCGGCCACGTCCGGGTCGACGAAGAACATCCCGACCAGGAAGCCGACCACCGCCAGCATCGCGCCCAGCAGCAGCCCGGTGCGGCACTCGCGCCAGATGACCCGGAACAGGTCGGAGGTGCGGACCTCGCCGACGGCCAGCGCGCGGACGGCCGCCGTCGCGGCCTGGGCGCCGGCGTTGCCGCCGGTGCCGATCAACAGGGGGACGAAGAGCGCGAGTTGGGTGACGGCCTCCAGCTCGGCCTCGTAGAGGCGGGTGACCGAGACGGTCAGGGTGGCCGCGACCAGCAGCAGCATCAGCCACATCATCCGGGTGCGGGAGAGCCGGAAGACGCTGGCCGACATGTAGTGCCGCTCCAGCGGCTCGGAGCCGGCCTGGCGGGCGACGTCCTCGGTGTCCGCCGCCTCGATGACCTCGAACGCGTCATCGCTGGTCAGCAGGCCGACGAGGCGGTCCTCGCTGTCCACCACCGGCAGGTCGATGACGTTGGTCTCGCGCATCAGCCGGGCCGCGTCCTCGGCCGGCTCGGTGGCCCTGGCCATGGGCGGCGCGGTCACCACCAGGTCGGAGACCATCGCGCCCGGCTCGCTGAGGACGAGTTCGCGCAGTTCGACGATGCCGGTCAGCCGCCGGCCCCGGTCCACGACGGGCAGGGTGTAGATCGTCTCGGCGTTGCCGCCCCTGCGGCGCACCACCTCCAGCGCCTGTCCCACCGTCAACTCCTGTTGGAGGGCGACGGTCTCGGGCGTCATGAAGCGGCCGACGGAGCCCTCCGGGTAGCCCAGCAGCGCGGCGGTCATCTGCCGTTCGTGGGCGCTGAGTCCGGCGAGCACGCGCTTGGCGACCTTGGCCGGCGCCTCCTTGAGCATCCGGGCCCGGTCGTCGGGGTCCATGTGCTCGACCAGGTCGCGGAACGCCTGGTCACGGAGGCCCTGGAGGATCTCCTGCTGGTCTACCGGGTCCAGCTCCTCGAAGACCTCGAGGGCACGGTCCTTGTCCAGCAGGCGGAAGGTGATGACCGACTGCACGGCGTCCATGCGGGCGATCTCGTCCGCGATGGCGTAGGGCGGCTGGGTCTCCAGCCACTCCAGGGCGCCGGCCAGGTCCTGCTCGTCCAAGAGCATGGGAAGGTGCGTCATGACGGGGGAACCCCCTGGGAACGAGAAGCGGCCACGGACATCCGGTGTGCGCGCACACGCCCAGCGCCCCAGGCGGTGTCGCTACCTGGGCGGAGAGGCGTGGCGCTGTGGATGACTGGGAGGTTCACTGCGCATCGCAGCAACACCTCCCGCCGTCTCGTTCCTTCGATGCCACGGCAAAGCGTACTAGCCACAACGGCCGATCATGCCAAGGAATCCGACATTCCGGACGGCGCTCACGCCACGATCCGGCAAACGCCGGTCCGCCGGCGCGCGGGGATGCGCCGGCGCACGCCAGCGGGTCGTGGGGGCGCGCGGACAACCCGGCGGCGCGCGCGGGAGGTTGTGCGACAACGGGAGACGCGGGTCACATCGGAACGTGTCACATTCCGGCGCCTCGCGTGGTCATAAGGGTGAGGGCGTCGGAAGCGACGGCGCCGCGGATCGTTCGACAACGACGAGGGAGTCACCCATGGACGCGCGTCTCAACATGTTCGGAAGCCAGCTGGCCGGCAAGGTCGTCAAGCACCTGGTCGGGGCCAGCCAGGCGATCACGGACGCGGGGCTGCCGACCAGCACCCAGGAGCTGGTGAAGATCCGCGCCAGCCAGATCAACGGCTGCGGCTTCTGCACCGACATGCACACCAAGGACGCGGCCGCCGCCGGCGAGTCGGCGGTGCGGCTCCACCTGGTCGCCGCCTGGCGGGAGGCCACCGTCTTCACCGACGCCGAGCGCGCCGCGCTGGAGCTGACCGAGGAGGGCACCAGGATCGCGGACACGGCCGGCGGCGTCAGCGACGAGGTCTGGGCGCGGGCGGCCCAGCACTACGACGAGGAGCAGCTGACCGCGCTGGCGTCCCTGATCGCCGTGATCAACGCGTTCAACAGGCTCAACGTCATCGCGCGGACGCCGGCCGGCGACTACCAGCCGGGGCAGTTCGGGCACTGAGCGCCCGGCGCGCGGCGCCGGTTCCCGCCGGGTGCGCGCCCCGGCGGGCCGTCAGGCGATGCGGTCCAGCACGGTGGGCGGCGGGGGGGTCCCGGTTCCGTCGTCGGCCGCGTCCGCCGGCACGACCCGGATCGCCTCGCCGGCCAGCGCCTCCAGCGCGGCCTCGAACCGCTCGGGCGTGTCGGTGTGGAGGGTCACCAGGGGGGCACCCTCCACCACCGACTCGCCCGGCTTGGCGTGGAGTTCGACGCCGGCCGCCGCCTGCACGCCCTCCTCCTTGCGGGCCCGGCCGGCGCCCAGCCGCCAGGCGGCCAGGCCCACGGCGTAGGCGTCGAGGGTGGCCAGCACCCCGCTGGCCGGGGCCGGCACCACGTGCCGTTCCCGCGCGGTCGGCAGCGGCGCGTCCGGGTCGCCGCCCTGGGCGGCGATCATCCGCCGCCAGTGGTCCATCGCCGAGCCGTCGGCCAGCGCCCGCTCCGGGTCGGCGTCCGGCAGCCCGGCCGCGTCCAGCATCTCCCTGGCCAGCGCCAGGGTCAGGTCGACGACGTCCCTCGGGCCGCCGCCGGCCAGCACCTCGACGGACTCCGCCACCTCAAGGGCGTTGCCGGCGGTGCGGCCCAGCGGCGTGGACATGTCGGTGAGCAGGGCGACGGTGCGCACCCCGTGGTCGGTGCCGAGCCCCACCATGGTCTCGGCCAACGCCCGCGCGTCGTCGAGGGTCTTCATGAAGGCGCCCGAGCCGACCTTGACGTCGAGGACCAGCGAGCCGGTGCCCTCGGCGATCTTCTTGGACATGATCGAGGAGGCGATCAGCGGCAGCGACTCCACGGTCCCGGTGACGTCCCGCAGCGCGTAGAGCTTGCGGTCGGCCGGGGCCAGCCCCTCCCCCGCCGCGCAGACCACGGCGCCGACCTCGTCGAGGACCCGCAGCATCTCGGCGTTGTCCAGCCCGGCCCGCCAGCCGGGGATGGACTCCAGCTTGTCGAGGGTGCCGCCGGTGTGCCCGAGGCCCCGGCCCGACAGCTGGGGAACGGCCGCGCCGCAGGCGGCGACCAGCGGCGCCAGCGGCAGGGTGATCTTGTCGCCGACGCCGCCCGTCGAGTGCTTGTCGACCGTCGGGCGGGACAGCGCGCGGAAGTCCATCCGCTCCCCGGAGGCGATCATGGCCGCCGTCCAGCGGGCGATCTCCCGGCGCTCCATCCCGTTGAGCAGGATGGCCATGGCCAGCGCCGACATCTGCTCGTCGGCGACCTCGCCGGCGGTGTAGGCGGCCACCACCCAGTCGATCTGGGCGTCGCTGAGCGCCCCGCCGTCGCGTTTGGTGCGGATGATCGAGATGACGTCCATGTCAGATGCGCGTCCGTTGCAGGGAGAACTGGCGGGGGATGGGCCGGGGTGAGGGGGCGACGCCGGGGGGACGAGGCGGCTCAGGGGCGGTCGTCGAAGTCCCAGGTGTCGGGGAGCAGTTCGGCCAGCGGGCGGGACCCGCCGGGCAGGTCGACCAGCAGCTCGGGGCCGCCGTGCTCCATCAGCAGCTGCCGGCAGCGGCCGCACGGGGTGATGATCGCGTCGGAGCCGTTGCAGCAGGTGAAGTGCGTCAGCCGCCCGCCGCCCGTGGCGTGCAGCGCGGAGACCAGCCCGCACTCGGCGCAGAGCGTCAGGCCGTAGGAGGCGTTCTCCACGTTGCAGCCGACGACCGTGCGGCCGTCGTCCACCAGGGCGGCGGCCCCGACCGGGTACTTCGAGTAGGGGGCGTAGGCCCGGGACCTGGCGTCCCGGGCCGCCGCACGCAGCGCGTCCCAGTCGACGGGTGCGGTGGTCAACTGTCCTGTCCCCTTCGGTAGGGCTTGCCGACCGCCCGGGGCACGCGCAGCCGTTGCGCGAAGAGCGTCAGCACCAGCAGGGTCGTCAGATACGGGCTGGCGGTGACCAGTTCCAGCGGCATGGTGTCGGTGGCCGCGTACCAGGCCCACAGCAGCACCGCCGTGCCGGCCAGCGCGAACGCCACCACCCTACGACCCCTGAGGTACTGCCAGACGGCGAGGCCCAGCAGCAGCAGCGCGAAGAGCAGCAGCGTCGCGTGGACCACCGCACCGCCGCCCCTGGTCTGGAGCGCGTCCATGAAGCCGAAGAGGCCGGCGCCGGCCGCGACCCCGCCGGGCCGCCAGTTGCCGAAGATCATGGTGGCCAGGCCCAGATAGCCGCGCCCGCCGGTCTGCCCGTCCTGGTACATCCGGATCAGCACCGCGAGATAGGCGCCGCCCAGGCCGGCCAGGCCGCCGGAGACCGCGAGGGCCAGGTACTTGTAGAGGTAGACGTTGACCCCGAGCGACTCGGTGGCCTGCGGGTTCTCCCCGCAGGACCGCAGCCGCAGCCCGAACGAGGTGCGCCACAGCAGCAGGTAGGTGCCGACGAACAGCAGCACGGCGAGCACCGTCAGCCAGGACACGTTGTGGACCAGGGCGCGCGCGATGCCGGCGGTGTCCGAGACCAGGAACCAGTGCTTGTCGGACAGGTCGCCCAGCCAGTCGGAGATCCCCGGCACGCTGAACGGCTCTATGCGCTCCATCGGCGGCGACTGCTTGTCGTTGCCGCCGGCGGCCGCCGCCTCGCTGCCCTCGCCGCCGAACCACTGCTTGGCGAGGAACTGCACCACGCCCAGCGCCAGGATGTTGATGGCGACGCCGGAGACGATGTGGTCGACGCCGAAGGTCACGGTCGCGACCGCGTGCACCAGCCCGCCCAGCGCGCCGCCCACGATGCCGGCGGCCACCGCCGCCCACGGCCCGTGCTGCCAGCCGATCCAGCCGGCGGCGAACAGGCCGAGCATCATCATGCCCTCGAGGCCGATGTTGATCACGCCGGAGCGCTCGGCCCACAGCCCGCCCAGCCCGGCCAGGCCGATCGGCACGGCGAAGGTCATCGCCGAGACCCACTGGTCGGTGCCGGTGAGGCTGTTCTCGTCGGTGATCACGCGGACCAGCGAGAGCAGCAGCAGCGCGCCGGCGACCAGCAGCAGCGCCATCGGATAGGTCAGGCCGCGCCGGCCGCCCTCCACCGGGCCCCGGACCCGTTCGGCGAGGGCGTTCAGGGTGGTGGTCACGCGGACACCTCCGCCTGGTCGTTGTCGCTCTTCCGCGCCTGGGCGAGCTTCTCGCCGACCAGGCGTTGCTGGCGGCGCACGCCCCAGCGGCGCACCAGCTCGTAGGCGACGACCACGGAGAGCACGATGATGCCCTGCATCACCCCGACGATCTCCTGGTCGAAGCCCTCGAACTCCAGCTGGGTGCCGGTGCGTTCGAGGAACGCCCACAGCAGCGCGGCGAAGCCCATGCCGATCGCGTGGTTGCGGCCCAGCAGGGCGATGGCGATGCCGGTGAAGCCGAGGCCCTCGGGGAAGTCGTTGCCGTAGTTGCCCGACTCGTTGAGCAGGGTCGGCATCCCCACCAGGCCGGCGACCGCGCCGGACAGCAGCATCGCGGTGACCACGGTGCGGGTCACGCTCACGCCGCTGGCCTCGGCGGCCGACTCGGAACGGCCCACCGCCCGCAGGTCGAAGCCGAAGCGGGTGCGGGTGAGCACGAACCAGTAGGCCGCGCCGATCAGCACCGCGATCAGCACCGTGCCGTGGATGGGCTGCACGCTGGTGGCGAACTCGAAGAAGTAGCTGGACTCCGGGATGTCCGGGGTGTGCACGATGTTGCCCTCGCGCTCGGCGAGCCGCCCCTCCTGGAGGAAGTAGGCGATCAGCGAGCCGGCGATGAAGTTCAGCATGATGGTGGTGATCACCTCGCTGACGCCCCTGGTCGCCTTGAGGTAGCCGGCGATGCCGGCCCAGATGCCGCCGCAGACCATCGCGACCAGCAGGATCACCGGGATCTGCACGAAGCCGGGCAGGCTGAGCGCCCCGCCGACCACGGCGGCGAAGAACGCGGCGACCCGGTACTGGCCGTCGACCCCGATGTTGAAGAGGTTCATCCGGAAGCCGATGGCGACGGCGACCGCCGAGAGGTAGTACGGGATCGCCTTGTTGATGATCCAGACCTGGCTGTCGCTCTTGATGCCGAAGTCGAACATCACGGAGAACGCGGTGAACGGGTTGTCGCCCGTCACGACCATCACGAGCGAGGTGATGGCCATCGCGGTGAGCAGCGCCAGCAGCGGGGCGGCGACGCCGAGAATCAGCTTCTCGCGCTGCCGCTCGTTCAGCCGGCGGGCGACGACCCCGGGCTTTCCTACGGTCATCGCGCGCCTCCCTCGGGTCCGTTGGGGTCGCCGGACTCAGCGCCGGACCCCGGGCCGGAGTCCACGCCGGAGTCCGTGTCGGAGTCCGCGTCGCCGTGCTCGGCCGTCAGATGGCCGCTGGCGGTGCCGGTCATGGCGGTGCCCAGCTCCTCGGGGGTGATGGTGGCGGGGTCGGCGTCCGCGACCAGCCGGCCCCGGTACATCACCCGCAGGCTGTCGGAGAGGCCGATCAGCTCGTCCAGGTCGGCCGAGATCAGCAGCACGGCCAGGCCCTCGTGCCGGGCGCGGCGGATCTCGTCCCAGATCCGGGCCTGCGCGCCGACGTCCACGCCGCGCGTGGGGTGGGCGGCGATCAGCACCTTGGGTCGGTGGCTCATCTCCCGGCCGACGATCAGCTTCTGCTGGTTGCCGCCGGAGAGCGAGCCGGCGGTGACCTCGATCCCGGGCGTGCGCACGTCGTACTCCTCGACGATGCGACGGGTGTCGGCCCTGGCGGCGGCCCCCGTCAACCACGGGCCACGGGAGTTGGGCGCCTCGGTGACATGGCCCAGCATCCGGTTCTCCCAGAGCGGGGCGTCCAGCAGCAGCCCGTGCCGATGGCGGTCCTCGGGAACGTAGCCGATGCCGGCCTCGCGGCGCCGCCGCGTCGAGGCGCCGGAGATCTCCTCGCCGTCCAGCGTGATCGTCCCACCGTCCGGGATGCGCACGCCCATCACGGCCTCGACCAGCTCGGCCTGCCCGTTGCCCTCCACGCCGGCGATGCCCAGCACCTCGCCCCGGTGGATGGTGAAGTCGATGTCGGCCAGCATCTCGCGGCGCAGCCCGTCGGAGTCGGTGCCCGACAGGTGGAGCCCGGAGACGGTGAGCACCGGCTCGTCGGTGACGGTGGACTCGCGGGTGGCGGGCGTCGGCAGCTCGCTGCCCACCATCAGCTCCGCGAGCTGCTTCGGGTTGGTCTCGGCCGGCAGCACGCTGCCCACGGTGGTGCCGCGCCGGATCACCGTGATCTCGTCGGCGACCGACAGCACCTCGCCCAGCTTGTGGGAGATGAACAGCACCGTGAGGCCCTCGGCGGTCAGGCCGCGCAGGTTGCGGAAGAGCGCGTCCACCTCCTGCGGCACCAGCACGGCGGTCGGCTCGTCGAGGATCAGGGTGCGGGCGCCCCGGTAGAGGACCTTGAGGATCTCCACGCGCTGCCGGTCGGCGACGCCGATGTCCTCGACGAGGACGTCGGGGCGGACGTTCAGCCCGTAGGTCTCGGAGAGTTCGGCGATCCGGCGGCGGGCGCGGGAGCCGATCCCGTGCGCCTTCTCGGCGCCCAGCACCACGTTCTCCAGCACCGTCAGGTTGTCGGCCAGCATGAAGTGCTGGTGCACCATGCCGATCCCGCAGGCGATGGCCTCGGCCGGGCCCTTGAACGAGACCCGCCGCCCGTCGATCTCGATGGTGCCCTCGTCGGGCCGCTGCATCCCGTAGAGGATCTTCATCAGGGTGGACTTGCCGGCACCGTTCTCACCGACCAGGGCGTGCACGGTGCCGCGCCGGACGGTGATGTCGATGTCGTGGTTGGCGACCACGCCGGGGAAGCGTTTGGTGATGCCGCGCAGGGCCACCGCTGGGACGTCGGGGGTGCCGGCGTCCTCGGCGGCCGGGCGCTGGCTGCTGGAGGCTGGGATGACGCACTCTCCTCGGGAGCGAAGGAGCGGGCCCCGCACGGGGGTTGGGCGGGACGGGTGGGGCAGACGGTACCGCGTGGGGGGCGGGCCGTCGCTGACCCGTCGAGGGAGCGGACCCCGAACTCGCCGGCGCCCGCGCCGTCCGCCCCGGCGTGGGCGGTGGCGCGGGCGCCGGCGGGTGTCACGGGGTGCTGGCGACGGTGACCTCGCCGTTGACGATGCGCTCGGTGGCGGCGTCGATCTCGTCCTGGATGTCGTCGATGAACCCGCCGGAGGTGGCCAGTTCCACGCCGTTCTCGGCCAGCGTGTACTCGTGGACGCCGGACGGGGCCTCGCCGTTGTGCACGGCGGTGATCAGGTCCTCGACGGCCACGTCGACCCGCTTGACGCCGGAGGTCAGGATCGAGTCCTGGTACTCGGCGAGGCCGGGCTGCTGGTACTGGTCGGAGTCCACGCCGATCGCCCAGGCGCCCTCGACGCCGGCGACCTGCTCGATCGAGCCGGAGCCGGAGGAGCCGGCGGCGGTGTAGATCACGTCGACGTCCCGGCCGAGCATGGCGTTGG
Organism: Streptomyces triticirhizae; assembly: GCF_003696235.1. Lineage (GTDB taxonomy): Bacteria > Actinomycetota > Actinomycetes > Streptomycetales > Streptomycetaceae > Streptomyces > Streptomyces triticirhizae. The sequence goes on from NZ_RFFJ01000007.1 coordinate 54,513, forward strand.
CCTTCTCGCTGGCCTTCGCCGGGTCGGCGAAGCCGCGGTCGTCGTCGGCGTAGAGGTAGTCGACCTCGACCTCGACATCCGGGTTGGTGTCGGTCACGCCCTGGACGAAGCCGGCCTCGAACTTCTGGATCAGCGGGTTGTCCACGCCGCCGATGAAGCCGACCCGGCCGGTCTCGGACTTGAGGGCGGCGGCGACGCCGGCGAGGTAGGAGACCTCGTGCTCGGCGAAGACCATGCTGTAGATGTTGTCGCCCTCGGGGGCCGCGTCCACCACGCCGAAGGTGGTGTCGGGGAACTCGGCGGCGACCTCGGCGATCGCGTCACCGTAGAGGTAGCCGACGCCGATCACCGGGTTGTAGCCGGCGTTGGCCAGGCCGGTGAGGCGCTGCACGCGGTCGGCGTTGGTCTCGCCGTTGCGCGCGGTCTGGAACTCGGGGGTGATGCCCAACGCCTCGCCGGCGCGGTCGGCGCCGGTCGCCGCCGACTCGTTGAAGGAGTGGTCGTCGCGGCCGCCGACGTCGAAGGCGATGCCGGGCCCCTTCTCTCCCTCGTTCTCGTTGGACTCGGTCGAACTCTCCCCACAGGCACTGGCGGTCAGGGCCAGCGTCGCGGCGAGGGCGACCGTTGCTGCGAACCTTGATACGCGGCGCAAGAGGACCGATCCCTTCGGGTGTGAAAGCGCCTCTTACGGCGCTGTTGGGCCGATCGTAACGCGCGTAGAACAGGGTGGCAGCCATCGTTCGGGCCCGTTATCAGATCGGTGTTAAGGCAACGTGGACGCAACACGGAGGGGTGGCCCATGTCACGTTCCAGGACCACCCGTTCACCGTCATGATCAGCTCCTCAGCCGAGGAGGGCGGCGGCCGTCAGCAGGTCAACGCCGACGGAGATGGCGTGCTCGTCCACGTCGAAGTCGCCCTGGTGGATGTCCCTGGTGGTCGTCGAGGCGTCGCCCCTGGGCCGGACCCCGAGGCGGGCCATCGCGCCGGGCACCTGCTCCAGGTACCAGGAGAAGTCCTCGCCGCCGAGCGACTGCTCGGTGGACTCCACGGCGCTCGCGCCGAACCTGGCGGTCATCGCGTCGGCCAACAGCGCGGTGGACTCCGGGTCGTTGACCACCGGGGGGACGCCCCGGATGTACTGGATCTCGGACTTGGCCCGCCAGAGCGTGGCCACCTCGTCGACGGCCGCGTGCACCAGGTCGGGCGCCTGCCGCCAGGTGTCCAGGTCCAGGCAGCGCATCGTGCCGGACAGCTCGGCGGTCTGCGGGATGACGTTGGGCGCGTGGCCGGTGGCCAGCCGGCCCCAGGTGACGGCGAGGCCGGCGCGGGTGTCGACGCGGCGGCTGAGCAGCGCGGGCACCTCGGTGACGACCTTGGCCGCCGCCGTGACCAGGTCGGTGGTCAACTGCGGGCGGGCGGTGTGGCCGCCGGGGCCGGCGAGGGTGATCTCGATCCGGTCGCAGGCTGAGGTGATCGCGCCGGTGCGCAGGCCGATCCGGCCGGCCTCGACCTTGGGGTCGCAGTGCAGCGCCAGGATGCGGCCGACGCCCTGGAGCACCCGGGACTCGATGGCGTCCGTCGCGCCGCCGGGGAGGACCTCCTCCGCCGGCTGGAAGAGCAGCCGCACCGGGCGGGTGAGCCGGCCCTCGGCGGCCAGCCTGGCCAGCACGAGGCCGGCGCCCAGCACGACGGTGGCGTGCACGTCGTGCCCGCAGGCGTGGGCGCGGCCGGGGACGGTGGAACGGTAGGAGACCGTCTTGGTGTCCGGGATCGGCAGCGCGTCGAGATCGGCGCGCAGCGCGAGCAGCTCGCCCCTGCCCCCGGGGGGCGTGACGTCGCAGACCAGGCCCGTGCCGGTGTCGAGGACGCGGGGGGCCAGGCCGGCCCGCTCCAGGCGCTCCTTGATCACGGCCGTGGTGCGTACCTCCTGGTTCCCCAACTCGGGGTGCCGGTGGAGGTCGCGCCGGAAGGCGATCAGCTCCGCACGCAGCGCGTCGTCGAGCGTCGTGGGGGTGGACTCCGGGGACAGCAGATCACTCACGGGACCGAGGTTAGCCCCGTTCAGGCCCCGATGTGCCGTGGATCATGCAAAGTTCACGCAACGGAAGCGATGGTTGCCGATTGGGTCGTCTGGCGACTGGGTATGAGTGCTCTCTTATCCGCGCTTGCGCGCGATTGCCCTGATCTTGCCCGAAGTTGCCTGCGGCGCTTTCGGGGACGACGGCGGGTGGTGCGGGTGCGTGGTCGACTGCGGACCCGTCGACCGTTGCTCGCGCCCCCGGGGCCGTGGGCCCTTGAGGGGCGCGGGGAACTGCGCGAAGTAGGGGGAGCGGGCCGCAGGCGACGACGGTGAAGGGGCCGCCACGGCGCGTGGTCGACTGCGGATCGTTCCGTCAGGACTGTGGGGCCGGGAGGGAGACCAGGCCGTGGGTGCCACGGGCGGTCGCGGTCACGGCGGAGAGGAATCCGCTGGCCCGCGCCGTGACCCGGTCCGTGAACCACCCCTCGGCCAGGTCGCAGACCAGCACCCTGACGTCGGTGTCGGCCAACACCCTGGGCAGCGTGTGCACCACGGTGGAAGGGAAGCTCAGGATGGTGTCGCCTATCGGCCCCCGTCTGGCCACCAGTTCGAGGGGGAGGTCGGGGCGGATCACCTCGACGCCCGCGTGTTCGCCGAGCCTGCGCAGCTTCTCCGCGCTCTCCCTGCGGTGGGCCCAGTAGCGGGTCACCCCGTGCTGCCTGGCCAGGTCGGTGACGGCCGCGAGATAGCGGTCCTCGCGCAGCACGCCGGTCTCCACCAGCGAGGTGCCGACCAGGTCGGCGCCCCGGGTGACCCGGGGCAGCCCGAAGTGGCGCCGGGTCCAGGGGAAGGCGTTCTCGGTGACGGTGATCCCCTCCAGGGGGCGCACCGGCATCGCGGTGAAGACTTCGACCGTGCGCCCGGGCGCTGGGCTCAGCCGGTGCACCGCCCGGCGTGCGACCGGCGCGAAGAGCAGCCCGGCCGCGCCCCGGGAGGACGGCCGGTGCCAGCGCACCAGCCGTTCCCCGTTGGCCAGTTGGGAGACGAACTCCATGGTCGCCGTGCCGTCGTCGACCACCACGATGTCGCGTGGGCGGCTGAGCGAGAGCAGCAGCTGAAGGTAGCGGGAGAACGGGTCGCCCACCACCAGTCGGCGGGCCCGGCGCAGCGGCCCGGCCAGCGCGGCCAGCGTCCTGGGCGGCGCGCCCGCGCCGCCGCGCGCCTCCTGCCAGCGGACCTGGTGGCCCGACTCGCGGGCCAGCCGCGCCATCCGGCGCAGCTGGCCGCGCGTGGTGGGGTCGCGCGGCGGCAGGACCACCACCGCGCAGCGGCCCGGCTCGGAGGCGCTGGCCCACTCCAGGATGTTGAGCAGCTGGACGGGACTCTCGGCGAAGGCCAGCGTCTCCGCCGCCTCGATCGGCTCGGCTGTCCTGGTCTGGGATGCGCTCATGGACCTCTCCGTGACCCCTGTGGTCGGGTTGTGTCCGGACGGCCGGGCCGGCCGCCTCAGACCGAGGCGGGCTCGGGGGCGTTCTCGGCGCGCTCGGCGACGACGCCCCTGACCCGGCGCAGCTTCTTCATGGGGCCCAACTCGCTCTCGTAGACCCGCTTGACGCCGTCGCCGAGGGACTCCTCGATGGTGCGGATGTCCCGCACCAGCCGGGCCAGGCCCTGCGGCTCGACGGAGGCGGCCTGGTCCGAGCCCCACATGGCGCGGTCCAGGGTGATGTGCCGCTCGACGAAGACCGCGCCGAGGGCGACGGCGGCCAGCGTGGTCTGGAGGCCGGTCTCGTGTCCCGAGTAGCCGATGGGAACGTTGGGGTACTCGGCCTGGAGGGTGTGGATCACCCGCAGGTTCAGCTCCTCGGCCTTGGCCGGGTAGGTGGAGGTGGCGTGGCAGAGCAGGATGTTCTCGCTGCCGAGCACCTCGACCGCGTGCCGGATCTGCTGCGGCGTCGACATCCCGGTGGAGAGGATGACGGTGCGGCCGGTGGCGCGCAGGGCGCGCAGCAGCTCGTCGTCGGTGAGGGAGGCGGAGGCCACCTTGTAGGCGGGGACGTCGAAGTCCTCCAGGAACGTGACGGCCTCGGTGTCCCAGGGCGAGGCGAACCAGTGGAGGCCGCGCTTGACGCAGTACTCGTTGATCGCGCGGTACTCGTCGGCGCCGAACTCGACGCGGTGCCGGTAGTCGATGTACGTCATCCGGCCCCAGGGGGTGTCGCGTTCGATGTCCCACTGGTCGCGGGGGGTGCAGATCTCCGGGGTCCGCTTCTGGAACTTCACGGCGTCGCAGCCGGCCTCGGCGGCGGCGTCGATCAGGGCGAAGGCGTTCTCCAGGTCACCGTTGTGGTTGATGCCGATCTCGCCCGTGATGTAGACCGGGCGGCCCGGGCCCACGATGCGGTCGCCGAGCTGACGGAGCCGGTTTCCTGCGGTCATGCTGTCAGTTCCTTTCCGAGGAGCCACGAGGCGATCTCGCGGACGGCACCCGCCCCGCCCGGCGCTGAGGTGACAGCGCGGGCGGCGGAGCGCACGACGTCGTGGGCGGAGGCGACGGCCACCGGCCAGCCGACCAGGTGAAAGCACGGCAGGTCGTTGACGTCGTTGCCCGCGTAGAGCACGCGCTCCGGGGCGATTCCTGCTTCCTCGCACCACTGCTTGAGCGCGAGGTCCTTCCGGTCGACGCCGTGCATCACCGGGATGCGCAGCTTGCGCGCCCGGGCGGCGACCACCGGGTTCTCCTCCGTGGACAGGATCAACAGGGGCATCCCGGCCCGGCGCAGGGCGGCGATGCCGAGCCCGTCGCCTCGGTGGACCGAGACGAGTTCCCGTCCCTCGGAGTCGACGAGCACCCGGTCGTCGGTCTGGGTGCCGTCGAAGTCGAGCACCACCGCGTCCACGTCGGCGCGGGTGGGCAGATAGTCGGGAAAGTGGGGGAAGCGCGCGTAGCTCTCCTGGTCGGCGGGCCGGCCGGTGGCTATGGCGTTCCGTCCGCCGTCCAGCAGCGGGGCCAGCGCGCGGGCGCGGGCGAGGTCGTGCGGGTCGTCGATCTCCAACACCCGCGCGGGGTCGGCGCGCACGAGTTCGGTGCGGCCGAAGAAGCGGTGCCGCTCGGCGCGGAAGCCGGCGGCCCGCATGGCGTAGGCGGCGCCGGTCTCCAGCAGGTCCTGGGGGCGGTCCTGGCGGCGGGGGCGGTACGCCTTGTCGTGGTTGACGCCGTGGCCGCCGGTGGCGGCGGCCTCACGCCAGAGGTAGCCGTGGAACGGGGCGACGGTCAGCGCGGTGTCGGCGCCGTCGAGCACGGCGGCGGCGACACCGTCGATCTCCTCGCGGCTGAGGAACGGGCTGGTGCACTGGACCAGCAGCACGACGTCGACCCGCACCCGGTGGCGCTCCTCGTAGACGCCCATGGCGTGCAGGACGGCGGCCTCGCTGGTCGCGGTGTCGCTGGAGATGTCCTCGGGGCGCTCGATCACCTCGGCCCCGGCGGCGTGCGCGGCGGCGGCGATGCCGGGGTCGTCGGTGGAGACCACCACGGAGGTCAGCAGCCGGGCGGCCCGACACTCCCGCACCGCGCGGGTGATCAACGGGGCGTCCCCGACGGGCGCGAGGTTCTTGCCGGGGACTCCCTTGGAGCCCCCGCGCGCGGGGATCACGGCCAGCACTGTGCTCATGGCTCACGCCTTCGTTGGTCGGTCGCGGGGTCTTCGGTCGCGGGTGCGGTGTTCGGCGGGAGCGCGTTCACAGCTGCCCCCAGCGGCGGATCAGGGGGGCGACGCGCTGGGCCCCGGCGCGGTAGGCGCCGCGCGCGGTGCGGCGCAGCAGCTTCCTGGAGGCGGCGCGCAGGCCGGCCTCGGCGGCGGCGGACGGCTGGGCGGCCAGCGGCTCGCCCTTGGGGTCGAGGCCGTGGCGGGCCAGCAGCCGGGGCAGATAGCCGGGCGCGGTGCGCGGCGTGTAGTAGGGGGCCAGCGGCGGCAGTCCGGTGCCGGCCCGTCGTTCCAGCAGGGCGGCGAGCCGGCCGCGCGCGGTGGCGAAGCCGGTCTCGACGCCGGCGGCGTCCCGGGTGATGCCCTGGTCGGCGAGCCAGTCGGGGTCGGCGGTCGGGAGCGCCCCGTCGTCGATCTCGTCCCAGGAGGCGAGGCAGCCGGAGCCGATGAAGTAGTGGTTGCCCAGCGGCTCGCGGACGCCGAGGTCGGTGAGGACGGCGGTGGGTATGGAGCGCTCCAGCGACTCCAGGGCGGCCGTCGAGGAGACCGTCACCAGCAGGTCGGTGCCGTCCAGGACCTCGCCCATGTTCCCGTAGGCGAGGCGGAAGTTGGGCGGCCACTCCTCCTTCTGGCGCTCGGCGAGGCGTTGGTAGGGGAGTTCCTCGATGTGGGTGGTGTGCTCGCTGGGCTTGCTGCGCAGCTTGAGCACCACCTCGCGCGCCGGGTGGCGCCGGGCGTGCGCCATGGCGCGGCCCAGCAGGTACGAGCGCTCCGCGCGCCCCTCGGGCACCGAGGGCTGGACGGCGAAGACGACGCGGGTCGGCCGCTCGCCGCGCTCGGCGGGGCCCGGGTCGTAGCGGGTGCCGCCGAGGAACGGGAGGGCGCACGGGGTGACGGACGCGCTGCCGGCGCCGACCCCGTCGTAGATCGCGCGGAACCGGCGCTCGTCGTACGGGCTGTTGGCGAGGACCAGGTCGGCGCCGTGGCGCAGCAGCAGCCCGTCGGAGAGCTTCTCGTAGACGACGCCCACATAGCCGGTGACGACGGCGGGGCGGCGTTCGACGCCGTCCCAGGCGCGGGCCAGCCCGTGGAGCATGGCCTGGGTGGTGCCGCCGACGCAGGCCAGGACCAGCACGTCGAACGGGGGCAGCGCCGGGTCCTCGCCCGTGGCCCTGCGGCCCTGCTCCGCGAGGAACTCGACGGCGTTGACCTCGGTCAGCTCGTCGGCCTCGGCCCCCACCTCGGCCAGCTGCCGCTGGGTCGGCGTGGCGCGACCCCAGAGCAGATAGCCGTGGACGGCGGCCCCGGGGGCTATGCGGAGCGCCGTCAGGGCGCCCCACTTCCACCGGGTGTCGGAGTCCGCCAGCACGGCGACGCGGAGGGCGGCGGGGGATGAATCGGACACGTTCTGAACGTTAGGCAGCCGTTTCGAGTCGCGGACCAACTCAGCCACAACACGGCGTTAACAGCGCGACACAGAAACCCGAACTCACCTCGGAAGACGCCGCGTTCACCCGCGAGAACGTCGTTGTTCACCGGATGGGAGCCGTGTTTCCGCAGGGTGTTCACCCGGGGCACGCGACCCCGCTCGGGGATGTGTCCGGGGCCGGAGAGCGGAGGCGGAGAACCCGGAGAACCCGGAGAACCCGGAGAACCCGGAGAACCCGGAGAACCCGGAGAACAGAAAAGGGGCCGCCGGGCGGCCCCTGAGGAATGAGGGCGGCGCGAGCGGGGCTGGGGGAAAACCACCCCGCCCGCGCCTGGGGCTCCCTGAGGTACGGGGGGGACCTCCGGGTTGAGCCCCTGTCGGCCGATGACCAGTCGGCCTGCTTCTTACTGCGCCGTAGCCCGCGTTTGCGTTACACACCGGCCGGCGGCGGTTCGGGTCAGGCGCGTTCCACCAGCTCGGCCAGGCGGCGCAGCCCCCGGTGGTTGGCGGTGCGCACGGCTCCGGGGCGCGAGCCGAGCAGCAGCGCCGCCCGCTTGGCGTCCAGTCCGAAGAGGGTGCGCAGCATCACGGCGCCGGCCTGCTCCTGCGGCAGCTCGGCGACCAGCTCGATGGTCCTGCTGGTGCCGAGCGCGGCGATGGCCTCCTCCGCCGTGTCGGCGGAGGACGGCAGGTCGACGAGCGCGGTCTCGTCGGTGCCGCACTCCCGGGGGCGCCGCCCCCGGGCGCGGAGGTGGTCCAACGCGCGGTTGCGCGCGATCCGCGCGGCCCAGCCTCGGAAGCGGTCCGCGTCGCCCTCGAACCGGTCCAGGTCGCGCGATATGTGGAGCCACGCCTCGGCGGTCACGTCCTCCGCGTCGGGCTCGGCCACGATGGTCCGCACATAGCCGAGTAACCGTGGATGCACGGCGCGGAAGACCGCGCGGAACGCGGCCTCGTCGCCCCCCTGGGCGGCACGCACCGCCTCGGTCAGCTCGCAGTCTGCCCCCTGCACTCCCGCCCCCTTTGCGGCATCGCGCCGCACACTCGTTCCCTCGGTGGTAACTGTCTGTCCTTCGGTCCTGAACGCTACGCGTCCTCGGCGACCTCGTCCATGGCGCATCCGGCCGTATCCACGCGGTAACGGAAACCACGCCCGAAGCGCAGAAGGAAGTACGGATCGGGCCCGGTCGGGCCCGCGTCCGGCGGACAGCCGGGGTCTCTCCTGTGGGGGGTGGCGACCCCGGCTGTCTTAGCGTGGCTGCCCAGCCGAGCCCCCAACGCACCAGGTCGCACAGCGCTCTCACGCCTTTCGCCCGCGCGGTCTCGCGTTCTCCTTCGTTTGTCTTCGTTCTTCTTCGATCTTCTCGACTTCCCCGCCGCTTCTTCGCGCGAACTGCTCGGTGTTGGCCCGGCGTTGACCCGGCGTTGGTCCGGCGCGTGGCCCGTACGGACCGAACGCCTCCGTCCCCATGCTTCCCGATGCCGCTGCTCTTCCGCTAAAGTGCTAGCACTTTGCTAGAACATTCGGCGTGGGCGGGTGTGACGCTCCTTACAGCCGACGGTGACGAGAAGACGAGGGACCATGGCGCGACGCGACACCCCTGCCGGACCGACCACGGCCGTTCCCGAACTGCCCGACCTGCCCGAGCCGTCGATCCGGGAGACTCCGGCGCTGGGCAGGATCAGCGAGCTGGATCTGGTCGAGTTGGACGAGGAGCGCAAGGCGGCGATGGTCTCCGACCTGCTGGTCGTCCTCTGCGGCGACCGCTCGCCGCAGCCCGTGGTGAACACCCGGACCCTGTACCAGTGACCGGGCGGCCCGCCCGGAAGCAGGTGCTGCTCCGCCTCGACCCGGCGGTGCACGAGGCGCTGGCGCGCTGGGCGGCTGACGAGCTGCGGAGCACCAACGCGCAGGTGGACTATCTGCTCCGCCGGGCCCTGCGGGAGGCTGGCCGGATGCCGTCCGACGCCCGCCCCCCGGCCCGCCGGGGCCGCCCGCCGGCGGAGCGGTAGGGACGCCGGCCGGGCACCGCTGGGAGCGCGTCCCCGGTGTGACGCTGCTCGGCGACGCCGCGCACCTGATGGTGCCGTCCGGCGACGGCGCCAATCTGGCCATGCTCGACGGCGCCGAACTCGGCCGGGCGCTGGCCGCCCACCCCGACGACGTCGAGGCCGCGCTCGCCGCCCACGAGCGCGACCTCTTCGCCCACGGCGCCGAGGCGGCGGCCGAGGGCGCGGACGTCTTCCGGCTGGTCGCCCGCGACGACGACGCCCCCGCAGGGCTGCTCGCGATGTTCACCGGCGCCGCAGCCTGAGCCGCGCCGCCGCCCGAACCTGAGCACCGCCGCCCGAACCGACGCCGGGGCTCAGCCCGCCGTCACCCGGTCCGCCAGCTCGCTGAACTCGGCCCAGTCCAGCTCGGGTTGGGCCGGGTCCCAGAGCTTCTGGGCCACCGCCCGCAGCGGCCCGACGATGCCGGCGGCCACCTCCTCCTGGGTCTGCGCCTCGGCCAGGTCGCCCCAGACGGCGAACCGCCCGCCGGGCACGTCCTCCGCGTTGCGGAACTCCTCCGGCACCGGCTCGCTGCCGCGCACCACGTCCGGCGTCCACTCCTCGTAGATCCGCTCACCCGTCGGATAGACGAACTGGTTGGGTTCGCCGAGCACGTAGTAGAGGTACTCCGAGTTCATGTTGATCAGCGACCAGCCGCCCTCCAGGTACTCCACCGGCTCCCTGGCGCCGACCTCACGGCCGGTCCAGTAGGTGACCTCACGCTCCTGGTCGGGCTGGACCTCGCCGCCGGCGTGCATCCCGTCGTTCCACACCTGCGGGGTCTTGCCGGCGTCGCGGGCGGCGTCGGCCCGGTCGTTGAGCCAGCCGGTGGCCAGGTCGGTCACGGTGGCGTCGTCGCCGAACCGTTCCCGCGCCGCCTCGGCCAGGTCCGGGTAGGCCGCGTCCGGGTCGCTCTTGAAGAGCGCCGCGTACTCGTCGCCGCCCAGGTGGAAGTAGTCGCTGGGGAACAGCTCCGCGTACTCGCGCAGCAGGTCGTCCACGATCTCCCCGGCGTCCGGGTTGGCGATGTCGATGGCGCCGGGCGTCGCGCTGCCGTCCCGCTCGCGCAGCTGGAGGTCGGGGTGCGCCTCCAGGACCGCGCCCAGGTGGCCGGGCGAGTCGATCTCCGGAATCACGTCGATGTGCAGCGACTGGGCCAGTCGGATGAGGTCGCGCACCTGGTCCTTGGTGAGGTGGTCATCGGAGACGACCTCAGGGTGGGACTCGCTCTCGATCCGGAAGCCCTGGTCGTCGCTGAAGTGGAGCTGGAGCTGGTTGAGCTTCAGCTCCGCCATCTCGCGCAGCCGCGCCTCGATCCACTCGGCGTCGTAGTGCTTGCGGGCGATGTCCAGGCTCAGGCCCCGCTGCGGCCGGTCGGGCCGGTCCTCGACGGTGCCCTGGGCGATGCCGCCCTGGTCGCGCACGGCCTGGGTCAGGGTGACCGTGCCGTAGAACGCGCCGGCCGGCGTCTCGGCGGTGATGGTGACCCGCTGGTCGTCGGTTTCCAGCCGGTATCCCTCGGCGCCGCAGTCGGCGTCGCGGTCCAGGACCAGCTCGATGTCGCCGGCGCCCGGGTCCTCGTCGGAGCGCTCGACGTCCAGTTCCTCGGCGAGGCGGTCGGCCTCGTCGGTCAGCGGCCCGTCCGGGTCGGTCACCACCCGGGTGGACTCGGCCGGGGCCCAGCCGGGCCCGGGCGCGGCCTCGAAGGAACGGACCGAGGGCACCGTGCGGGGCGCCTCGTTGGGTCCGGTGGGCAGGGGAGTCGCGGGGGACTCGCCGACGCCTCGGGGTTGCCGGGTGCCGGCGGACTCGTGGGGGTCTCCGGAGGGGCTGGTAGCCGTGAGAACCAGGGCCACGGCGATCAACGCCACCGCTCCGGCCAGTGCGGCTATTCGCCAGGGCGCTTGTCGCATATTCCGAAGGTAACCGCTGGTCATCAGCTGGCAAACGGATGACAGGGATGCCGGATTTATCGCCCCCGTGGCCCCCCGGGCCAAGCCGGCCGAAACGCGTCGATACCATGTGCCCGGCCGGTGGACCGTACCCGGCCGGGCCGACCGAAGGTCCCGAGGACCGGAATCCGCGGGCAGGCCCGACGTGAATCGTGTGCGAAGGGTTCTTCCGTGCCGGCAGGAACGTTGTACCGCGGCCGGGAAGGCATGTGGTCATGGGTGGCGCACCGCGTCACCGGTGTCCTCATCTTCTTCTTCCTGTTCGTCCATGTGCTGGACACCGCTCTGGTCCGTGTCTCCCCCGAGGCCTATGACGACACCATCGCGGTGTACAAGACGCCCGTCGTGGCCGTGATGGAGTACGGCCTGGTCGCCGCTGTGCTGTTCCACGCGCTGAACGGCCTGCGGGTGGTGGCCGTCGACTTCTGGTCCCAGGGCACCCGCTACCAGAAGCAGATGCTCTGGACCGTGGTGGGCCTGTGGCTGGTGCTGATGGCCGGCGCCGCCTACCCGGTGCTGGGCCACGCCGTCCGCGAAGTGTTCGGGAGCTGAGATCACCATGAGCGCAGTGAGTTCCGTGAGTGCCTCCGAGGGCACCAGCCCCGACAACCCCGCGCCGCTGATCGAGCCGCCGCGCGCCAGGACGGCCCGCACGCCGAAGGCGACCCGCACCAACTTCGAGCTGTACGGCTGGGTCTTCATGCGGCTGTCCGGCATCGTGCTGGTGGTGCTGGTCCTGGGCCACCTGCTGATCCAGCTGGTGCTGGACGGCGGCGTCAGCAAGGTCAGCTTCGCGTTCGTGGCCGGCCGTTGGGCCTCCCCGTTCTGGATGGCCTGGGACCTGATCATGCTCTGGCTCGCCATGCTGCACGGCGCCAACGGGCTGCGGACGATCATCAACGACTACGCGCAGCGGGACGGCACCCGCTTCTGGCTGAAGATGCTGCTGTACACGGCCACGGTCTTCACCGTGCTGCTGGGCACCCTGGTGATCTTCACCTTCGACCCGAACATCCGCTGACGCACCGGGGCTGACGAGGCATTCGACCATGCAGATCCACAAGTACGACACCGTGATCGTCGGCGCCGGCGGCGCCGGGATGCGCGCGGCCATCGAGGCCACCAAGCGCAGCCGGACGGCGGTCCTCACCAAGCTCTACCCGACCCGCTCCCACACCGGCGCGGCGCAGGGCGGCATGGCCGCCGCCCTGGCCAACGTCGAGGAGGACAACTGGGAGTGGCACACCTTCGACACCATCAAGGGCGGCGACTACCTGGTGGACCAGGACGCGGCGGAGATCCTGGCCAAGGAGGCCATCGACTCCGTGCTCGACCTGGAGAAGATGGGCCTCCCGTTCAACCGCACCCCCGAGGGCCGGATCGACCAGCGCCGGTTCGGCGGCCACAGCCGCAACCACGGCGAGGCCCCGGTGCGCCGCTCCTGCTACGCGGCCGACCGCACCGGCCACATGATCCTCCAGACGCTGTACCAGAACTGCGTCAAGGAGGGCGTGGAGTTCTACAACGAGTTCTACGTGCTGGACCTGCTGCTCAACGAGGTGGACGGGCAGCGCCGCACCGCCGGCGTCGTCGCCTACGAGCTGGCCACCGGTGAGCTGCACGTCTTCCAGGCCAAGGCCGTGGTCTTCGCCTCCGGCGGCAACGGCAAGTTCTACAAGGTCACCTCCAACGCGCACACCCTCACCGGCGACGGGCAGGCCGCCGCGTTCCGGCGCGGACTGCCGCTGGAGGACATGGAGTTCTTCCAGTTCCACCCGACCGGCATCTGGAAGATGGGCATCCTGCTCACCGAGGGCGCGCGCGGCGAGGGCGGCATCCTGCGGAACAAGGACGGCGAGCGCTTCATGGAGAAGTACGCGCCCGTCATGAAGGACCTGGCCTCCCGGGACGTGGTCTCCCGCTCGATCTACACCGAGATCCGCGAGGGCCGGGGCTGCGGCCCCGACGGCGACCACGTCTACCTGGACCTCACCCACCTGCCGCCGGAGCAGCTGGACGCCAAGCTGCCGGACATCACCGAGTTCGCCCGCACCTACCTGGGCATCGAGCCGTACACCGACCCGATCCCGATCCAGCCGACCGCGCACTACGCGATGGGCGGGATGCCGACCAACGTGATGGGCGAGGTGCTGGCCAACAACACCGACGTGGTGCCCGGGCTCTACGCGGCCGGCGAGGTGGCCTGCGTCTCCGTGCACGGCGCCAACCGTCTCGGCACCAACTCCCTGCTGGACATCAACGTGTTCGGCCGCCGCGCCGGCATCGCCGCCGCCGAGTACGCCGCCACCGCCGACTTCGTCGAACTGCCGGACGAGCCGGCGAAGTTCGTCGCCGACGAGGTGGAGCGGATGCGCGACGCCACCGGCAGCGAGCGGGTCACGGAGATCCGGCAGGAGCTTCAGGAGACCATGGACAAGAACGCCATGGTGTTCCGCACCGAGCAGACCCTCAAGGAGGCCCTTGAGGACATCACCGCGCTGCGCCGCCGTTACCGCAACGTCTCGGTGCAGGACAAGGGCCGCCGCTTCAACACCGACCTGCTGGAGGCCCTGGAGCTGGGCAACCTGCTGGAACTGGCCGAGGTGTTGGTGGTCTCGGCGCTGGCCCGCAAGGAGTCCAGGGGCGGCCACTACCGCGAGGACTACCCCAACCGCGACGACGTCAACTTCATGCGGCACACCATGGCCTACCGCGAGGTGGACGCCGAGGGCAACGAGTCGATCCGGCTGGACTACAAGCCGGTCGTCGTCACCCGCTACCAGCCGATGGAGCGTAAGTACTGATGGCTACCCCGACTCTGGAGAAGCCCGCCGCGCAGGCGGGCGCCGACCACCTGGTCACCGTCACGTTCCGGATTCGCCGGTTCAACCCGGAGGTCTCCGCCGAGACGCACTGGCAGGACTTCGAGATCGCGATCGACCCCAAGGAGCGGGTGCTCGACGCGCTGCACCAGATCAAGTGGCACGAGGACGGCACGCTGACGTTCCGCCGCTCCTGCGCCCACGGGATCTGCGGCTCGGACGCGATGCGGATCAACGGCAAGAACCGGCTGGCCTGCAAGACGCTGATCAAGGACATCACGCCCATCAAGGACCGGGTCGCGACCAAGCCGATCCTGGTCGAGCCCATCAAGGGCATGACGGTCCTCAAGGACCTGGTCGTCGACATGGAGCCGTTCTTCCAGGCGTACCGGGACGTGATGCCGTTCCTGATCACCTCGGGGAACGAGCCGACGCGCGAGCGGCTCCAGTCGGCCGAGGACCGCGAGCGGTTCGACGACACCACCAAGTGCATCCTCTGCGCCGCCTGCACCTCCTCGTGCCCGGTGTTCTGGAACGACGGGCAGTACTTCGGCCCGGCGGCCATCGTGAACGCGCACCGCTTCATCTTCGACTCCCGGGACGAGGGCGGCGAGCGGCGGCTTGAGGTGCTCAACGACAAGGACGGCGTGTGGCGTTGCCGCACGACGTTCAACTGCACGGACGCCTGCCCGCGTGGGATCGAGGTGACGAAGGCCATCCAGGAGGTCAAGAAGGCGCTGATCACGCGGCGGTTCTGACGGAGCCTTCTCCCCCACCGTCGTCGTCTGCGGCCCGGCACACATACTTCGCGCAGTTCCCCGCGCCCCTGAACGCCCACCCACCCCAGGGGCGCGGGGAACGGGCGACGGTCCCGCAGACGACCACGCACCGTAGCAACCCCCCACCGTCGTCGCCTGCGGCCCGCCCCCCATACCTCGCGCAGTTCCCCGCGCCCCTGAACGCCCACCCACCCCAAGGGCGCGGGGAACGGGCGACGGTCCCGCAGACGACCACGCGCCGTGACCACCCCTCACCGTCGTCGACAGCGGCCCGCAGACGACCACGCGCCGTGGCCATCCCCGCACCGCCGTCGTCAGCGGCCCGCAGACGACCACGCGCCGTGGCCATCCCCGCACCGCCGTCGTCAGCGGCCGCGCAGCACCAGGGTGGCGAAGCCGAGCACGCCCCGGTAGCCGCCGAGCCAGCCGGCGCGGTGCTCGGCGGCCTCGGCCGCCGCCTCGGCGGCCCTCGGGTGCTCGGGGTGGTCCAGCGCCCAGCCGGCGAGCGAGCCGGTCCAGCACCACTCGTAGTCGTCCCACTCGGCGAGCGTGGAGACATGCCCGTACACCGGGGTCAACCCGGCGGCCTGGCAGAGGGCCACCACGCCGGCCAGGTCGGTGAAGTCCTCCCGTTCCGCGCCGAGTCCGGCCAGCGCGGCCGGCGTCGGCTCCCGTTCCCAGAAGCCCTCCCCCACCACCAGCCGGCCGCCCGGCGCCAGCCTGCGGCGGGCGGCGGCCAGCGTCCGTTCCAGGCCGCCGAAGGCGTGCGTCGCGCCCACGCAGAGCACCGCGTCGAAGACGCCGTGCGCGGCGTCGGCCGCGTAGCCGGCGGCGTCGCCGGCCACCAGCGTCAGCCGCCCGGCGACGCCGCGCCGCGCCGCC